>NZ_JAFLXD010000034.1:0-72660 GCF_019891415.1 Pseudomonas sp. SH10-3B | reverse complement strand
CGTCAGCGGGAGGCGAATTCTACAGCGTTACACGCTGCTGTCAACACCTCTTTTTCTCCGCTTTCGACCGAGAAGATCGAATCGTTAATAGTGCCAAATAACACGACGCTATCAACTCCTTCTGGGCTTCGGTGAACTGAAGCAAACCGCTGTCTAATTCTGCATAACTCTTTGTTTACCAAGGAGTTTTACGTTTCGACTGCACCGGAAGTGGGGCGAATTATAGACTTCCAGAATCTGCCGTCAACCTTCTTGTTCACATTTCTGTCATATAAGTCAAAAAAGCCCTGAAACGCAAAAGCCGGCCCAAGGGGCCGGCTTTCTGCTTGCTGAGCCTTACAGGCTAGGGAAAGCGAATTGCGATGCTTCATGGCTGGCCCGTTGCGGCCAACGCTGGGTGATCGCCTTGCGACGGGTGTAGAAACGCACCCCATCCGGCCCATAGGCATGCAAGTCGCCAAACAGCGAGCGTTTCCAGCCACCGAAGCTGTGATACGCCACCGGCACCGGCAATGGCACGTTCACGCCCACCATGCCCACTTCAATCTCATCACAGAACAACCGCGCCGCCTCACCGTCACGGGTGAAGATGCACGTACCGTTACCGTACTCATGATCGTTGATCAGTTGCATCGCCGCTTCCAGGCTGCTCACCCGGACCACGCACAATACCGGCCCAAAGATCTCTTCCTTATAGATGCGCATCTCAGGCGTCACACGATCAAACAAACTGCCGCCCAGGAAGAAACCTTCTTCATTCCCCGCAATACTCAGTCCACGACCATCAACCACCAACTCAGCCCCCGAAGACACACCGTCCTCTATATAGCCGCTGACCTTATCCCGCGCCTGGCCCGTCACCAGTGGCCCCATATCCAGTCCACATGTCGTGCCCGCACCGATCTTCAGCGCCTTGATCTGCGGCACCAGCTTGGCAATCAACGCATCCGCCACCTGGTCACCCACACAGACAGCCACCGAGATCGCCATGCAGCGCTCCCCGCAGGAACCATAGGCCGCGCCCATCAGAGCACTGACCGCGTTATCCAGGTCTGCATCCGGCATCAGCACCGCATGGTTCTTCGCCCCACCCAGCGCCTGCACGCGCTTACCGCGCTTGGTCGCCTCGGAATAGATGTACTCGGCAATCGGCGTCGAGCCCACAAAACTCAGCGCCTTGACCTCCGGCGCTTCGATCAACGCATCCACCGCGTCCTTGTCGCCGTGCACAACACTCAGCACACCTTTAGGAAGACCGGCTTCCTGCAACAGTTGCGCAATCAACAGCGTCGAACTCGGATCACGCTCCGAAGGCTTGAGAATGAAGCAGTTACCGCAAACAATCGCCAGCGGATACATCCACAGCGGCACCATCGCCGGGAAGTTGAACGGGGTAATACCGGCCACCACGCCCAATGGCTGGAAGTCCGACCAGGCATCAATGTTCGGCCCAACGTTGCGGCTGTACTCGCCCTTGAGAATTTCCGGCGCCGAGCACGCGTACTCCACGTTCTCGATCCCACGCTTCAATTCACCCGCAGCATCTTCCAGGGTCTTGCCATGCTCCTCGCTGATCAGCTGCGAAATACGTGCTTCGTTCTGCTCCAGCAACTGCTTGAAACGAAACATTACCTGGGCACGCTTGGCCGCTGGCGTGTTACGCCAAGCCGGAAACGCAGCCTTGGCCGAGTCGATCGCCTGTTGAATGGTTTCACGGCTCGCCAATGGCACCTGGTGAATCACCTGGCCAGTGGACGGGTTATACACGTCGGCACTGCGACCGCTGTCGTTGACCAACTCGCCGTTGATCAAATGCTGGATAAGGCTCATGCAGGGCTCCTGAAAAGTTGTTCTATATAGAAGGAGAAATCAGTCGATCTTGTTCAGCACTTCGCCAACCGCATCGAACAGGCGATCCAGGTCCTGCGGCTTGCTGTTGAAGGTTGGCCCGAACTGCAGGGTGTCACCACCAAAGCGCACATAGAAGCCCGCTTTCCACAGAGCCATACCCGCCTCAAATGGACGCACGATCGCATCGCCGTCACGCGGAGCAATCTGGATCGCACCGGCCAGACCGTAGTTGCGAATGTCGATCACGTTCTTGCTGCCCTTCAGGCCGTGCAGCGCATTCTCAAAGTGCGGAGCGACTTCGGCTACGCTCTGCACCAGATTTTCCTTCTGCAACAGATCCAATGCCGCCAGGCCAGCAGCGCAAGCGACCGGGTGCGCCGAGTAGGTGTAGCCGTGGGGGAACTCCACTGCATACTCCGGCGTGGCCTGGTTCATGAACGTCTGATAGATCTCGCTGCTGGCAATCACCGCGCCCATCGGGATCGCACCGTTGGTGACTTGCTTGGCGATGCACATCAGGTCCGGGGTCACGCCGAAGCTGTCAGCGCCGAACATCGAGCCGGTACGACCGAAGCCGGTGATCACTTCGTCGAACACCAGCAGAATGTTGTGCTGGTCGCAGATCTCACGCAGGCGCTTGAGGTAACCCTGCGGCGGCACCAGCACGCCAGCGGAGCCGGCCATCGGTTCGACAAATACCGCAGCGATGTTGGAAGCATCGTGCAGTTCGATCAGCTTGAGCAGCTCATCAGCCAAAGCGATACCGCCCTGCTCCGGCATACCCCGCGAGAACGCATTGCTCGCCAGCAGGGTATGCGGAAGATGATCAACATCCATCATCGCCTGACCAAACATCTTACGGTTGCCGTTGACGCCACCCAGGCTGGTACCGGCGATGTTCACACCGTGATAACCACGGGCGCGGCCGATCATCTTGGTCTTGGTAGCCTGGCCCTTCAGGCGCCAGTAGGCACGCACCATTTTCACCGCAGTATCGGCGCACTCGGAGCCGGAGTCGGTGAAGAACACATGGTTCAGGTTGCCTGGGGTCAGATCGGTAATTTTTTCCGCCAGTTGGAAGGACAGTGGATGGCCGTACTGGAAGCCAGGGGAGTAGTCCAGCGTACCCAGTTGCTTGGCGACCGCCTCCTGGATTTCCTTGCGCGTATGCCCGGCGCCACAGGTCCACAGGCCCGACAGCGAGTCGTACACCTTGCGCCCCTTGTCATCGGTCAACCAGCTGCCTTCGGCGGCCACGATCAGGCGCGGGTCACGCTGAAAGTTACGGTTGGCGGTGTAAGGCATCCAGTGCGCGTCCAACTTCAGTTGGCTGGCCAGGGACGATGGGGCGTTTTCGGGCATGTTCATCAGCAAAACCTCGCAGGGCAAAAGGCAGCGTCGGGATTGAAAAGCGTTGTTGCAGCTAAATTGCCACGGGGATAAAGTCGGTGAAATCCAACTCTTCTAACCTTCAGTCAGGCCTTGACTAAACTATGAGCAGCCGTCGACCCGATCCCCTGGCCCAAGTCAGCGACTTCGATATTCGCCTGCTGCGCATCTTTCGCAGCGTCGTAGAGTGCGGCGGCTTCTCGGCCGCAGAAACCGTACTCGGCATCGGCCGCTCCGCCATCAGCCAGCAAATGAGCGACCTTGAGCAGCGGCTCGGATTAAGACTGTGCCAGCGCGGGCGTGCCGGTTTCTCGCTGACCGAAGAAGGTCGCGAGGTCTACCAATCGGCCCTGCAACTATTAAGTGCCCTGGAAAGTTTCCGCACTGAGGTCAACGGCCTGCACCAGCACTTGCGTGGCGAGTTGATCATCGGCCTCACCGACAACCTGGTCACCCTGCCCCACATGCGCATCACCCACGCCCTGGCCCAACTGAAGGAACGCGGCCCGGACGTACAGATCCAGATCCGCATGATCGCGCCCAACGAAGTGGAACAGGGCGTACTCGACGGCCGCCTGCATGTCGGTGTGGTGCCCCAGGCCAGCGCGCTCTCTGGCCTGGAATACCAGCCGCTCTACAGCGAACGTTCGCTGCTCTATTGCGCGGTCGGCCACCCACTGTTTTACGCCGACGACAAGCAGTTGGACGACGAACGCATCGACAGCCAGGACGCCATCGCCCCCACCTTCCGTTTGCCCGCCGATATCCAGGCCCATTACCAGGCCCTCAACTGCACAGCCAGCGCCTCGGACCGCGAAGGCATGGCATTCCTGATCCTCACCGGCCGCTATATCGGCTACCTACCCGACCATTACGCCAGCCTCTGGGTGCAACAAGGCCGACTGCGTGCGCTGAAACCGGCTACGCGTTTTTACGATTTAAGCCTCGCATCGGTCACGCGCAAAGGCCGTCGCCCTCATTTGGTGCTGGAAAGCTTTCTCGACAGCCTGGCGACAACGCGCTAACTCGGGCCTTACGCCAAAAGCTGAGCAGATGGACAGCTTTTTGCAAGAACCCCAGGACCTTGAACCGTCCGCCTTGAGTTAACCCGCCATGCCACCAGAATCCTCCAGCCCCAGCGACCTGATCTACGGCCTCAACGACCGCCCCAAACCCGCCCCTGCCTTGCTGGCCGCACTGCAACACGTGTTGGCCGCCTTTGTCGGCATCATCACGCCCCCGCTGATCATCGGCTCCACGCTGGGCTTGACTGCCCATTTGCCCTACCTGATCAGCATGGCGTTGATGGTGTCCGGCGTCGGCACATTCATTCAGGCGCGTAGGCCATTTGGGATCGGCGCCGGGATGATCTGCCTGCAAGGCACCAGCTTTGCGTTTCTCGGCGCGGTGCTCTCGGCCGGATTTCTGGTCAAGCAACGCGGCGGTAGCCCGGAAGACATCATGGCGATGATCTTCGGCGTGTGCTTTTTCGGCGCCGTGGTGCAGATCGTGCTGAGCCGTTTCATCGGCCAACTACGCCGGGTTATCACCCCACTAGTGACCGGGATTGTGATTACCTTGATCGGTATCAGCCTGATCAAAGTGGGTATCACTGACCTTGGCGGCGGTTTTAACGCCCCCGACTTCGGTGCGCCAACCAACCTCGCGCTGGGTCTGTTCGTGGTGCTGACGATCATCTTGCTCAACCGCTCAAACACACCCTGGGTGCGCCTCTCGGCAATCATCATCGGCCTGGCGCTCGGTAGCCTCGCGGCCTGGTTCAGCGGCAAGCTGGTCCCCCAGGCCCTGGGCGACTTGCCTTTGGTCAGCCTGCCGATACCCTTTCGATTCGGCTTCAACTTCGACTGGAGCGCCTTCCTGCCGATCGCGCTGATTTATCTGATCAGCAGCATCGAAACCGTCGGCGACCTCACCGCCAACTGCATGATCGCGCGCCAGCCCATCAGCGGCCCTTCTTATATAAGTCGACTCAAAGGCGGCGTCCTCGGCGATGGCGTCAGTTGCATGATCGCCGCCACGTTCAGCGCCTTTCCCAACACCACCTTTGCCCAGAACAACGGTGTGATCCAACTGACCGGCGTGGCCAGCCGTTACGTCGGCCTGTACATCGGCGTGGTGCTGTTCTGCCTGGGCTTGTTCCCGCTGATCGGTGCCGTGCTGCAACAAATCCCCAAGCCCGTGTTGGGCGGCGCAACCCTGGTGATGTTCGGCAGCGTGGCCGCTGCCGGCGTGCGCATCCTCGCCCAGGCACCACTGGACCGCCGCAGCATGCTGATCATCGCCACCTCGTTCGGCGTCGGCCTGGGCATCGCCGCCCAACCGAACCTGCTGCACCTGATGCCCACCCTGGTGCAGAACCTGTTCGACTCGGCCATCACCAGCGGCGGCCTGACCGCCATCGTGTTGTGCCTGTTACTGCCGGAATCCAAGGTGCCCGCCCCTGCCGCAAACCACGCGCCGGAAAGCGACACCCTGGAACCGCTTTGACGGTTTTATTGCATCGGGACTTGTCTGAGGCTTGAGGGTGAGTTATCTGTGCACACGTCGTCTCTATCGATCAGCACGGAAACCTCCATGAGCCTCGAAGTTCCTGCCCATAGCAACCACGCCGGTAAGCCCGCCAGCCGCATTCGGCAAAAGAACGAACAAGCGATTCTCCAGGCTGCTGAAGATGAGTTCGCGCGCCATGGCTACAAGGGCACCAGCATGAACACCATCGCTGCCAGCGCCGGACTGCCTAAAGCCAATTTGCACTACTACTTCACGAACAAGCTGGGCCTGTATATCGCGGTGCTCAGCAATATCCTCGAACTGTGGGACAGCACCTTCAACACGCTGACCGCCGAGGACGACCCGGCCGTGGCCCTCTCCCGCTACATCCGCACCAAGATGGAGTTTTCGCGGCGCCAGCCCCAGGCCTCGCGGATTTTCGCCATGGAAATCATCAGCGGCGGCGAATGCCTGACCGAATATTTCAGTCAGGACTATCGCGCCTGGTTCAGCGGCCGGGCAGCCGTGTTCCAGGCCTGGATCGACGCTGGCAAGATGGACCCCATCGACCCCGTGCACCTGATTTTCCTGTTGTGGGGCAGCACTCAGCATTACGCCGACTTCGCCACCCAGATCTGCCGCGTCACCGGTCGCACCAAGCTGACCAAGCAAGATATGGAAGACGCCGGTAACAACCTGATCCACATCATTCTCAAGGGCTGCGGTATCAAGCCGGCCCTCTAGAAGAAGCCATTTATGTCTTTCACGCTCACCGGCCTTTGCGAGTTCCGCGAAGAAATTCGCAAAAGCCGCTTCATTACCCTGGCCGCACCGATCACCAGCCCGCAAGACGCCCAGGCATTTTTCGAGCAGCACAGCGACCTCAACGCCACGCACAACTGCTGGGCCTGGAAGCTGGCCGATCAATACCGCAGCAGTGACGACGGCGAACCCGGAGGCACCGCGGGGCGCCCGATCCTGGCCGCCATTGAGGCCCAAGGTTTTGATCAGGTCGCGGTGCTGGTGATTCGTTGGTATGGCGGCATACAACTCGGTACCGGCGGCCTGGCCCGCGCCTACGGTGGCGGTGCGAACAAGTGCCTGCAAAATGCCGAGCGCATCGAACTGATCAGCCGCGTGCCGCTGAGCTGCGCCTGCGGATTCTCCGAGTTGAACCTGGTCAAACTGCGCGTCGCCGAGCTGGGCGGGCTGGTGGTGGAAGAAACCTTCACCGCCAATGGCGTGGAATTACAACTGGCGCTGGGCGAAGCCCACATCGACACCCTGCAAACCCAACTGGCCGACCTGAGCCGTGGGCGCATCCTGCTGCAACGCTGAAACTGCTAATGTTGTCCGCTGAACACCCTGAACCGCGACTCTTAAAGGAAGCCTTCATGTCTACGCCAAAAACCGCACTGATCATCGGCGCCTCACGCGGGCTGGGCCTTGGCCTGGTCAAGCAATTGCTCCAGGACGGCTGGGACGTGACCGCCACCGTGCGCGATCCGAGCAAGGCCGATGCCCTGAAAGCCGTGGGCCCGGTACAGATCGAGAGACTCGACATGGACGATCAGCAAGCCGTGATCGCCTTGGCCCAACGCCTCAAGGAGCGCACCTTCGACCTGCTGTTCGTCAACGCCGGCGTCAAGGGCCCCGCCAATCAAGAACCTGGCCATGCCACCCTGGCGGAAGTCGGCCAGCTGTTCTTCACCAACGCCGTGGCGCCGATCAACCTGGCCCAACGGTTTGTCGGGCAGATCCGCAAGGACACTGGCGTACTGGCGTTCATGAGTTCGGTGCTGGGCAGCGTGACCATCCCCGACGGCTCGGACCTGGCGCTGTACAAAGCCAGCAAGGCCGCACTCAACTCCATGACCAACAGCTTCATTACCCAACTCGGCGATCACAAACTCACCGTGCTGTCGCTGCACCCTGGCTGGGTGAAAACCGACATGGGCGGCGAAAACGCGCACATTGATGTCGACACCAGCGTGCGCGGCCTGGTGGACCAAGTGAACGCCTACACTGGCAAGGGCGGCCATCACTTCGTGGACTACAAGGGCGACACCATCGCCTGGTAAACCCCGCTGATCGAGATGTGGGAGCAAGCCCCCTCCCACATTGATCGCGCTCATTTTCCTACAGGTAGACCCGATCTCGAACTACACGTAATCTACCCACTTCGCCCTCCCCGGCGACCCTGGATCAGCAGACAGGGCATCACTGAGCTGGCAAACCTGAACCCATTATTCAGAGGAGCCGGCCAATGCCTGCGACCCGTATCTGGTTAAAAAACCCCCTCGCGATTTTCACTGCCAACGGCCTAGACGCCCGTGGCGGCCTGGTGCTGCAAGACGGTGTGATCACCGAAGTGCTGACCCAAGGCCAAGAACCCGCACAGCCCTGCGCCCAAGTGTTCGATGCGCGCGAGCATGTGGTCCTGCCCGGACTGATCAACACCCACCATCACTTCTACCAGACTCTGACCCGCGCCTGGGCGCCGGTAGTCAATCAGCCGTTGTTTCCCTGGTTGAAAACCCTTTACCCGGTATGGGCGCGACTGACGCCGGAAAAACTCGCCCTGGCCACCAAGGTCGCACTGGCTGAGTTACTGCTCTCGGGCTGCACCACCGCCGCAGACCACCACTACCTGTTCCCCGACGGCCTGGAACAGGCCATCGATGTACAGGTAGAAAGCGTGCGCGAATTAGGCATGCGCGCCATGCTCACCCGCGGCTCCATGAGCCTGGGCGAAGCCGACGGCGGCCTGCCACCACAACAGACCGTGCAGCAAGGACAGGTCATCCTCGATGACAGCCAGCGCCTGATCCGCGAATACCACCAACGCGGCGACGGCGCGCACATCCAGATTGCCCTGGCACCCTGCTCGCCGTTTTCCGTCACCCCGCAAATCATGCAAGCCAGCGCCGAACTGGCCAACAGCCTGGATGTGCGCCTGCACACCCACTTGGCCGAAACCCTCGACGAAGAAGATTTCTGCCTGCAGCGCTTCGGCCTACGCACGGTGGATTACCTGGACAGCGTCGGCTGGCTCGGCCCGCGCACCTGGCTGGCCCATGGTATTCACTTCAACCCGGATGAAATTGCGCGCCTGGGCGCCGCCGGTACGGGCATCTGCCATTGCCCAAGCTCCAACATGCGGCTGGCCTCCGGCATCTGCCCGACCTTGGACTTGATCGCTGCCGGCGCGCCCATCGGCCTGGGTGTGGACGGTTCTGCCTCCAACGACGCGTCAAATATGATCCTCGAAACCCGCCAGGCCCTGTACATCCAGCGCCTGCGTTACGGCGCCGAAAAAATCACCCCAGAAGGCGTGCTGGGTTGGGCCACCAAAGGATCAGCGCAGTTACTGGGACGTACGGACATTGGTGAGTTGGCCGTAGGTAAACAGGCCGACCTGGCACTGTTCAAGCTCGACGAGCTGCGCTTCTCCGGCAGCCATGACCCCATTTCCGCACTGCTGCTGTGCGGCGCGGATCGGGCGGACCGGGTGATGATCGGCGGCCAATGGCGGGTCATCGACGGGCAGGTGGAAGGCCTGGACCTGAAAGGCTTGATCGCCGATCACAGCCAAGCGGCGCGGCAGTTGATCGCCGGAACCTGAGCCAAACACAATAAAAAAGGTGGGCGGGGCAGTGCGACGATTCGACTTGCCCCCTCCCACCTTTGGCTCTATGGCGTTCTTGAAGCCTGTTTACAGGCCCAACAGCGACAACATGATAAAGGTCGCAAACAACACAAAATGGGTCATCCCTTCGATGGCGTTGGTCTCGCCATCGTTGAGGTTGATCGCGCTGACGATCAGCGTGATCAACACCATCACCGTTTGCACCGGCGTCATCGCCATCTGGAACGGCTGGCCGGTGTAGAGCGCCATGGCTTCCATCACCGGCACCGTCAAAATCACGGTCGACAACGACGCACCCAGGGCAATGTTCACCACCGACTGCATGCGGTTGGCCAATGCAGCGCGCAAGGCCGTCAAAATCTCCGGCGCCGCCGAAATCGCCGCCACCACGATCGCCGTGATCACCGGCGGTGCGCCTGTACCTTCCAGGCCCAGGTCGAGGGTCTTGGACATCACCTCGGCCAACGCACCGATCACAATCACGCCAAACACCAGGGTACCGATGGAAAACGCCAGGTTCACCGGCGGCGACTGCTCTTCCTCCGGCAGTTTCTTGCGGCGCTTTTCCGGGTAGCTATAGCTGAAGAAATAACTGTGCGGCCCCACCTGCATGCGCAGGAACAAGGTGTAGAGCACCACCATCGCGCCAATGGTGAAGGCCGAGTAAATTTTCCAGTCGGCTTCGGGGATAAATTCCGGCACCACCATCGACACGCCCATGGCGGTGAGGATCATCACGCTGTAGGTCCGCGCCGAATCGTCGTTGTAGGACTGTTCGCCATGCTTGATGCCGCCCATCAGCGCAGCCAGGCCGAGGATGCCGTTGATATCGAGCATCACCGCTGAGTAGATGGTGTCGCGCACCAGGGTGGGTGATGGCTCGTTGCTCATCATGATCGCCAGGATCACCACCTCCACCAGCACGGCGGCGAGGGTCAGGATCATGGTGCCGTAGGGGTCGCCGACCTTTTCCGCGAGTTGCTCGGCGTGGTGGGCCACGCGCATCGACGCCACCACGATAAAACCGATCAACACCACGCCGGCCAACAACGCCACCATTTGCCCGCTGTGCAGCATCCAGTGCTCCAACGGGTAGGCGGCGATGGCGGCAATCAGTGCCAGCAGCATGAATTTTTCTTGCTTGAGGGATGTGAGCATTCCGGGCCTTTTAGTACGGCAAATCAGTCATTGATGGGGTACAGACTGCGCCAAGCCGCTAACGTTTCGTTACACCTTAGTTCACGCGGTCCTTGCGCGAATAAATCAAATACTCTCCTGCTGGTCAGGTTTTGCCGATTATTTCAGCCATGCCCTGTAGAATGCCGCCATTGCACCTGATGAGAATTTAGAAAATGTACGATTGGCTCAACGCCCTGCCCAAGGCTGAATTGCACCTGCACCTGGAAGGCTCGCTGGAGCCGGAGTTGCTGTTCGCCCTGGCCGAGCGCAACAAAATTGCGCTGCCGTGGAACGACGTCGAAACCCTGCGCAAGGCCTACGCCTTCAACAACCTGCAAGAGTTTCTCGACCTGTATTACAAGGGCGCCGACGTGCTGCGCACCTCCCAGGATTTCTACGACCTGACCTGGGCCTACCTGCTGCGCTGCAAAGCCCAGAACGTGATCCACACCGAACCCTTCTTCGACCCGCAAACCCACACCGACCGTGGCGTACCGTTCGAAGTGGTGCTCAACGGCATCGCCGCTGCGCTTAAAGATGGCGAACAGCAACTGGGCATCACCAGCGGTTTGATCCTCAGTTTCCTGCGCCACCTGAGCGAAGCCGAAGCCGAGAAAACCCTCGACCAGGCACTGCCGTTCCGTGACGCGTTCGTGGCCGTGGGCCTGGACAGTTCAGAGATGGGTCACCCACCGAGCAAGTTCCAGCGTGTGTTCGACCGTGCCCGTCACGAAGGCTTCCTCACCGTCGCCCACGCCGGCGAAGAAGGCCCGCCCGAGTACATCTGGGAAGCGATCGACCTGCTGAAAATCCAGCGTATCGACCATGGCGTACGTGCCATCGAAGACGAGCGCCTGATGCAGCGCATCATCGATGAGCAGATCCCGCTGACCGTCTGCCCACTGTCCAACACCAAACTTTGCGTGTTCGACGACATGGCCCAGCACAACATCCTCGACATGCTTGAGCGTGGTGTAAAAGTGACGGTGAATTCGGATGACCCGGCGTACTTCGGCGGTTATGTCACCGAAAACTTCCACGCGCTGTACACCTCGCTGGGTATGACCCAGGACCAGGCCAAACGCCTGGCGCAAAACAGTCTGGATGCGCGGTTGGTAAAGCCCTAACGGCCTCGTAAGTCATCATCGCCAGGTCCATGGAGGCGCCGAAAAAACCAGGGCGATGATGATAAAGAGCATGTGGCGCTAGGGTTGCTCGGGCATGGCCAAGCGGGCGATTTCTGCCAGGCCACTGTCGTTGAGCTGCACAGCCCGGGACTCATTGACCAGGCTGAGCCAGTTCGATTGCAGGAACAGCTGCAACAGTCCAGCGCCCAACGCGCCCCCCAGGTGCGGTTGCCGCTGGCTCCAATCGAAGCAGTCGCACACCAGTGGTGCCGCCAGCGCCTGGGTAAAAATGCCCAGGCTTGCCAAGTGCTGCGCGCCCTTGGCCGTGACCTTGATGCGTTGTTCATAACGCTCGATCCACCCCGCCGCCAACATCCGCTCATACAGCCCCGCCGCCAGTTCGCCACCGAGGTGACCCTGGCACAGTCGAGCATGGCGCAACAGTGGCGGCGCCACCAAAACCAGCGGTGAAGCATGCGGCGCACTGCGGGTTGCACTGGCCAGGGTGGTATTGGCCAAGGCATCGATGGCGACGCTGACATCGGCAGCCGCCACGCGAAACAGCCGCTTGCCACGCCGGCCCTCGCTACGCAGCAAGCCACTCCCCGTCAGCCGTGCCAGATGCGCATTGGCCGAAGCAGGTGATAACCCGGCAAGCGTCGCCAGTTCCTCCGAGGACTTGGCCGAGCCGTCCATCAGCGACCAAAGCATGGCGGTGCGTTTGGGCTCGGCGAGCAAGCTGGCGATCTGACTGATGCATGGTGCTTCTTCCATCGATTCACTCCCTGTCTAATTATTTTTCTGATGCAGTGGGCGCCAAAGTATAGGTGCGCAGACCAGCAGTTCCGCGGCGTCTGACAGAACGAATAAGGACAGGATCTGAGTGAAATTTCCCAGTGTGATGGAGGCTATTACGTCGAGCCCAATCGCTCCGGCAATTGCGCGGTCAATCTCGCACAGCGAGACACAAGCATTTCCCGCAGTAGGTTGATGGGTTTGCTCAACTGGGCACGGTGAGCACAGAGCAAATTGAGCGGCGTGCGCTCGCCACGTAACTCCGGCAAGATCAGGCGCAAGCGTCCGGCCAACACATCGGTGCTCACATCCAGCCAGGATTTGTAGGCAATCCCCACCCCCGCCACCGCCCAGCGGCGCACCACATCGGCATCGTCGCTGAAGCGATCACCACTGACCGTCAGGCTGACGTCGCGCTTGCCATCGTAAAAGGTCCAGTGGTCATGCACACGACTGCCAAGCATATAAAGCAAGCAATTGTGCTGGGCCAGTTGCTCCAGGTGCCGGGGCTCGCCGTGGCGCTCAAGGTAACTGGGGGCCGCGCACAACACGCGAACGTTGTGCGGCGCGACGGGCAACGCGATCAGGCTGGAATCTTCGGGCTCGCCATAGCGCAGGGCGATATCCACCGGCTGGCGGAACAGGTCGGCAATCCGATCGCCCAACAGCAGGCGCACGGTGAGCTGCGGGTACTCACGCTGAAACTCGTCCAGCCACGGCAATAACTGATTGCGGCCGAAATCCGAGGGGGCCGAGAGCTGCAACACACCGCTGACATGGTCCTGGCCACTGGCCAATAAGCGTCGCCCTTCATCCAGGGAGCTCAGCGCGGCGCGGGCATATTCCAGGAAGCCTTCACCTTCGGCGGTCAGGCGCAGGCTGCGGGTGGAGCGCGCCAGCAGGCGCGTGCCCAATTGCTGCTCGATGCGCTTGAGCGCCGCGCTGGCCACGGCGGGCGACAGGTCCATCACCCGCGCCGCCGCCGACAAACTGCCCAGGTCCGCTGCGCGTACAAACAACTGCAAATCATCAAAACGCAGCATTCACCCACCCATTATCAAAATATTATTGAAACAGAGTGCTGTTTTAGCGGCTTTTATCTTCAAGGGAAATGGCCAATCATCTGCCCATCCCGTTATCACGTGTCTGGAGTTGAATATGTCCACAGCCTTTAACGTCATCGCCACGCTGATTGCCAAACCCGGCCAACAGGCCACCCTGGAATCCCTGCTGCGCGGCCTGCTGGAACCCACCCGTCTTGAAGCCGGTTGCGAGCAATACGACCTGCACCAGGACCTGCAGCACCCCGAGACCTTCTACATGCTCGAACGCTGGAGCGACGACGCGGCGCTGGCCAACCATGACCAGAGTGCACACATCCAGAGTTTTCGCGCCAAAGCCGCTGATGTAATCGAACACTTCGAACTCAAGCGCCTGCAGTTTCTCGCCTGATCACCGCCTTTTTCCGGAGCCCCCATGAAAGCCATTGCCTACTACGCGTCACTGCCGATCAACGATGAAAAATCCCTGCAAGACATCCAGCTGCCGGAGCCCGTCGCCGGCCCCCGCGACTTGCTGGTGGAAGTCAAAGCCATCTCAGTCAACCCAGTGGACACCAAGGTGCGCCAGAACGTCGCCCCGGAAAACGGCGCAGCCAAAGTGCTGGGCTGGGACGTGGCCGGTGTGGTCAAGGCCGTCGGCAGCGAAGTGAGCCTGTTCAAGGTCGGCGACAAGGTGTTCTACGCCGGCTCCCTGACACGTCCGGGCGGCAACAGCGAGTTGCACACCGTGGACGAGCGCATCGTCGGCCATATGCCCAAGAGCCTGGGTTTTGCCGAAGCCGCCGCGCTGCCGCTGACCGCCATCACCGCATGGGAGCTGTTGTTCGAACGCCTGCAAGTGCGTGAAGGCAAAGAGGCGCAAGGCCAGAGCCTGCTCATTGTCGGCGCCGCCGGTGGCGTGGGTTCGATCCTGACCCAACTGGCCAGCCAGCTCACCGCATTGACGGTGATCGGTACCGCCTCGCGCCCGGAAACCCAGGAATGGACCAAAGCACTCGGCGCTGACCTGGTGATCGACCACAGCCAGCCGCTGAGCGAAGCGCTGAAACAAGCCGGCCACCCACAGGTGACCCACGTTGCCAGCCTGACCCAGACCGAGCATCACTTGGACCAACTGGTCGAAGCGCTGCAACCCCAAGGCAAGCTGGCGCTGATCGACGACCCCAAGGCACTGGACGTGAGCAAACTCAAGCGCAAGAGCCTGTCACTGCACTGGGAGTTCATGTACACGCGCTCGATGTTCGAGACGCCGGACATGATCGAGCAGCACAACCTGCTCAATCGTGTGGCCGAGCTGATCGACGCCGGCACCTTGAAAACCACGGTGGGCGAGCACTTCGGTGTGATCAATGCGGCCAACCTGCGCCGTGCCCATGCCCTGCTGGAAAGCGGCAAGGCCAAGGGCAAGATCGTGCTGGAAGGGTTCTGAAGATAACCGCTGTCAGCGTCGTCCATTATTCGTGTGAGTGATGGACGACGCCGCTAGTCAGAGAGTTGATCTTTGTCATATTTGTAAGCGCCCTCGGGGTTTATATTGGCCGCCTTTGCCACGATTCTTTTACGTGAGGAAGTCAGCAATGAAGATCCTGATAAAAGCGTTAGCAAAATCCCAGTGGGAAGTCCGTCTGGACCAAAAGGCCATTACTTTCCACACAGAAGCCGAGGCCCGCGCCTTTGCCAATACCCTGCAGGCCCGTATCCAGGCCCCCCACCGCTTTCCGATCAGCCAGCAACAGTCCGCTGCTGGCTGATCCGCATTTCAACCCTGCGCCCGCGCGGCCCTCGCCCGTTGCAGGCGCTGGGTCGACATCGCAATCGTCACCGCCAACACCCCGCACAAGCTGATGACCATCGCCATCGGCATCGCCGTGCCGTCGTGCAGCACACCCACCAACGAAGCCGCCCCTGCCGCCACACCAAACTGAATGCAACCGAGCAAGGCCGACGCGCTGCCGGCCCGGGCGCCCTGCCCGCTCATGGCGCAGGCCGAGGTGTTGGGCAGAATGCAGCCCAGGCTGGCGATGCAGATGAACAGCGGTACCAGCAACGGCCACAGCGCCTCGGTGCGCAAGGCCGCGATGCCCAGCAGTGACAGCGCCGCCAGCAGATAGACCCACACCGTGCGCGACAGCAGGAACGCCGGGCCACGCTTGGCCAGCAGCCGCGCGTTAACCTGCGCAACCAGGATGAAGCCAGCGGCGTTGGAGCCGAACAGCCAGCCGTAATGCTCGGCGGGCACGCCATAGAGTTTGATAAATACGAACGGGGAGCCGGCGATGTAGGCAAACATCCCGGCAATCGAAATGCCCCCGGTCAGGGCGTAACCGAGGTAGACCCGGTCTGACAGCAGCGCGCCGTAGCGGCGCAGCGACCCGGACAAGGGCTGGCGCGGCTGATGGGCCGGAAAGGTCTCCGGCAAACCGACCGCCACGGCGATCGCCGCCATCACGCTGAAGATCGACAGCGCGAGGAAAATCGACTGCCAACCCCACAGCCCGACCATCACCCCACCCGCCAACGGCGCCAGGATCGGCGCCAGGCCGGTCACCAGCATCAGTTGCGAATAGACCTTGGCCGAGCCCACCGCATCACATTTGTCACTGACCACTGCGCGGGAAATCACCATGCCCGCGCAACCGCCGAGGGCCTGCACGAAGCGTGCGCCAATCAGCCATTCCAGGGACGGGGCGTACGCGCAGGCAAAGGATGCCAGGGTAAACAGGATGACGCCGCTGAGCAGCGGGCCGCGCCGGCCAAAGCGGTCCGCCAGCGGACCGTAGATCAACTGGCCGATGGCCAAGCCAGCGAAATACACCGCCAGGGTCAGCTGGATATGTTTTTCGTCGGTACCGAAGGCTGTCGCCATCGCCGGAAAGCCCGGCAGATAGAAGTCGATCGCCAGCGGCGCGAAGGCGCTCAAGGCCCCCAGAATCAGGATTATGCGAAGGTTCATCAGGCACCCAAGTGTGTCGGCAGCCCGACAGTTTAGCCGCGCTTGGGTGCATTGAATACGATAGCTCGCTAACTATTTGAATGGGTCAGGCCAGCTTGGCGGTGTAGCCCTCTTCGGTGATCAGGCTGATCACTTCATCGGCAGACAGACGGCTTTCGACGCCCACCTCTTTCGCCGCCAGGTCGACCTTCACGCTGGCCGCCGGATCCTGGCTCTGCACCGCCCGGGTGACCGCCCGGACGCAGTGGCCGCAGGTCATTCCTTCAACGCTGAATATTTGCATGACATGACTCCTTTGATGAGGTTGAAGCCAGTCTCGACCTTGCCACGATGGCAAGGTCAAGTTCTGAAACTTTCGGCCGGGCTGGTATTACACGGCGACGTCGGCCAAGCTTCACCCATCTTTGATTCAAACCACGGAGCATTCGCCATGCGCTGGTCGTTTTTTGCCCTTGCCGGCTTGATGAGTTTGTCTGCCGCTGCGCCCATGGCCAGTGCCGATCAAGACTATGCCGTGCTGATCATTTCCCGCGAGCGCCTGGAAGTACCGACCAATTGCGAGATCGGCCTGTACATCCAGGACCAGTTGGCCGGGCGCTTGTTCCAGGAACAGTCCACCTCGTTCAACCTGCCCGCCGGCAATGTGTCGCTGCGCCTGAAACTGCTGCCGGGCCAGTCACCAGGTTGCTTGCCTGGCCTGCTCGCGCCGCCGGCGCAGAACATCACGCTCAAAGCCGGTGACGTACGCAAGCTGCGCATTGCCCAGGGCCCGGAAGGCATGTACCTCAAACCCGCCGCATTGGAATACTGAAGACGCTTGACCTTCCCCACAGGTCAAGGTTGATCCTAGGGGCAACTTCTCTGGAGGACTGCCCCATGAATGGACCCACCACCTTTGACCTGCCCATCGGCGGCATGACCTGCGCCAGCTGCGCCGGACGTGTCGAGCGCGCGCTGGGCAAAGTGCCGGGGGTGCAAAGCGTCAGCGTCAACCTGGCCAACGAGCGCGCCCACGTCGAAGTGCTGGGCCAGATCGACCCGGCCGTGCTGATCGCCGCCGTCGACAAAGCCGGCTACACCGCCAGTCTGCCGCAAAGCGAAACCAAGACCGAGGCCGACCAAGCCCAGCGCCTGCACCGCGAGCGCTGGGCGCTGCTGCTGGCAATCGTACTGGCGTTGCCCTTGGTACTGCCGATGCTGGTGCAACCCTTCGGCCTGCACTGGATGCTGCCGGCCTGGGTGCAATTCGCCCTGGCCACCCCCGTGCAATTCATCTTCGGTGCGCGCTTTTATAGCGCGGCGTGGAAAGCCGTGCGTGCCGGTGCCGGCAATATGGACCTGCTGGTGGCCATCGGCACCAGCGCCGGTTACGGCCTGAGCCTCTATGAATGGCTGACCGCGCCCGCGGGCAGCATGCCCCATCTGTACTTCGAAGCGTCGGCCGTGGTGATCGCTCTGGTGTTGCTTGGTAAATACCTGGAGAGCCGCGCTAAACGCCAGACCGCCAGCGCTATCCGCGCCCTCGAAGCCCTGCGCCCTGAACGCGCGATTCGTGTGCAGGAGGGGCGCGAGGAAGACGTCGCCATCAACGCCCTGAAGCTCAATGACCGAGTGCTGGTCAAACCCGGCGAGCGCTTCCCGGTGGACGGCGAAGTGGTAGAAGGCCAAAGCCATGCCGATGAAGCGCTGATCAGCGGCGAAAGCCTGCCGGTGCCGAAACAACCTGGCGACGCGGTCACCGGCGGCGCCATCAATGGCGAAGGCCGCCTGCTGGTGCGCACCACCGCACTGGGTGCCGAAAGCGTACTGGCACGCATCATCCGCCTGGTGGAAGACGCCCAGGCCGCCAAGGCACCGATCCAGAAACTGGTGGATAAAGTCAGCCAGGTATTCGTGCCGACCGTGCTGGTGCTGGCGTTGATCACGCTGGTGGGCTGGTGGCTGTACGGTGCGCCACTGGAGACCGCGATCATCAACGCCGTGGCGGTGCTGGTGATCGCCTGCCCCTGCGCCCTCGGGCTGGCCACACCGACCGCCATCATGGCCGGCACCGGCGTCGCTGCACGCTATGGCATCCTGATCAAGGACGCCGAAGCGCTGGAGCGCGCCCATGAAGTGAGCACCGTGGTCTTCGACAAAACCGGCACCCTCACTTCCGGCACTCCGAAAATTGCCCATTTGGCGGCGGTGGATGGCGACGAAGCCACCGTGCGGCAACAGGCCGGTGCGCTGCAACGCGGCAGCGAACACCCGTTGGCCAAAGCCGTGCTGGATGCGTGCAGCGAGCAAGGGCTGACGGTGGCGGATGTAAGCGCCAGCCAATCCCTGACCGGGCGTGGCATTGCCGGCACCCTCGACGGGCGCCAACTGGCCCTGGGAAATCGGCGCCTGCTGGAAGAAAGCGGCCTGGACGCGGGTGGGCTGGCCGACTCCGCCACGGCCTGGGAGGCCGAGGGCCGCACCTTGTCCTGGCTGATCGAGCAAGGCGCGCAGCCGCGTGTGCTCGGGCTGTTTGCCTTTGGTGACACGCTCAAGCCTGGCGCGCTGGAAGCAGTGGCACAACTCAAGGCCCGGCACATCAGCAGCCACTTGCTCACCGGCGACAATCGCGGCAGCGCCCGCGTCGTCGCCCAAGCGTTGGGCATCGATGACGTACACGCCGAAGTCCTGCCCGCCGATAAAGCCGCCATCGTCGCCGAACTGAAAAAAACCGGCGTGGTGGCCATGGTCGGCGACGGCATCAACGACGCCCCGGCCCTGGCCGCCGCCGATATCGGCATCGCCATGGGCGGCGGCACCGACGTGGCCATGCATGCCGCCGGTATCACCCTGATGCGCGGCGACCCACGCCTGGTCCCGGCCGCCTTGGAGATCAGCCGCAAGACCTACGCCAAAATCCGCCAGAACCTGTTCTGGGCCTTTGTGTATAACTTGATCGGCATTCCCCTGGCCGCATTCGGCCTGCTCAACCCGGTGCTCGCGGGCGCGGCGATGGCCTTGTCCAGCGTCAGCGTAGTGAGCAACGCCTTGCTGTTGAAAACCTGGAAACCAAGCACTTGGAAACAGTCGAACGTGGAGGATCAACGCCCATGAACATCGGCCAAGCCGCCCGGCAAAGCGGGCTGAGCGCGAAGATGATTCGCTACTACGAATCCATCGGCCTGTTGAAAACCGCCCATCGCACCGACAGCGGCTACCGCATCTACGGCACCGACGACCTGCACACCCTGGCGTTTATCAAACGCTCGCGGGACCTGGGGTTTTCATTGGAAGAGGTCGGCAAGCTGCTGACCCTGTGGCAGGACCGGCAACGGGCCAGCGCCGATGTGAAAGCCCTGGCGCGCCAGCATATCGAGGCGCTGAATCAGAAGATCCTGGAGTTGGGGCAGTTGCGCGATACGTTGCAGGACCTGGTGGAACACTGTCACGGGGATGACCGGCCGGATTGTCCGATTCTCAAGGAGTTGGCTTCGGGAAGCTGCTGCGCGTGAGGCTCTAACTGACTCACTACAAAACCAATGTGGGAGGGGGCTTGCTCCCGATGGCAGTGTATCAGTCTCAATATCTGTAACTGACGCACCGCTATCGGGAGCAAGTCGAATCGTCGCACCGCCCCTCCCACATTTTGATCCTCATCCAGCCAGGGATCACTGCATCCAAGGCGGCGGCGGTGGTTCTTCCGACGCTTTGCTCGGTGGCGCATCATCCGCCGCCCGAATGGCCTGGCGCCGTTCTTCATCCAGCCGCGCCGCTTCAATCTCGCGGATCACACCACCGACATCCGCCAGCTCTTCCGGCTCGTCGAACTCGCCGGTCAATACGCTGGCCGGGTGCAAGGTGCCGGCTTCGTAGAGCGCCCACATTTCCTTGGCGTACTTGGTCTTCTTCAACTCCGGGGCAAAACGCCCGAAGTAGGAAGCCATGTTGCCCACATCCCGCTCCAGCATGTTGAACGCGTGGTTGTTGCCCGCCGCATCCACTGCCTGGGGCAGATCGATGATGACCGGACCGGTCGGCGTGAGCAGTACGTTGAACTCGGACAGGTCACCATGCACCAGGCCGGTACACAGCATCAGCACGATCTGGGAAATCAGGAAGGCGTGGTATTCACGCGCCTGGTCCGGCTCCAACGTCACGTCATTCAGACGTGGCGCTGCGTCGCCGTACTCGTCGGCCACCAGCTCCATCAACAGCACGCCTTCAAGGAAGTCGTATGGCTTGGGCACGCGAACGCCCGCACCGGCCAGACGGAACAACGCCGCTACTTCGGCGTTCTGCCAGGCATCTTCGGTTTCTTTCTTGCCGAATTTCGAGCCCTTGGCCATGGCCCGGGCCTGCCGGCTGTTACGGACCTTACGGCCTTCCTGGTATTCAGACGCTTGACGAAAACTTCGTTTATTCGCCTCCTTGTAAACCTTGGCGCAACGCAATTCGTTGCCGCAGCGCACCACATAAACAGCTGCTTCTTTACCACTCATGAGTGGGCGCAGCACTTCGTCGACCAGACCGTCTTCGATCAGGGGTTCAATGCGTTTAGGAGTCTTCATCAGCTTTTATTGTGGGTCCTTTATTACCAAATACGCGTATGGCACTCGTTATACGGCAATCGGCTCGCCGGTGGGAGGGGCTACCGACCTCTGACCACTCAAGAATGCATCCAATATGCCAATTTTGGCGAATTCAACGTTCGATGATCGCCGTCACACCTTGCCCGCCGGCGGCGCAGATCGAAATCAGCCCGCGCCCCTTGCCCGCCGCGTCGAGCAACTTGGCCAGGTTGGCGACGATGCGCCCACCGGTGGCGGCAAACGGGTGACCGGCCGCCAGCGAGCTGCCCTTCACATTGAGCCGGCTGCGATCAATGGCCCCCAATGGCGCGTCCAGCCCGAGGCGCGTCTGGCAGTAATCCGCATCCTCCCACGCCTTGAGCGTGCACAACACCTGGGCCGCGAAGGCTTCGTGGATCTCGTAGTAATCAAAGTCCTGCAGCGTCAGGCCATTCCTCGCCAGCAAACGTGGCACCGCATACACCGGCGCCATCAGCAGGCCTTCGGCGCCGTTGACGAAATCCACCGCCGCCGCTTCGCCATCGCGCAGGTAGGCCAGGATCGGCAGACCACGCTCCTGGGCCCAGGCTTCACTGCCCAGCAACACCAGGGATGCGCCATCGGTGAGCGGCGTGGAATTGCCGGCCGTGAGCGTGCCCTTTTCGCTGCGCTCAAACGCGGGCTTGAGCGCGGCGAGTTTTTCCAGAGTCAGGTCGGGGCGCAGATTGTTGTCGCGGGTCAGGCCCAAAAACGGCGTGAGCAGATCGTTATGCCAGCCTTCGGCATAGGCAGCGGCCATTTTCTGATGACTTTCGAGGGCGAGTTGGTCCTGCTCGGCACGGGGAATCTGCCAGGTCTGCGCCATCAATTCGCAATGCTGGCCCATGGACAAACCGGTGCGCGGCTCGCCATTACGCGGCAGCTCAGGCTTGAGGTGCTGGGGACGAAGTTGTAACAGGACCTTTAATTTATCCGCCATGGACTTGCTGCGATTGGCTTGCAGCAGAATCTTGCGCAGCCCTTCGTTCACGCCGATAGGGGCGTCGGAGGTGGTGTCCACCCCGCCGGCAATACCGCATTCAATCTGGCCCAGGGCGATTTTGTTGGCCACCAGCAACGCCGCCTCAAGCCCCGTGCCGCACGCCTGCTGAATGTCATAAGCCGGGGTTTGCGGCGACAGGCGTGAACCCAGCACGCATTCACGGGTGAGGTTGAAGTCGCGGGAATGCTTGAGCACCGCGCCGGCGGCCACCTCGCCGATGCGCAGGCCGTGCAGGTTGTAGCGTTCGATCAAGCCCTCCAGGGCCGCAGTCAGCATCGCCTGGTTGCTCGCCGTGGCGTAGGGGCCATTGGAACGGGCGAAAGGAATGCGGTTACCGCCAATGATCGCTACACGGCGCAATTGAGTCATGGAAAGCTCCCTGTGGGTTGTGGGGTGGATAACTGAGCCTAGTCGAACGACTGCTACCCTGGGATGGTCAACCTTTTGAACCCCAGCCTTCGGAGAGCGTTCCATGTCTGACCGTTATATCGACTTCGCCAACTCAAGCCTCGGCCATCGCCTGGTCGCCGCCCTTGGCCTGCCGTCACCGGTACGCCTGGAACGCTGGCAAGCCGGACGCCTGCGTCCGGTGGACGGCGCATTGCTACTGGGGGGTGGTGTGCTGGCAACCCATGTACAGGCGTTTGCCAACAAGCTCACCGACGCGACCTACACGTACGGCACCGAGACATCGACGTGGATTCCCGGCCACGGCCCCAAGCTCAAGGCCGTGGTATTCGATGCCAGCCACTTGCAACACAGCGATCAACTCAAGCAACTGCGCGAGTTCTTCCAGCCGTTGCTGAAAAACCTCGATAACAGCGCCCACCTGGTGATCCTCGGCCGCGCCCCGGAAAGCCTCAGCGACCCTTTCGCCGCCAGCGCCCAACGCGCCCTTGAAGGTTTCAGCCGGTCCTTGGCCAAGGAGCTGCGCAACGGCGGCGTGTTGCAATTGCTCTACGTCGGCGACGGTGCCGAAGACCAATTGGAAGGCGCGCTGCGCTTCTTCCTATCACCGAAAAGCGCGTATATCTCCGGCCAGGTGATTCGCCTGAAAGCCTGTGCCACGCCGGTCGAAGACTGGACCCGCCCCCTCGCAGGGCGCAAGGCGTTGGTCACCGGCGCAGCCCGCGGCATTGGCGCGTCCATCGCCGAAACCCTGGCCCGTGACGGCGCCGAAGTGATCCTGCTCGACGTGCCCCAGGCCAAGGCCGACCTCGAAGCCCTGGCCGCACGCCTGGGGGCGCGCACAATCGTGCTGGACATCTGCGCCGAAGACGCCGCCGGCCAGTTGATCGAACACCTGCCCGACGGCCTCGACATCCTGGTGCACAACGCCGGGATCACCCGTGACAAAACCCTGGCCAACATGACCCCGGAATACTGGGACGCGGTGCTGGCGGTCAACCTCAATGCCCCGCAAGTACTGACCCAGGCCCTGCTCGACAGCGGCACCCTGCACGATAATGCCCGCGTGGTGGTGCTGGCCTCCATCAGCGGCATCGCCGGCAACCGTGGGCAAACCAACTACGCCGCGAGCAAGGCCGGTTTGATCGGCCTGGTACAGGCATGGGCGCCGTTGCTGGAGGAGCGCGGGATCAGCATCAACGCCGTAGCCCCAGGCTTTATCGAAACCCAGATGACCGCGCATATTCCCTTTGCCCTGCGTGAAGCCGGGCGGCGCATGAGTTCACTGGGCCAGGGCGGTTTGCCGCAAGACGTCGCCGAAGCCGTGGCCTGGCTGGGCCAGCCGGGTTCCGGTGCGGTCAGCGGGCAAGCGCTGCGGGTGTGTGGCCAAAGTTTGTTGGGAGCGTGAGCATGGATTGGCAAACCTTAGGCAGTACACCGTTTCTGCCACCGCTGTATTGGCGGGCGGCGCTCAAACGCAAGATCACCGGCAGTGCGTTGCCCGCACAGGGTCTGCGTTGCCAGATCAGCGTCAACCCCGAGAAGGTGGCGGCCTATCGCAAGGTCTGCGGTTTTGCCGACAGCCCGATTCTGCCGCCGACTTATCCACACATTCTGGCGTTTGGGCTACAGATGCAGTTGCTCACCGCCAACGCCTTTCCCTTCCCGCTGCTCGGGCTGATCCACCTGAGCAATCGCATTCGCATCCATCGCCCGCTGGGTGGCGTCAGCCAACTGCGCATCAGCGTGCACGCGCAAAACCTCCAGCCCCACGCCAAGGGCGCGACGTTTGACGTGGTGACCACCGTCGAAGATTCCCTCGGTGTGTTGTGGGAGGCCGAAAGCCGCATGCTCTGCCGGGGCGTGAAACTCGAAGGCGAAGCGCCAGATGATGGGCAGCCCACACCTGAGCAGGTCAGCGAGTTGACGCGCTGGAAAGCCCCCGCCGATATCGGCCGTCGCTACGCGCGGGTATCCGGCGACTACAATCCCATCCACCTGAGTGCGCTGACCGCCAAAGCATTTGGCTTTCCCCAAGCCATCGCCCATGGGCTGTGGAACAAGGCACGCACACTGGCGGCCCTCGGCGATCACCTGCCCACTGCGAATATTGAAATAGACGTGGTGTTCAAGAAACCCGTGCGCCTGCCCAGCGAAGTGACATTGCACACCAGTGCCGCCGGTTCCAGTGGTGAATTACGCTTGAAAGGGGTGGGCGATATTGAGCACATGACTGGAAAGTGGCGACCAATCGCATGAAAAAACCTGGTTAATTGTATATATACGCCCTAAGTAATAGCGGACTTAATCACGCCCGCTATTATTTTAACTTATTGATTTAAATCATATATACATCTTGATACAACCTCCCCTTACACCCTTCGAATTAGTCACTAAGCAGGCGTTCCGGCCCTGCTATATAAATCGTTAATACCAACTTGAGAATTGAGAGAACGTGAACCTGGGTCTGTGATACGCACACGGACAAACGCATCGCTATCCAAGAAGTAACGAGCGTTTGATGACAACTAAGGTTGTACAGGTGCAAGGAACTCAATCATGAAAACTCAAATCGTGTTTTGGAAAGCAAGTACCGCGCTGGCCCTGGCGATAGCAATGACGTTGGGCGGTTGCAGCAGCGGTGGTGGCGGGCATCACAGTAGCGGCTCGGCTTCCTCGGACCCTGCCGCAAGCGGTGGCGGCACCGACGGTGGTGGCACGGGCGGCACCGGCGGTGGCACCGGTGGTACGGGCGGCGGTACTGGCGGCACCGGTGGTGGCACCGGTGGTACGGGCGGTGGTACTGGCGGCACAGGTGGCGGCACCGGTGGTACAGGCGGTGGCACAGGCGGTACCGGTGGCGGCACCACCAGTACACTGGTCACCGCAGCGGTGGTCGACACCCTCGGCACCACCGTGACCGGTCTCGGCGGCACCGTCGGCAGCCTGGGCACCACCCTCGGCAGCCTGCCAATCGTCGGCGCAACCGCTGGCGGCCTGGTGACCGCTACCGGCACCGCCGTGGGCAGTATCGGTGATGGCGTGTCGGACGGACTGGGCTCGATAGGGACCGACAGCAATGCCCTGGGCACAACCCTTGCCGGCGTGGGCAATGGGGTTTCCGACCTGGGTGATGGGGTGAGCGTCACAGGCGCTAACGTTGCCACTTTGCTCGGACGCGTGCCGGTGGTCAGGACCGTCTCGCCAGCGGTGGGCGGCGTGGTCGATAAGGTCGGCGATGCCGTGACCATGCTTGGCGATACGTTGAGTACTGCCAGCACCACCGGCCCGCTGGGTTCGGTCACTGACACCGTCGGCGCGCGAGTACTGGTGCCTGTGGTGTCCCTGGTGGAAAAGGCCACCGGCAAAGTCGGCAGCACAACCGGCCTGGACAGCCCGGTAGGCGGCCTGCTGCGCAAAGTCGGCGGTACCGTTGACGGCTTGGGCGATAAAGTCGCCGGTACCGGCGGCAACCCTGTGACCGACGCGGTGGGCAACGTGCTCAATGGCGTGGGCATCACCGTCGGCAAGGCCAGCGGTTATGTCGATCCGAATCCCGGCAACGTCGGCGGTGGCACAGGCGGCGGCGCCAATCCATCCGGCCTGCCCGAACTGATCGGCGGTGTGATCGCCGGTGCCAGTAGCGGCCTGAATGCGGGCAGCACCAACGGTGTGGTCAGCGCGACCGGCGTCACCGGGGTCAACGTCGGCGGCACCGTGGCATCCGTGGGCACCCTGCTCGGCGGCAATGGCGTACCGAACGCGACGGCCGGTGCAGCGGTCGCCCCAATCACCAACACCCTTGGCGTCGCACTCAACCCTGTCACCAGCGGGGTACAGAACCTCACCCAAACCATCGGCGGCGCCACTGGCCTGGGTGCGCCGGTCAACGGCCTGGTCACCAACGTGGGCGGCGCGGTCAGCAGCCTGGGCGGACAAATCAGCACCACCAACGCCAACCCGATCACCAACGCCCTGGGCGGCACCGTGAGCGCAGTGGGTGGCACCGTAACGTCGGTCGGCGGCCTGGTGACCGGAGGCACAAGCAACGGTGGTGGCCTGCTCGGCGGCGGCCTCAGCGTGGGCGGCAGCGCAACGACCTCCACCAGCGCAGGCGCCACCGCAAATGGTGGTGCACTGGGCGGGATTCTCGGTGGCCTGACCGGCAAAAAATAGAATCGCACCTGGCCGATTAGACGGCCTCACCTACAGCGCCTACGCTTGGTTGAGACGAGAGATCCAATCCATCTCTCGTCTTTTTTATGGGCCAATGAACGGCCTGTGAAAGCCCCCGAACCGCGCCCCGAGAGCCCGGCGGGCCTCTGCAAGACGCCGCCGCAGTTTTGACCATGGAGTGTCCTATGCGCGCTTTGACGCCGTTGTTATTGCTCACCCTCAGTGCTTATGCCCAGGCCGATACCCTCCCCAGCTTCCTCAACAGCAACGACACCGTACGCACTCTGCCCGTGCCCAACCTGCCCGCCGACGCCTACCGCCCGGCCACCCCGCAAACCCAGTTGCCGGTGCCCGCCGCCCCGACCGCGCAACCCTTGCTGATGGACACCAAAGTGACCATTCGCAAACTGCAGATCGACGGCGGTACGGTCTATCCGCTCAAGGACGTGGCCCAGGTCTTCGAGCCCTTGATTGGCCGCGAAACCAACCTCGCGCAACTGATCGAGGCCACGCGCCGCATCACTCGGCGCTACCAGGAAGACGGCTACCTGTTGTCCTACGCTTTCCTGCCGGAGCAACGCTTCGAAAACGGCCTGGTGCGCGTGGTGCTGGTGGAGGGTTATATCCGCGATTACAGCCTGCAGGGCGACATCGGTTCGGTGTCGTCCTACGTCGACAAGCTGGCAGAAAAACTCAAGGCCGAACGCCCACTTACCCGCAAGACCTTCGAACGCTACACCACCCTGATGAGTGCCATCCCCGGTGTGACGTTGCAAGCCCAAGTGCCCCCGCCCGGCACCACCGATGGCGGCACCCACATGCAAATCAGCGCCAGCCGCAAACCCTTCACCACCAGCATGAGCCTGAACGAGAACAGCCGCGGCGGCACTCAAGCGCTGCTGACGGCCACCAGCAACGCGTGGACATCCATGGGTGAACAACTGAGCGTCAGCGGCCTGTTCCCACCGGGCGACGATAAAGAGCATTACTACCGCGCCGCCTACAGCCAATTCATCAATGCCGAAGGCACCCAGGTGGTGCTATCGGGTGAACGCTATCGCGCCGACCCACGGACCAACCTGCAACTGGGCGGCGGCTTCGAACTCAAGCCACACCAGGAAATCGACCGTTACTCCATTGGCCTCAGCCACCCGCTGATCGCCTCGCCCAACGAGTCACTGAGCCTCGGCGCGCGCTACTACGCCGTCGACCAGACCACTCGCTACCAACTGGTGGGCTTCCCGCAGCGCCTGGAGCTGCAAACCGACCTGCGCGCCCTGGCCTTCGAGGGTGACTGGCGCAAGGCCGATACCACCCAACTGCGCATCCTCAGCGCCGGGGTGTACCAAGGCACCAACGGTATGGGCGCCAAGACCCGCAGCGACTTCGGCGGCCTCAAGCCTGACCTCGACTTCTTCCGCCTGCGCCTGTCCGGCGTGCAAAGCAACAAGCTGTTTGATAACTGGCAAGGCGTACTCTCCGGCGCACTCTACTGGAGCGACGACACCTTGCCCGACAGCGAACGCGCCACCTTCGGCGGGCAGAACTTCGGCCGCGGCTACCCCGACGACCAAGGCTCCGGCGACAAGGGCTGGGGCATGGCGTACGAGATCAACTACAGCTACAACCGTGCCGGCGACTGGGTGCGCATCCTGCAACCCTACGTGGTGTTCGACCGGGCCAAGACCTGGTTCAACGACCTGCCGATCAAGCACAACGATATGTCATCGGCCGCCGTGGGCCTGCGCTTTGGCGACACCCAGTACTACAACATCGCCCTAGAAGCGGCCAAACCGATGTCGGACAAGGCCCTCGACACCTTCAACCGCACGCCGCGGTACACGTTGAGTTTCAGTTATCAGCTATGACTGCAGCCCCGTAGGCGCGAGCGTGCTCGCGCCTACGGATAGCGCTTGGTCACGGGGAAGAGACTGTTCAACGTATCGAGCAGCCGCACCAGGTAGATCGGCTTGCGAAACAAGTCCAGCACCTGCAGGCGCAGCATGTCGCTGACGTCATCCATCTCGGCATGACCCGACATCACAATCACCGGCAGGTGCGAGCGTGAGGTGTGTTCGCGCAGGCGCTTGATCAAGGAGATACCGCTTTCCTCGGGCATGCGCAGGTCGGTGATGACCAGGGCGATATCAGGGTTGAGGGTGAGTTCCTGCAAAGCTTCGGTGACGGAGTTGGCCGTGAAGCAGACGAACCCTGCATCACCAAGGGATTCGGCGAGTTCGATCAAGGCGTCCTCTTCGTCGTCCACTAACAGGATTTGTTGCCGGGTCGGCAAAGAGGAACTCATGGGAAAAGTCCTGGGACTGGGAGTGCACTCAAGGTAGTTACACCACGGTATTGATCAAGTACCGATGCCTGTCTGAATCGAAGTAAAGATGGCTTTAACTTTGGTACTGATCGGCGACATGAACAGTCCGATCACCGCCGCACACATCGCCGCGACAATTGCATATTCGATACCGGAGGCCCCCTCTCTGGCATAAGAAAAAATCTGGATTTTTATAAACACCTTGCGAATCGCATCAAGGAACATATGACTTCTCCTATGCGCTCAGAGCGCTGATGTAGCGGGCCTACTGCATGATTTCGCTTTGCCATTAGAGCATTGTCGGCAAATGCACTCCCAACAACTGTAATAAGCGACTAATCACAAAGTAGTAGCCAACTCCGTGGCGCCAAAACAACCTGGTTTTCCATTGCAATGCAGAATTTTTCCGAAGGGTAATGGCATTTCGTCCTAGCTGAACTACCTTCAAATAGCGAAATAGTTAGATGTTCCGCGTGAACTGATTGCGCAGTGACTGGATGGACCAGCCGGCAGGTTCTGCAGTGGGAAAGGGAGAGCCTTAATGAGCAGTCGCATCAGTATGATTCTGGCCGGATTACTGTTGGTGGGTGCACTGATTGCAGGCTATTGGGGCCTGGTGCTGAGCCGCCCGGAACCGGCGCCCGCCGTTCAACCGCTTGCCAGCACGATTGCAGTGCCCCCAGCCGAAGACCCTACGCGTCAATCCGTAGTGGTGCTGGCCCACGACGTGCCGCCCTTCGTCGCCCTCACCGCCGCCGACCTGACCCTGGAAAAACTGCGCACCGCCCCGGCAGGCAGCCTCACCACCCTGGAACAAGCAATCGGCCGCGTGCCCTGGCGCAGCCTTGAAGCGGGCACTTGGCTGACCGAACAAAGTTTCGACGCTGGCGGAAACCTCGCCCGCATGATCCGCCCTGGCGAACGTGCACTGGCCGTCGCAGTGGATGAGGTGAGCGGTGCCGGCGGGCAATTGAACCCCGGCGACTATGTCGACGTAATGCTGTACCTGCGCCAGGAAAACGGTAACCCGCAGCCTTCGGCGCAAACCGTCATCCCTGCACTTCGCCTGCTCGGCGTGGGCGACCAGTTGGGACTGACCAACGACGGTAAACCCGGCTCCCCCGTGGCCACCTCGGCGCAAGACCTGGCCAAGCAACAACAGAGCCGCGCCGCTGCACGCACGGTGCTGCTCGCGGTTCCAGAGCAATTAATGACTCGGCTGGTGCTGGCTATTCAAGCGGGCGTATTGCGCCTGGCCGTGCGCAGCGCCGACGAACAACGCTTGAGCCTCTACTGGGCGGGCGAAAATGACTCGCTGGTAAACCTCGACAATGCCAAGCGCGATCTCTACCAGTTCAATCAGTTGGCCTTTACTTCTGCCCCCATCAACACCTTCAGTCCGCCGGCGGCCAACAGCACGCCACGTCGCTCGGGGATCGAGGTAATACGCGGCAACCAGGTTACTCAACAAACGCCCTGATAGCGCTAAGGATGCCTTGAATGAGCAGTCGTTCCGTGCCGTTTTTTTCACGCGTGTTCTGGGCCCTCGTCATACTGCTGCCGGTCGGCAGCGCACAGGCGGCCACCGGCAACTGCGCCAGCCTGGGCCAGTTGCCTGCTGCGCTTGAGGTCGGTGAGGGCATGCAACAAGCCATGCAATCCCCGGTGGCCATTACGCGGTTGGCCGTTGGCGATCCAAAAATCGCCGACGTTCAAGTCAACAGCAACCAGTCCTTCCTGCTTACCGGTATCTCTCAAGGCGCCACGAGCCTGATGATCTGGACCGCGTGTTCGAGCAGCCCACGCCAGAGCATGGTGTTCGTCAAAGGCAAAGCCACGTCGGCATTGACCAGCCTGTCGCTGTCACCCTCGCAAGACCCCTCGTTGCCCAGCCAGGTGCAGACCGACATCCGCTTTGTCGAGGTCAGCCGCACCAAGCTCAAGGAAGCGAGCACTTCGATCCTGGGGATTGGCAAGAATTTCCTGATCGGCAGCCCCAACCTGTCCGTGCCCAGCGCAAACACGCTGGCCCTGCCGGTGAGCGCGTCCAACTTCAATATCGGTTTCGGCGGCGGACGTGTATCGGCCATGATCAATGCCCTGGAAAGCAGCGGCTTTGCCTACACCCTGGCGCGTCCCAGCCTGGTCGCCCTGAGTGGGCAAAGCGCAACCTTCCTGGCCGGTGGCGAAGTGCCAATTCCGGTGCCCAGCGCTGGCAGCGACACCATCTCCATCGAGTACAAAGAGTTCGGCATTCGTTTGACCCTGACCCCCACCGTGATCGACCGCAACCGCATCACCCTCAAGGTCGCCCCCGAAGTCAGCGAGCTGGACTACAGCAACTCCGTGCAGATCCAGGGCATCCAGGTCCCCGCCCTTACCGTGCGGCGTACCGACACCAGCGTGTCCCTGGCCGATGGCGAAAGCTTCGTCATCAGTGGCCTGATCAGCACCAACAACCGCTCCACCATCAACAAATTTCCGGGACTGGGTGATATCCCGATCCTGGGTGCGTTCTTCCGCGACTCCAACATCAGCCGCGAGGAAAAAGAGCTGCTGATGATCGTCACCCCGCACCTGGTGCAACCCCTGGCCGCCGACGCGCAGTTGCCGTCGCTGCCCGGCGAGAAACTGCGCAGCTACGACCCGAATTGGTACCGCCTGTTCTTCCTCGAAAATGGCAACTTCGACCGGCGCACGGGGCTTTCCCAATGAGCGAGAGCCTGAGCCAGACGTTCCTGGCAATAACGCGCAACAGCACCGACCTGGAATGGCTGCAGGGCGCCCTTGCACCGTTGGGCCAAGTGGTCAGCGCCGGCGGCAGCCTGGACGAGTTGCTGGCACTGGTCGACGTGACGTTCGCCAACCTGGTCTTCATCGGCCTGGACCGTGAAAACGTCACCACACAGTGCGCCCTGATCGAAGGGGCGCTGGAGGCCAAACCCATGCTGGCCATCGTTGCGTTGGGCGACGGCATGGACAATCAACTAGTGCTCAATGCCATGCGTGCCGGCGCCCGCGACTTCGTCGCCTATGGTTCACGCTCCAGCGAAGTGGCCGGCCTGGTTCGGCGATTGAGCAAGCGCATGCCGGCAGTCACCCATACCACCCACCTGGGCGGTCTCACGGTGTTGTATGGCACCCAATGCGGTACCGACGGCGCATTACTCGCCATCCACCTCGCTCAGGTGGTGCAAAAAAGCGGGCAACAAACCCTGGTGCTGGACTTGGGCCTGCCTCGGGGTGACAGCCTGGCGTTGCTGGGCCTGGAAAGCTCGTTCCACTTCGGCGATGCCCTGCGTCACCTGCGGCGCCTGGACGCGACCCTGATCAACAGCGCGTTCACCTCAACCGAGGCAGGCCTGCGCATCCTGGCCTACACCGACGGTGACGAATCGCTGGAGCAAACCAGCGCCGCCGAGCTGTACATGCTGCTCAGCGCACTGCGCCAACACTTTCAGCACATCGTGGTGAACCTGACCGGGCAATCGGACAGCGAAGCGCTGCGCACCTTTGTCAGCCATTGCGACAAGCTGCTGTGGTGCACCGATCAAAGCGTGCTCGACTGCCGACGCAACCTCGCGGTGATCAATCGGTGGCGCGAAAAAGGCATGAAACTGGAGCACGGACGCCTGTTGGTCGACCGCTACATCAAAGGTGCCGCACCGGAGGCTGAAGCGCTGGGCAAAACCTTCGGCCTGGAGGTGATTGCGGTACTGCCCCTGAGCGCAGAAATCCGCCTGAACGCCAAGAACCAGGGCCAGACCTTATTTGCCTTATCGCCACGCGAGCCGTTGACCCAAGCCCTGCGCACCCTCGGCGAGCGCCTGGCGAAACGCTCCGAAGGCCTTGAAAAACCACCGGCCAACTGGCTCACCCGACTCTGGAGCACGAAATGAGCAGCGAGAAACTGTTCGGCGTGCCGGCACGCGGCGCGGCAGGCAATACCGATCACGATGGCCTCAAACTGGTCCTGCACCGCTACATCATCGATGCCATTGAAGAGTCAGGGAAAAACCTGCTGGAAGGCACGCGCCACTCCCTGGCGCAATTTGTGATGGATAAGGTCGCCGAGTACATCACCCGCATGCACCTGGCCGTCTCCCGCTATGAAATGGAGCGCCTGGCAGAAGAGATCGTCGACGAGCTCACCGGTTTCGGGCCGCTTGAGGTGCTGCTGCGCGACGTATCCGTCACTGAAATCCTGGTCAATGGCCCCCACCGCGTGTTCGTCGAACGCGATGGCCTGTTACACCAAAGCGACCTGCGCTTTATCGACGACCACCACGTGGAGCGCGTCATGCAGCGCATCCTCGCACCGCTGGGGCGGCGCCTGGACGAGTCGTCGCCGATGGTCGATGCGCGGTTGCCGGACGGCAGCCGGGTCAATGCGATCATTCCACCGATTGCCCTGGACGGCCCCTGCCTGTCGATCCGCAAATTTCGCAAGGACATGCTCAAAAGCAGCGACCTGGTGGCGATGCAGACCATCGACCAGCCGATTTTCGAGTTCTTCCAGGAGGCCGTGGGCAAACGCTGCAACATTCTGATCAGCGGCGGGACCGGGACCGGAAAAACCACACTGCTGAACATTCTCAGCCAATTGATCAACCCCCACGAACGGCTCGTCACCATCGAAGACGTGGCCGAGCTGCAACTCGGCCACCCCCACGTCGTACGCCTGGAAACCCGCCCGCCGAATGCCGAGGGACACGGTGAAGTGAAGGCCAGCGACCTGATTCGCAACGCCCTGCGGATGCGCCCGGACCGCATCATTCTGGGTGAAATCCGTGGCGTGGAAGTGCTCGACGTCCTCACGGCAATGAACACCGGCCACGACGGTTCGATGAGTACGGTGCACGCCAACAACGCACAGGATGCGTTGTTGCGCCTGGAGACGCTGGTCGGTCTCACCGGCCGCACCGTCGCGGAAAAAACCCTGCGACAGATGATCTGCGCGGCACTGGACGTGGTGATTCAACTGACGCGCCTGCCCGACGGCCGCCGTTGCGTCAGTGAAGTCGTGGAAGTCGTGGGCGTGCGTGATGACGTGTATGTCACCAACACGCTGTTCCGGCATGACAAGCGCACCGGCTTCGGCTTCCTGCGCGAAGCCATCAACCCCGCCGGCGACAAACTGCGCCGCGAAATCCCGCTGCCCTTGTAGGAGACGCCTGATGATCGGTCCGCTCCTGCTCGCATCAATCTCCCTGGGCATGCTGTTGCTGGCCACGCGCCTGATGCGCAGCGGCCTGCGCCAGGCCCAGACCGATCGTGTGATGGAGCGTCTGGGCCAGGGCCAACCCCAGGCGCTGAATGACAAGACCGTGGTGACCCGCGTTGAGCGGATGTTCATCCGTGCCGGCCTGGGCAAGCCCACCGAACGCCTGGGACTATGGCTCACGCTGTGGGGGTTGGGCGCAGTGCTGGGGGTGCTGGTCGCCGAATGGCTGGGCCTGCTGGCGATGGTCGTGCTGCCGCCGCTGATCCTGCGGTTCTACCTCGCCCTGCGCTATCAACGCCGCCTGCACCGGATGATCGAGCAATTGCCGCAGTTGCTGGACCATGCCGTGCGCAGCCTCAAATCCGGACGCACCCTGGCGGATGCGGTGTTGGGGGGCATAGAGGCCAGTGACGATCCGCTGAAAAAATCCATGGGCCGCATCCAGCGCAACGTCATCCTCGGGGTCAGCCTGCCGGAAGCCGTGCACGACTTTGCCGAGTTCTACGAACAGGACGAGTTGCGCCTGTTTGCGTTGGGCTTGAAGGTCAATCATCGCTACGGCGGCAACGCCAGCGAACTGCTGGAAAACCTGATCAAAATGATCCGCGAACGCGACCAGGGCGCCCGCCAATTGCGGGCGATGACGGGGGAAACCCGCGTGACCGCGCTGGTACTCGGATTGCTGCCGGTCAGCGTGGCCGGTTACTTCCTGATGACCAACCCCACGTATCTGGTGGGCATGTGGGCGGACGACAGCGGCCGGTGGATGTTGATTGGCGCGTTCGCCATGCAGGTCTTCGGTTGCCTCGCGCTGTGGCGCATGCTGAGGAGCGTCTGACATGGCCCTGCTGATCAGCGCGTTATTGTTTTTCGCGGCGCTGTTGCTGGTGGTCGGCAACGTCCTCGCTCAACGCCGTCAGCAGCGTCTGGTCACCTCGCGGCTGCAGGGCGAAACCACACGCGAAGACAAGGTAGGCCAGTGGCTGCGCCGGTTGGGCAGCACCCGGATTGGCCAGCGCACCATCAGCCTCGATAACGAAACCCAGGTCCTGCTCAACCGACTCGGCTGGCGCAGGACCGGCCAACGCTCGATGTTCGCCGCCTGCCAAGTGGCGGCGCCGGTGTTGCTGCTGGGCCTGACACTGCTGGTGCAAGGTGTGTTTTTCCCACAGGCGGACCCCGTCTGGCTCGCGCCATTCCTGGGGTTGGCCACCGGTTACCTGCTGCCCAAGCGCGTGCTCGCAGCGCTGGCCAAACAGCGCCAGGAACAGATTGCCGAGGAAGTCGCGACCTTTATTCCGCTGCTGAGGATCCTGTTTGAATCCGGCATGGCGGTTGAGCAAACCCTGCGGGTGATGGCCCACGAAGCGCAAAAACTGCTGCCGGTGCTCACCTCGGAATTGCGCATTGTGCTGGCCCGGGTCGACTCGGGCCTGGAGCTTGGCGAAGAGTTGAGCAAGGCCAGCCTGATGCTCAGCGTCGATGAATTCAGCGACACCTGCTCGATTCTGCAACAGCTTCTGCATCAGGGCGGTGGTGCGATGAAGTCGTTGCAGGCGCTCAAGCAACTGCTGGACGACCGGCGCCTGACCCGCATGCAGGAATACATCTCCAAGATGTCGGCAAAGATGTCCGTGGTCATGATGGTTTTTCTGTTTCCGGCGTTGCTGATTGTGTTGGCCGGCCCTGGTTTTATCGCCATATCAAAGGCCATGGGGCCTTGAAAGGACGAATGATGAAAGCACTGATTACAGCCTGCAGCCTATTGCTGTTGAGCGGTTGCGCGAACCTGGGCCAGATGCCCTGGGCGGGGTTCACCGCTAACAGCAGTTGCTCCAAGCCCAGCGCCGACCAGGAGCTTTCGCTGAACCTTGCAGACGAAATGGCCAACGACGGCAAGCTGCACGCCAGCCTGGCCAATCTGCAAAACATGCCGGACAGCTTGCCTCAGGTGCGCCTGCGCAAGGCGAAGGTCTATCGCCTGCTGGGGCGTAACGAAGCCGAGCCGTTGTACAAAACCCTGCTGGGCACGTGCTTGTCGGCAGAGGGCGAACACGGCCTCGGGCAATTGGCCGTCGCCAGGGGGGACAACGCTAAAGCCACGGCTCATTTGCAACGGGCCGCCACGCTGTCGCCCACCGATGAAAAGATCCGCAATGACTTGGGGGTGGTTTACCTCAACCAACTGCGCATGGACGAGGCACGTTTCGAGTTCCTTACCGCCATGGAACTCAATCAAAGCAACCCATTGGCCGCTATCAACCTGGTGACCCTGCTGATTTACCAGGGCAACTGGGGGCAGGCCTCGCAAGTGGTCGGGCGCATGGGGTTGAGTCCTGATCAAGTTACCCAGGCCCAGGCTCGGGCGCAGCAACTCAAGGGGGCGCCAGCGTCGCCATCCAAGGCGCAAATGGCGGCGGTCAGCGAAGCCTTGCAGGCGCCTATCCAGTAAGTCATTGAGGGAGTACTGATATGAAACTCACACGGCTCGCCGCCCTGCTGCTGGCAACGCTGCCCCTGACCGCCCTGGCCATCGAGCCCGGCCCGTCCTCGCCGCAACAGCAACAGACCGAAGGCTGGCTGCAACTGCAAGTCAGCGGCCAACTGGCGTCCTCCACGCCGCAGAAGGCCACCCCCGCTGAGCGCGAGAACGCCATGCAGCGCCTGATAGACAGTTACAAACACGCGATTCCTGAGTATTTCGAGCAGAAACAGGGCGGCAATTCAGCGGGCGGCGGCCACTAGTGAGCGGTCACCCGCTGGTGTATCGAGGCCGTGTTGGGGGACAGCGCCAGCGCCAGTTGCGTGCGGTTATGCATATGCGTCAGGCGCAGCACCTGGGACACGTAGAGCTTCACGGTGTTTTCCGTGATGCCCAACTCACAGGCAATCTGATAGTTGGTCTGCCCCTTGCCCACCAGCCTGGCCACATCCAGTTGGCGCGGTGACAGTTGTTTGAAGATTACCGGCATCTCGATGACCGCGCCTTCGCCCTCCACAGCGTCAGGGACAGCGGGCGGCTGAGGGCTGCTGCGGACTTTATCGAGATCGTGATAAAGGTCATCGATAGACGCCGAGAGGAACTGCAGTTTCTGGTTCAACTGCCCCAGTTCAAGGCTTTTATGCCGCTCTTGCAGCGCGGCCTCCTGACGCTGCAAACCTTCCAGCAGTTCATTGAGGTCGATGGGTTTCTGGTAGTAGTCCGCGATTCCAGCGCGCAACGCCTTGATGACATCCTGCTTGTCGGAGCGCCCCGTCAGCATGATCGCCTCGAACACGCGCTGCTTGCCGGCCAGGCGCTGCAGCGCCTGCACCAACTCGATACCGTCCATTTCCGGCATGTGCAGATCGCAGAGCACCAGACCGATTTTAGGGTCTTCGCGAAAACGCGCGATCGCATCAAGGCTTGAGTGACAAGGGATACAGAGATAGCCGCTACTTTCGAGAAACTCGCAGAGTTCTTCCACAATCAGCGGCTGATCATCGACAACGAGCACTTTCACTTCAGAGGTAAGCTTGTTCACGCGCAACTCCATGCCTGGGCAAGCCAAAGACCAACCGTTCCATTACTCCGCTGCGTTTGCGCACAACGTAACTACAAACGTAGACGCACTTTCTGACTATGTACATAGCACTAGGCTACGTCACGACTAATGGATCCAAACCCAGGTCAGGCTGAATCCCACAAACAGAAAAGGCGCAAATGGCTGCTTATTTGACACCTGCGGCTGAAGGTAATGCAGAGCGTTTCTAACCCCTTGATTCATGAGCGGCCACAACTTTGGCGCCAGTAACAGCCATGCGCCAGTGGCCACTCCCGCACCGACAAACGTACCCATCAAGTAATGGCTGTCGGTTGCCAACGCCAATGCCGCCAACAGCTTCACATCCGCGCCGCCCAGTCGGCCCAAGGCATAACCGGGCAAGGTAAACAGCAGCGCCAGGCCCAACGCCCAACCGCCGTCGGCGGCCGGGGCACCCAGCCAGGTGGTGCCGTTCCAGAGCACGTAAACCCATGCCAGCAGCAACCCACCCAGGGTCAGGTGGTTGGCGATCTGGCGTTGACGGATATCTTGCACGGCACACAACGCCAGCCAAACAAACAGCAACAGGCTCTGAATCACGTAAAAAAAATCCCTTTCCGCTGAATGATTCTATGCTGATATCAGGTAGTGGTTGTCAGGGTAGACGCAGTCATGAAAAAAGGCCTCCCTAGAAAGCAGAAAGGTGCCGCCGCGCTTGAGTTCGCGCTGGTATTCATGCTGTTTTTTGCGGTGTTTTACGGTTTGGTCAGCTACAGCCTGCCGCTGTTGCTGCTGCAGTCCTTCAACCAGGCAACGGCAGAAGGTGTGAGGCGCGGCGTGGCGCTCGACCCCACCACCCCAGGCTACTCCGATGCCCTGAAAAACCGCGCCGCCGCCGCCGCCCAGGCACAACTGCAATGGCTGCCTCCCGCCTTCAAGTTCGTGCCGGCTTATGTCACGGCGACTTATTCGAACGGAATGCTGACCGTGCAAATCAACTACCCGTCCGACAACCTTAAGAACGTCTTGCCGTTTCTGGTCCTGCCCGGCTTCGGCGCGGTGCCCAACTTGCCTGCGACACTCTCAGCCCAAGCGAGCCTGCAGTTTTGAACTCTGGGGAAAAGTTTTTCGATCGACTCCTGGGCCGCCCTCCTGGTCTCCCGGCCTTGTCGGCCCAGCCTCCCGTGCACGTCGGCCTGCATATCTACCTGGATAACCTCGGCCGCGTGGTGGACACCCACGGCGCGCTATGTCATCGCCTGGCAAAGACGCCCGCGCCGCAACATCCGGTGCCGCTGTCGGACTATCTGGAGGAGCGCAGCGCCGTCGTGATCGAGGGCCACCCCGGCGACTGGCAGGGGCAGAACCTCGACCTGGATTTCAAAGGTTACGCCGGGCAGCCCTTGCAAACCCGAGGCTGGATTCAGCCTCAAGGTGATGGGTGGCTGCTGCAGCTGTTGGACATCGGCGACTTGATTACCCACCGTCACCAAGCGCAAACCAGTGAACAGAATCAGTACCTGAACGAACAGGTCAGCGAGCGCTTACGGGTGTGCAGCCTGGCACGCTTGCCCGAGGTACTTGAGGACAACCTGCAAAGTATCGCGCAGCGCTGGCAGATCCCCTGTGTCGCCATTGCCCTGCTCGACGACCAGGACCAGGGCTGGCTGATCCATAGCCACTACCGCGCCCACGATGCTGCGGCGCTGTGGCACGACGGACAAGCCCTGGGAACCACACTGGATAGCCTGGACGGCAAGACGCCCTTGAGCGTGACCTTGAATCAAGGCCACAGCGAACATCCACGCTTGCACGGAATTTTCGGCAATGCCGACGGTTTCCTGGTGCCCTACCGTGACGGTCATGGCGTTGCCGCCTGGCTGCTCTGCGGTTTTTATCGTGCAGAACAACAGGCCAGTGAGCGTGCCTGGCTGCAACTGACCGCCGCCCTCGCCGCGCCGTTACTCAGTCGCCTTCGCGAGCAGCGTCATCAGCAGCAGTTGGACCGGCTGGAAGCGCTGCAAGGCTTATTGGGTACCGGCTGGTGGGAGCTACTCGCAGACAGTGAAGAGATACAGCTTGCACCGCAGTTGTTGCAGCACCTGAGCCCCAGCCACAGCAACCCGCGCATGGCCCTGACGGACTGGCTGATGCTGATCCACCCCGCTGACCGGCAGGAGCTCGCCAGCCGCCTGCAAGACTTGCAAACGCTGGACAAGCCGGTGTCTACCAGCGTGCGCCTGCATCCTGTGGATCCGGCACACAGCCCCACCTGGTATCGCGTGCAGGGCCAGGCATTGGGCGCCGGAAGCAGTCGCCGGCTGATTGGCTTCATGCTCGACATCAGCGACATCAAGAACCAGGAGCAACAGGCTGCCGCCGCCCACGCAAGATTGGATAACCTGATCGCCAGCTCCCCGGCCATCATCTACGTGCAGCGGTATGTCGAAGGCACGCTGCAGCCGCTGTTTTTCAGTGACAGCCTGCTGCCTCTGCTCGGCCGCACCCTCGCCGAGTGCACGCCGGCCGCCCTTGTCGAATGGATCCACCCCGAAGACCGCGACCGCTACTTCGAACGCACGCGCCAACTGCTGCGCGAAGGCAATGTGCGCAGCCGCTATCGAGTGTGCGACAAACAGGGGCATTACCATTGGTTGCTCGACGAGGCCAAGCTGCTACGCGATGACCTCGGTTTACCGGTCGAGGCCGTCGGGCTGTGGCTGGACGTCACCGAAGCGACCCTGGCCGCCGAGCACATCAAGCAAAGCGAAGAGCGCTACCGCATCCTGGTGGAAGACTCGCCGGCAATGATCTGCCGGTATCGCCCGGACCTCACACTGACCTTCGGCAACACGCCGCTGGCCAACTATCTGGAGTGCCTGCCTACGCAACTGCCAGGGATGAACCTGGGGCATTGGTTGTCGGAAGAACAGCGCCAGGCCTTTGTGCAACGCATCCACCAGTTGACCCCGGAGTTCCCGGTCAGCACTGCCGAAATCAGCCTGGAGCTGCCTGGGCGTGAGCACGCGTGGTGGGTGTGGTCGGACCGCGGCGTGTTTGATGAGCACGGCGCGCTGGTCGAGGTGCAAGCGGTGGGCCGCGACAACACCGAAGTGCGCCGTTCCCAGCAACAACTGACCCAAAGCGCCAAGATGGCCACCCTCGGCGAAATGGCCACGGGCCTGGCCCATGAGATCAACCAACCGCTGAACGTGATGCGCATGGCCATCGTCAATGTGCTCAAGCGCCTGAGCAACGGCAACGCCGACGTCGACTACCTCACCGAAAAACTCCAGCGCATCGACGCCCAGGTGCAACGCGCGGCGCGGGTGGTGGACCATATGCGGGTGTTCGGCCGGCGTTCGGAACTGGAGCAACAGCCGTTCGACCCGGCACAGGCCGTGGAGGGCACGCTGGCGCTGCTCAGCGAAGGCCTGCGCGGCAAAGGGCTGGACTTGCGTATCACCGCGGCAGACGTCGAGGTGCAGGTCAAAGGCTATGTCGATCAACTGGAACAAGTGCTGATCAACCTGATGGTCAACGCCCGCGACGCGCTGTTGAGCCAGCGCGAAAAAAATCCGGCACTGCGCCCTTGGATCGCGCTGCATTGCGAGCAGGACAGCCGCCACGTGCGCATCTGGGTGGAGGACAACGGCGGCGGTATTGACCCGCGTCTGCTGGAGCGCATTTTCGAACCGTTTTTCACCACCAAGCCGATTGGCGTGGGCACAGGGCTGGGGTTATCGGTGAGCTACGGGATTGTGGAAAACATGGGCGGACGCTTGAGTGTCGTCAATGGCGAAGAGGGGGCCAGGTTTTGTGTGGAGCTGCCCATCGTGGACGCTTAAATCACCAGCGCCGCCTGCCCGTGGGGCTTGCAACTGAGGTTGGCACCGACTTCAACCTGGTTCAGGTTGATGCCCAGCGTGGACAGCACGCCATTGACCAGCGGATCGACAATCGGGCTGAGCACCGTACCGATGACGTTGCCCAGGGTGGTATTCACGTCGTTGAGCAGCGTGGCACTGGTTGTCAATAACCCGCCGAGCAGGTTGAAGCCTGTGGGTTTGTAAACCTGGAACTTCAACCGTCCTTGCAACGCCTGCCCGAGGGACGCCACCAAACTAGCGGTCGAGAGCCCATGGTAGAGCGGTGGCTGCTTGATCTCCGGTGGCTGGTTGTAGGTGTAGGCGCTACCAGCGGCGGTGATCGGTCCCAAGTCCGGGTCGATAAGCATCCCAATCCCACCGCCATAAAATGCCTTGCGGTTAGGGTAATCGCAGGTGGTCGGGCCAAGCCCCAACAACGGCTTGAGGCAGGTCACCGCACCGATGTCGATCACCGGCAGCGGTGGCACCGTCGCCAGCGGCGGACTGGTACCCAACGAATTGATCAGGGTGGGGCTCTGGCCGATTTTGATGGTCACCACCGAGGCGTTGGTTTGGGTGGTCAGCGTTTTGGTCGCATCGCTCGCACAGGTAAACCCTGTGACATAGCTTTCAGCAATACCCAGTTCCAGAATCACATCGACACTGGGCACAGAAGGGTCGGTCGCGGAGGACAGCAGCCTCAAGTCGGTGGTCCGGCAAGGCGTCCCTCCGACCGCACAAAGGAGCGAACTGACAGTTCCGGCCAAATTCAGGCTGAGCAGATTGTTCAACACGTCCGTAAGCGGGCTGACCAAGCCGTTCAATACCAGATTCACCGCAGGCGTATTAAGCAGCGGAAGCGCCACCGTCAGCCCCAGGCTGAGCTGAGCCGTGCGCACATAAATCCGCGTGCTCGCATCGGTCTTGTTCTTGGCGTACGTGGGGTCGCCTATCGCCGACAGTTGTGGCGGTTCGATCACCTTGAGCTTGACGCTGGCGTTGATCACCCCCGGGATAGTCACCGGCACTTCAGCGACCACCCCATTCTTCTTGTTGGCCAGTTGCACAAAGGCTTGCGCCAGTTGGAACACATTCAGTGTGGTGTTGAGCCCGGCGGCCACCGCCCCCGTCTGCAACTGCAGCACGTTGCCCAACGTCACGTCCAGGTCGCCCACCAACGCCCTGATCTGCGCAAGCCCCGAGGCAGCCACCGTGGCGGTGCCGGAGCCGGCTTGCAGCACCGTGACAGCCGCATCGATCAGTTGAGTGAGCTTGAGGTTCTTGGCCAGCAACTCGTCGTAATTGCCCGCCTGGACACCCACGTTCACGGCCAACTGGTTCAAATAGCTGAGCAGGTTGAGATTGTTGTCGACCAGGCCCTGCCAGCCGGCAACATCCAGCGACAGGCTACCGCCCAACAGTTTGCCGAACAGCAGATTCAGCGCCGCTGAATCGTTGGAGTTGACCGTCACCAGCGTGGACTTGATGGTCAATTGCGCCTGGGGCGGCAAAATCTTTGGCGCGGCAACGGCCTTGGCCGTCAACAGCGTGTTCAGGCTGTAGGCGCCGCCATTGAACAGCGACCACACGCCACCGGCGACACTGGTCAACACCGGGCGCGAGGCGATCACCTGAATCGCATCGCGCTGGGTGGCATCTGCGGAAAACACCCGTAGATTCGTAGCCGCCGTGGTCAACGAACCACAGCGAACGTCCAGTGCATTGGCAGGCGGGATAATGTAGCCATTGCGCACAGCACTGGCGCCAGCATAGGCGGTGGCGGTGTTGTTGCTCGCCGCCAGGCAATCACCATTGCGCTGAACGGCTTCCAGCGCGGCCATGTCGGCGATGCCTTGCAGCTTGCGCTTTTCAAGATAGAGCCGCCCGCTGTCGACCACCAGCAACAGGAAAACCAACGCCAGACCAAGCGTCAAGGCCGCCATCAAGCCAATCGCACCACGCTGCCTGCAACGAAGTCGGGGAGACATCGAGCACTCCTTAGCGCTTACTCTCCGTAGATGCTGTGGAGTGTAGACAAGGCTTTACGGGGGCGCTGGCAAGTCGCCACAAATCAAGCTGATGGCGAGCACGCTCCCTCGCCATCGGCAGCCCGCCCCTGGAGAAGGTCAGTGCGGGGGATAGCTGGAGAGGATGCGGGTCACCGTCGTGCGGATGGCGTTATTGCGATCCTGCGGGTTCGGTGTGCTGCTCATCATCTGTTCATCACTGCCGCGCCACACCAGCTTGCCGTCCTTGCCGTCGAGCAGGTCGATCTGGATGGTCGCCACTTTGTAGGTGATGTTGCGTGTTTCGTTGTACATCGGCGCGCCCCAGTAGCCGTTCCACGGGCCGCCCCAGGCGCCGCCATAGTTGGTGGTGACTTGTTGCTGGCGGTCTTCGACGATCAAGTAGGCCTGCACATTCAGGTCTGCCTTGGTGCCCGCAGCCGCCGGGCGCAGGCCACGTTGGTCGAGTTGTTCGCCAACGGCCTGGCGGATGCGTTGTTCGGTGAGGTCGCTCTTGATCCGCGGATCGTCGGGGCGGTATTGCAGGGCCGGGTCTTTCCAGGCCCAGTTACGGTAGGCGCCGAAGTCTCGGCTGGCATCAAAATCGTGGTTGACCTGGCTGGTCTGGCAACCGCCCAGCAGCACAACAAAAGCTAGCGTAGCGATACGACGGAACATGGTTGATCTCCAAAGAGCGACCCGGGCTTTAGATGAGAATAGCTGTTAACTCGGAGGATACGCCGTCATCGCCTTTTGCACGGCCTGGCGCAAGGCATCGGCGCGCTCGCTGAGGCTGCCCTGGCTGCCGGTTTCGGCGCTGGCACTCCACACCGGCTGGCCGCTGCGGGCGTCGAACAGGTTGACGCGCACCACCACCACTTGCACTTCATAGGTGCGCACGATCGGCACCGAGTTGTACATGCCGTAGCCCGGACCGTAGCGGTTATAGCCGCCGTATCCGTAGCCGTAGTCGTCCCGGACTTGCTTGAGACGCTTCTCCAGGCGCACATCGGCGCTCACCAGCAGGTCCGCCGGGCGGTTGTCATGCAAGGGGCGCAGGCCGCGCTGATCGAGGGCGCCGCTGACCGCTTCGGCGACTTGCGCCGAATCCGCCCAGGCCGTGCCCGCCGGCAACTGGCCGTTGCGCCAGGCCCAATTGCGGTAGGCGCCATAGTCGCGCACCGGCGCCGGGTAGGCGCTGGCATCAAAGGTCTTGGCTGCCTGCGCGGGCGCTGGCGGCATGGGCGCAGACGCCGCCACATAAGGATTAGGGCTGGAGCAGGCGCCCAGCCCGAGGGATAACAGGATCAAACAGAGACGACGCATTTCGACCTCCGCAGACTGGGCCGCTTATACCGGACGGCAGATCCAGTGCAAATAACGCCCAAGTCCGGCAAAGCTTGGGTGACGACGGTGAGCGAGTTCCATCTCAATAAGGTCCGGTAAGTTCGCGCGGGCCTGGAATTCCACCGGCATATAGTCGTGGAATACCCGCACGCCACTTTGGCTTTCGACCTGCCAAAGCCCTTCGAGTTGCGCCGCCAACTCGCGCGGGTCGAGAGGCTGTTGCGGGGTCAGGCTCTGCTTTTCGCCAGCCATGTCATTCTTGCGCATTTTGCGGAAGTGGCCTTTGAGCAGGTTGCGATAAATCAGTGCATCGCGGTTGTAGAACGCCAGCGACAACCAGCCACCGGGCAGCGTCAGTTGGTGCAGCACCGGCAGGATCGCATGGGGTTCGGCCAGCCATTCCAGCACCGCATGGCACAGCACCAGGTCGTAGGGCTCGGTGAGCTGGCCGAGCAGGTCTTGCCACGGCGCATGGATAAAGGTGGCGCTCTGCCCGGCCTCGGAGAAGCGCTGGCGCGCGCCTTCGAGCATCGGCTCGGCGGGTTCGGCCAGGGTCACCTGATGGCCGCGCTCGGCCAGCCACAGCGACATATGCCCCAGGCCCGCGCCGATATCCAGCACGCGCAACGGACGGTCGGGCAGGACTTCAGCCAGGTCGGCCTGGAGCACCGCCAGGCGAATGGCACCTTTTGCACCGCCATAGATTTTCTCGGCAAAGCGCGTGGCCAACTGGTCGAAATGCCGGTCACTCATGGGCAAACCGCCGTTCGCTGTCGGCCAGCTTGGCGCGCACCACCTCGTTCATGTCCAGGCCCAGCTCGCTGCACAGCAACAGCAGGTACAGGACGATATCGCCCACTTCCTGGCCGGCATGGGCGAGTTTGTCGGCGGGCAACTGGCGGGACTGGTCTTCGCTGAGCCATTGAAAGATTTCCACCAGTTCGGCCATTTCCACGCTGGCGGCCATGGCCAGGTTCTTCGGGCTGTGGAATGGCTTCCAGTCGTTGGTATCGCGGATGCGGTGCAGGCGTTCGGTGAGGTGTTCGAGGTTCATAGGGGGCTCCTGAATGGGTATAGCTTCAGGGGGATGGAGAGTGAAGGCAAGTGAATAGCGGTGGTGTGCTCAGCGACGCCATCGGGGGCCCTAATCCACCACGCTGAATTCAAGCCTGGCGGTTTGACCGGCCTCATCCAACACACTGAGCTGATAGCGGCCCAACCGCTCGAAGCTGGCGTTGATAAAGTCCTGGTTGGCGCTATCACCCAACGGGGCGCCGTTGAGGAACCACCAGCGCCGGCCGCTGCCGCCCAGGGCGGAGAGTTTCAGGCGCAGGGTTTGCTGGCTGGCGGCGGGCAGGCGCAGTTGGTCGCCTTCGCGCACGCCGACAATCGACAACGGCGATGACGCCGCCAGCGCCGGTGGTGGGCAATCGAGGTCGGCGACGGGAATCCGCGCTTCACGGCGCTCGACCCTCGGTAGCCATGGCTCCAGCGGTGCGGGCCACAGGGCGATGTTCCTGGGCACGGCGCCCGGGCAATGAGCATCCACCCTCAAGCCCTTGGCATTGACCCAGACACTTTCGATCAAGCCGACGCTCAACGGTTGATCCAACGCCTGCAAGGTCGGCGGCGTGGTGTTGTCGAGGGTCCAGGCAAAGCGCTGGCGGCGGCAATTCGGATCGCTGCGGTTCATGGGCTGGCCCAGCGGCCAGCAGATGGCGGCCACGCCGACATTGGCCGGCACCGGTTTGACGGGCGCGCTGATGCCGCGCTGGCTGTCGCGGTTGGCCAGCACATCGTGTACCTGCAACATCAGCGGCGCCGCCGAGGCCAAACCGAACTGCCCCGGCACCGGCGTGCCGTCCGGGCGGCCGATCCACACACCGATCAAGTAGCGCGGCCCCACGCCAATCGCCCAGGCATCGCGAAAGCCGTAGCTGGTCCCGGTTTTCCAGGCCAGCACCGGACGCTGCACCAGTTCGGCACGCGGGTCGCGGTCAGGGCGGGCCTGACCACTGAGGATGCGCCGCACAATCCAGGCGGCCCCTGGCGACAGCAATGGCCGCTCTCTCAGCGTGTCGTCTGGTTGTAATCGAATCGTTGCGCTCCTGCCGTCACGGGCGAAGGCACTGTAGCCGCTGACCAGATCTTCCAGGCGGCTGCCCGCGCCACCGAGGATCAGCGCCAGGTTGGGTTCGGCCAACGCCGGCAGGGCCAAAGGCACGCCGCCGATGCGCATCTGCGCGGCAAAGCGCTTGGGCCCGTAGGCTTCCAACAGCTGCACCGCCGGCAGGTTCAGCGAACTGGAGAGCGCCGTGCTCGCCGGCACTGCGCCGGTAAACCCCATGGAAAAGTTGCCCGGCCGGTAATCGCCATAACGCCGGGGCACGTCCTGCAGCAGCGATTCGGAGTGAATCAGGCCCTCGTCCAGGGCCATGCCATACAGGAAGGGTTTCAAGGTGGAGCCCGGCGAACGCAACGCGCTGATCATGTCCACATGGCCAAAGCGCTTGGCGTCGTTGATGTCCACTGACCCCAGATAAGCGCGCACGGCCATGCTTTCTTCTTCCACCACCAGGATCGCAGCAGAGGTGTGTTCCGGTAACCGCGCACGCCAGCCCAGCAACAGGTCTTCGAGACGGCGTTGCAGGGTGGCATCCACGGTCGTGCGGATCAGCGGCGGGCTGTCGGGGCGGTTCAGGCGGCGCGCAAGCAATGGCGCCAGGCTGGGCTCCAGGCGCGGGGCAAGTAGCAAGGGTTCTTCCAACGCCTCATCGACGGCCGATTGTGGCCACACCTGGAACTCGGCGAGGCGCCGCAGCACTTTGTCGCGGGCTTGCTGGGCGCGCTGGGGGTGGCGGTCCGGGCGCAGGCGGCTCGGCGCCTGGGGCAATACCGCGAGCAAGGCGGCTTCGGCGTGGGTCAGCTGCGCCGGGGACTTGCCCAGGTACGCCCAACTGGCGGCCGCCACGCCCTGCAACGTGCCGCCAAATGGCGCGCGGTTGAGGTACAGGTTGAGAATCTGTTCCTTGGACAGGTGCCACTCCAACTGCGCCGTACGCCACAGTTGGCGCAACTTGCCGTGGAAGGTCCGCGAGTGCGGGTCGAGCAGACGCGCCACCTGCATGGACAGGGTGCTACCACCCGATACCACCCGCGCGCCCGTCAGGTTCTGCCACGTCGCCCGTGCCAGCGCCAACGGGTTCACGCCGGGGTGCTGGTAGAACCAGCGGTCTTCGTAAGTGAGCAGTGCATCCAGGTAATAGGGCGACACTTCGCGGGTCTGCACCGGATAACGCCACACGCCGTTGGCATCGGCAAACCGCCACAACGGCGTGCCATCCTCGGCCAGCACCACCCGCGCCAGATCGTCCTTGGGTAACGGCAACGGCCAGATACGATCGGCCAGCCACAGCAAGGCAACCATCAAGACCAGGCTCGCCAGGGTCCAGCGGATAACTAAACGCAAATTCAAGCGACGAAACCTCTATGCTTCACGGGAACTCGCCGGGTTGATAAACGACCAAAGGCTCAATGCTGGCACTTTCGTCCACTCTTTCATCGAGACACACCTATGCAAGTAGACTTTTTCGGATGGTTGGGTCACACACTCGGTCTGATCATCCACTACATCGTCGAGTTCTTCAGCGGGCTGTTCAACATGCTCTCCAACGCTGGCGGCGACTTTGTCGGTGGCATGTCCCGAGCATTGGGCATGGACACCTCGATCATCAGCATCATCACCCTGATCATCGGACTGCTGTTCCTGTATTCGGCCGTCCGCGCGTTCATGCGCGCCTCGATCATCATCGGGGTGATCTGGCTGATGCTTGGGCTGTGGCTGCTCAGTTGGGTCGTCCACTAAACCCAAAACACCCAGCCACTGTAGGAGCGAGCTTGCTCGCGAAGGACGTCAACGATAACGCTGACATCCTGAATAAACGCGGTGTTCTTGCGTTCTTCGCCGGCAAGCCCGCTCCTACAGTGATCAACCGTGAAATTTCAGCGTCCTTTGATCACCAGGTCTGCCGGCGTCTCCCCCACCGCCTGCCAGTTCGGCCGGTACATCGACTCCACCTGCGGCGGCGGCACGCGATAAGTGCCCGGCGTCACTGCCCGTGCCAGGTACAGCAAGTGCGTGGTGCCGTCGCCGTCGAGGTTGATGGCCGCCACATAACGATCATCGCGAAACTCCTGATGCTTGAGCGCCGCGTTCTGCATCGACTCACGCCATTCCTTCACCTGGCTGCTGGCGTTTTCCAGGCTGGCCGCGCTTTGTGCCAGGTTCTGGTTTTCCAGCTCCAGGCCCGCAGGCAACAGGTCGACCACCAAGGCATCCGGCACGCGCTGCTTGGCGCTCACCGCCAGGTGCACCAGCACCAGGTCGCCACTATTGAGGTTGCGCAGGTTCAGCGGCTGGCCATTCATGCCCAGGTATTCACGGCGGATGCTCAGGTTGTCGCCGCCCGGTGCCGGTGGCACCTGTGGATAACCCGAGATTGTCAGTTGCTGGTAGACCGGCACATCGCCCTGATTGGTCAGGTTCAGATCGCCAGAAAGCAGCTTGCCTTCCAGGTCCAGCGTCGACTGTTGATTGTTCAGCTCATGCTCTCCACCGCTGCCATTGAGCAGGACCTTCCAGGCTGACTCGGGCTGGGCGAACCCCAGGCGCCCGGCCAGGAACAGCGAATTGCGCTCCTGGGTCGACAGGTACGGGCTGGCCGCCAATTGATCGGACAGGGTAAACAAACGCTCCTCACGCTTGCCCTTGGCCAAGTCGTTTTCTTCCAGCAACGCCAGGATCATCGCCTGGTCGCGCAGCGGGCTGCCGTAGTCGGCCAGCCATTCCTTGGCGTTGCGTTGCGCCGCCAGGCCGGCCAGCAAGGCCTGATCCGCGCGCGGCTGGTCGCCCATTTTCTGCAGGGCGATGGCCAGTTGCACTAACGGCAACCCGGAGCGCGCGTCGCTACGTCGCTCGAAGATACTGCGCAATGCGCCCAACGGCGCCTGTTGGCTGCGCGCCAGCACCATGCCGGCGTAGGCCTGCACGGCAAAGCGGGTGTGGTCGGCGTTGTCGCTGTAGTCGACTTCGATCAGGTTGCGTTCCTGCACATAGCGCAGCAGGCGCTCGCTGGCTTTTTTCAGCGCTTCGGGCGGTACCGCGAAGCCCTGGTCACGGGCGCGCAGCAGGAAGTCGGTGACGTAGGCCGTCAGCCAATATTCCTCTTCGCCATCGGCGCCCCACAAACCGAAGCTGCCGTTGTAGCGCTGCATGCCCAGCAGGCGCTCGATACCCAGCTCGATCTTGCGTTTGCGCTCGGCATCCGGCTCGCCCTTGATGCTCAAGCGCTTGAGCAAGGCATTGTCGGCATACAGCGACGGGTACAAACCACTGGCGGTCTGCTCCAGGCACCCATAAGGGTAGGCCTTGAGCGCCGAGATCTGCGCGCCCAGGTTCAGCGGCGGCCGGCTCGACAGGCTCAGCAACGCCTCACGCCCAGAGGCATCGAATTGATCCAGGGCGCCGACTGGCAGGCTCCACGGCTCGCCTTTGAGTACCGCGCGGTAATGCTTGAGCAACGCCGGGTACGCCGGGCGCACGCCCAGGGTCCATTCGCGGCTGAACGGCGGCAGATTCTCACCGGGCAGGTCCAGGCCATTGACCGTGACCTTCACTTTGCCCTGCCCCAAACCACCCCAGGCTTTCACCGGGATACGCAGGGTGGTGCGCTGGCCTTGCTTGAGTTCGACGGTTTGCGCGCCGCTGTTGACCAGCTCCAACTGCCCTTCGGCACTCAGTTGCACATCGAGTTTCTGCGCCTTGCCCGACAGGTTGGACAGGTCGAGCGCCAGAGTGGTCTGGTCACCGCCGGCAAGGAAGCGCGGCGCCGACAGCTCGGCGATCAGCGGTGCGGCGATCACCGTCTTGCCTTCGGCCATGCCGTAGCGGTCATCGCTCCAGGCCTGGGCCATCAGGCGCAGTTCGCCGTTGAAGTCGGGGATGTTGACGCTGACCTCACCCTCGCCCTGCTCATTCAAGGTCACCGGTGCGCTTTGCAGGGCGACGATGGTCACGCTGGTGTCCGGGCGCTTGCCGCCCTTGGCCAGCGCGGCGTCACCCCCAAAGGCCAGGCTGGCAAGGCGGCCCTGCCCGGCTTCGATCAATTGGCCGTAGATATCGAACTGGTCCACGCCATAGGCCTTGCGGCCGAACAGGCTGGAATACGGATCCGGTGTCGGATACTCGGTGATATTGAGGATGCCCACGTCCACCGCCGCCACCAGCACGTGCACCTGTTTCGGCACGCTGCCATCGGCGTTTTTGGCGGCAATCTTCACCGTCAGCGGTTGTTTGGGGCGCATTTTTTCCGGCGCGGTGAGGGTCACGCCAAGCTTGCGCTGGGTGCGATCCAGCGGCAAATGCAGCAGGCCCACCGCGCGTTTCGGGGTGATATTGGCTTTGCGCTCGCCTGGGCGAATCACCAGGGCGCTGACGTACAGGTCATGACGCGACCATTTCGGGTCGAGCTTCACGGCAAAACTTTTGCCCTCGGCCGGTACGTCGATTTCCTGCCACCACAGCGGCCCTTCGGCGGATTCCACCAGCAGGTAGCCTTTGCCGGCAGCCGGCGGCGTGACCGTGACGTTGGCGGTGTCGCCGTCGCCATACGCGGGTTTATCCAGTGCCAGCTTGACCTGATCGGGGCGCACGGCGCCGCCCTCGGTGTTGTCCTGGGCCTGGTAGCCGGCCCAGAAACGCAGGCTGCTGACCAGACCGGTCTGCGGGTCTTCGACCTCGACACGGTACGGGCCCCACTCCACCTGGAAGCTGACCTTGGCGGTATCGCCGGCCTTGATGTTCAGGGTCTGTTCGTCGAGGTTGAGGAATTTCTCGTTGTAGTGATAGCTCCAGCCATCGCTGTCCGAGTAATTCCAGTAGTAGTCACGGCGCTCGCGCACCAGACGCACCTTGAGGTTTTGCGCCGCGAGTTTCTGTCCGTCCTGGTTGGCCAGCAGCACTTCGAATTCCGCCGGGCCATCGCCATTGGTTTCCTTGCCGTCAAACAGCCCGCGCAGGCCCGGCAGTTGCTCGGCCGGCCAGATCGGCTGCACCAGGCGCCGGGTTATCGGCCGCCCGCCCGACTCTTGCAGACTGGCTTGCACGATCAGCTGCAGGGGGGATTTGGCCTCGGCCCATTTGCTTTCCAGGGTCAGTTCTTCCTGGCCCTTGGCGTCGAGCACGCTTTCGTCCAGCTCGAAGTCCTGGCTCAGTTCTTCTTCGGTGACGGAGCCGAATTGATAGCCCGGCAGCGACTTGACCGCTTCGCGCAACGGTCGCACGTAAACTTGCCCACTGACGCGGTTGCCCGACGCCGGCGCACCATAGAGGTAGCGACCATTGACCTTAATCACCGGGTTATCCGCCGGGCTCAATGCTGTGTCGCTGCCCTTGAGTTCCAGCGCCAGGCGCTCGGGCAGGAAGTCTTCGACGAGGAATTCATACAGCTGCGGCTTGCCATCGCCCAGGTCGAATACCAACTGCCAACGCCCGGTCGGTGCTTCGCCGGCCAGTTGCAGTTGATATTGGTAGAGGCCGGAGGCGTCGGCATCCCAGACGAACTTGCGGCTCACCTGCTCATCCGGGCGACGCACTTCGACGCTCACCGGTTGCGGCTTGACGGCGTTGCCGTCCTTGTCGCGCAGCAGGGCGTTGAGCAGCACGGTTTCGCCGGGGCGATACAGGTCACGCGGGCCGAACACAAAGAACTGCAGGGGGTGCGAAGGTTGGCCGCCAATGTCGAACTCCGCCAGGTCAAGGGCGGCGCTGTCCAGGCGCAGCATACTGGTCTGCTCGCCCTGCTTGGCCAGCAGCACCTGGGCCTTTTTCGGCAACGGCAACTCAGCGTGACCACCCTTCTCGGTCTTGCCCTGGCCCAGCACACGGCCGTCGGCATCGAGCACTTCAAGGTCGACGCCATCCAATGCCTTGCCACCTTCCAACGCCTGGGTAAACACATCCAGGCGATTGGCGTAGCGGTGCACCGACAGGCCGATATCGCTCAAGGTAAACAGCGTGGCCGGTTGCGAATAGTTGTAGGTGCCCGAGGCGCGCATCACCGCCAGGTACACGCCCGGCTGCTGCAATTGCTTGAGGCCGGCGATCGGCAGCAACAGCGTTTCGCGGGTATTGCGCGCCGGGTTGAGGTCGAAACGACCGCCGTAGACCAGGTCAGCCAGCGGCAGCAGTTCGCGGGATTCATAACTTTGCAGGCTGGTATTGCGCCCCCACTGCGCCAGGAACGACGGCAGGGATTCGGGCTTGATGCGGAAGAATTCAACATCGATCTTGTCGACGTTCAGCGCGATCACCGGCAGGCCTTCGGCCAGGCGCGTCGGCAACAGCGTGCCACGGCTGGCGAAGCCGACAGTGGCTTGCAGGTCGCGGGTTTCCAGGCGGGCGCTGTACTCGGCGGCGAGCGTGTTGTCGTTGACCGCCTTCACCCCGGCATCCACCGTCAGCACCAGTTTGCGCTGCGGCTCCAGGTGGCGCAGGCGCAGTTCCATGAGGTTATCGGACAGCTCCCAGGCACCGTCGACCTTGCCGGACTTGCTGTCTACCAGGTGCAGCTTGTCGGCGAATTTCTGCTCCGGATCCAGGGGGATGGAAAAACTCACCGACAAGGTGCTGGCCCCGTCCAACTGCACCTCGGAGACGTCCACCACACTCAACTCACGCCCGGCGTAACGTTGCTTCAACGCCGCCACATCCACTGCCGCCTTGACCGGCTTCGGCGCTGCCGCCACGGTGGGCGCAGGCGGTGCAGCCGGTTTATCGGAGGAATCGCAGGCGCTTAGCAGGGCCAGCGCGCAAGCCAGGAACAATCCTTTGTTAAGCATGGGGCACTCGTAGTCAGAGGGAACCGAGGGGTGAACTATATATCAGCGCCGGCCAAGCCGATGTGGCGCTGGTCACATTGACCGACGGAGGGTGAGTTGGTTCTCAACGGTCTCAAGTCCCAGCCAAATCCCACAGGCATAGGGCTCCACTCCACATTGACCCTGTTGCGTTGCCAATGGCCGGTTACAATGCCGCTCCCCCAAGGAGCCTGCATGTCCACCTTACTGACCGACTGGCGCGATCGCCCGACCCATCGCCGTGTATGGGCTCTGGCTGCGCCGATGATTCTTTCGAACATCTCCGTGCCGTTGGTTGCACTGGTCGACAGCATGGTCATCGGCCACCTGCCCCACGCCCACCAACTGGGCGCCGTGGCCGTCGGCGCCAGCTTGTATACCTTCCTCGCCTGGGCCATGGGCTTTTTGCGCATGGGCTCCACGGGGTTCGCTGCCCAGGCTGCGGGCCGCAATGATGGGGCGGCACTGCGGCAAATCCTGCTGCAAGGCCTGTTGCTGGCGCTGGGGCTGGCGATGCTGCTGGGCACCGTCGGCATTCCGCTGAGCCATCTGGCCCTGGAGTGGATGCAGCCCTCCCCCGAACTCAACCAACTGACGCGTGAGTTCTTCCACGCGCGTCTGTTCGGCCTGCCCGCTGCGCTGGCCAGCTATGCGCTGGTGGGCTGGTTCCTCGGCACGCAAAACGCCCGTGCGCCATTGGCAATCCTGTTGACCACCAACCTGGTCAACATCGCCCTGAACCTGTGGTTTGTAATGGGCCTGGACTGGGGCGTGGCCGGCTCGGCCCGCGCGTCGGTGATCGCCGAATGGACCGGCGCCCTGCTTGGCCTTGCCCTCACGCAAAAAGCCCTGCGCGCCTACCCCGGGCATATCGCCTGGGCCGCGTTGAAACTGTGGCAAAGCTGGCGCCCGTTGCTGGCGGTGAACCGCGACATTTTTATCCGCAGCCTGGCGTTGCAGTCGGTGTTTTTCATGATCACGGTGCAAGGCGCACGCCTGGGCGATGCCACCGTGGCGGCCAATGCTCTATTGCTCAATGGCTTGTTGCTGACCGCTCACGCGCTGGACGGCCTGGCCCACGCGGTCGAAGCCCTGTGCGGCCATGCCCTCGGTGCCCATGACCGCGCCGCGCTGCGCCGTTCGCTGGTGGTCGCCGGCGGTTGGTCGCTGATCGCCAGTGTGGGGTTTGCTCTGCTGTTCACCTTCGCCGGCCACCTGTTTATTGCCATGCAGACCGATATCCACAGCGTGCGCGAAACCGCCGATCTCTACCTGCCGTACCTGGCGGTACTGCCGTTGATTGCGGTGTGGAGTTATCTGTTGGATGGGTTGTTTATCGGCGCTACGCGCGCCAAGGAAATGCGCAATGGCATGTTGCTGACGGTGCTGATGGTGCTGCCCTTTGCCTGGGCACTGCAAGGCCTGGGCAACCATGGGCTGTGGATGACGTTCCTGCTGTTCATGGCCTTGCGCAGCCTGACCCTGGGGGTCATTGCCTGGCGGCTCAAGCAGCGGGGCCAATGGTTCAGTACCCGTTATTAATGGCTCGACCTGTTACTTTTGACAGGTTACAAACCGATTATCCAGATGTTGAATGACCGTGGAGGTGCAACCTCCCACATTCTGCATGCATGGAGAGTCCAATATGAACATCACAAAATACATAAGCATCACGACACTGTGGATCCTCACAGTCTGCACACTGACAACAGTCGCCGGGTGCACCGCGGGGCAAGGGCCAAACGCAGAGAGAACCCTGCGCATAGACAACAAGACTTCTTACACACTCGTGGTCACACAAGGGACCGCCGTCCACCGTATTGATCCTGGCAAAGACATCGATCTGATAGAGAGTTCCAGGGATATCGTGGTGACTGTACCGGCCGGTCAAGGACGGCTTGACCGCGTGACCCTTAAGTTCAACCCAGGCAACTGCCCGGTCAACCTATGCGTTGAAGCGCGTTGAGGACACCGGACCACCACTAAGCCAGTCATGAGCGTTGAGAGCCAAGCGTGTGAGGGAGCGAGCAAGCTCACTCACCGCCATTTATCCTGAAAGTAGTGCCCTCAGGAAGACAGGTAAGAAGACCGTGTCAGCCCCAACCGCAACGCATCCAGAAACTGCGTACGCTCACTGGCACTGATCTTCGCGCTGGCACACTTGTCACGGTAGTGAGTCATCAACTCCTCCGGCGACAAGTGCACGTAGCGCAGCATGTCTTCGATGGTGTCGTGGGTCTCGATGCCGGCGCTGTACACCGAACCGTCTTCACGCTGGTAGATGTTCACCGAGTCGGTGTCACCGAACAGGTTGTGCATGTCGCCAAGGATTTCCTGGTAGGCGCCCACCAGGAAGATGCCCAGCAGGTAGTCTTCGCCTTCATTCAAGGCGTGCACCGGCAGGCTGGTCTCGATGCTCTGCTCGTCGACGTACTGCTTGATCTTGCCGTCGGAGTCGCAGGTCAGGTCTTGCAGCACAGCACGGCGCAGCGGCTCTTCGTCGAGACGGTGCAGCGGCAAAATCGGCAGGACCTGGCCGATGGCCCAGGTGTCCGGCAGGCTCTGGAACACCGAGAAGTTGCAGATGTACTTGTCGGCCAGCTTGTCGTTGAGTTCGTCCAGGACCTGGCGATGCGAGCGCTGGCGGGCTTTGAGCGAGTTGTGCAGGCGGCGGCACACGGCGAAGTAGCACTGTTCGGCCAGGGCTTTCTCGGCCAGGGTCAGTTTGCCGTCGGCGTACTGGGTGGCCACATCGCTCATGTAGTGAGTGGCGCGCCAGTAGGTTTCGGTGACCATTTCGATGTCGGTCGGCCCGAGCAGGTCGACCAGCCATTGCACGGTTTCCGGCAGGCTTTCCTTGTTCTCGATCAGCGGGATTTCGTCGTTGTGTTTTTCGACGTCAGTGACCTGCACCACCAGCATGGCGTGGTGGGCGGTCAGGGAGCGGCCGCTTTCGGAGAAGATATGCGGGTGCGGCAGGCTCTGGGCGTCGCAGAATTCCTTGAGCATGCCCACGACCACACCGGCGTAGTCGTCCATGTCGTAGTTGATCGAGCTGGCGTTACGCGAGTGAGTACCGTCGTAGTCCACGCCCAGGCCGCCGCCGACGTCGATGTGGTCCACCGGCAGGCCGAGGTTGCGCAGTTCGCCGTAGTAACGAATGGCTTCCTTGAACCCGTGCTGGTAGTCGGCCAGGTTGGCGATCTGCGAGCCCATGTGGAAGTGCAGCAGGCGAATGCCCTGGTCCAGGCCTGCCGCGCGAAAGCGCTCGACCACCGACAACAATTGCGCTGCCGACAAGCCGAACTTGGACTTCTCGCCACCGGTGTCCGCCCACTTGCTCGACGCCAGGGACGACAGGCGCACGCGCAGGCCCACCTGTGGCTTGACCTTGAGGCTGGCGGCCTCTTCGATCACCAGTTCAACCTCGGATTCTTTCTCGATCACGATAAATACGTTGTGGCCGAGCTTCTGGCCCATCAGCGCCAGGCGGATGAACTCGCGGTCTTTATAACCGTTGCAGACGATGGTGCCGCCCTTCGGCGCCAGGGCCAGCACAGCCAGCAGCTCAGGCTTGGAGCCGGCTTCGAGGCCGATGGAAACATTCTGGGTGGCGATGATGTTCTCGATCACCGCTTCCTGCTGGTTCACCTTGATCGGGTACAGCGCGGTGTACTTGCTCTGGTATTCCAGGCGCTCGATGTTGGCATCGAAAGCGCCGGTCAACTGGCGTACACGGTCTTGCAGGATGTCGGGAAAGCGCACCAGCAACGGCAAGGACAGGCCGCTTTTGCGCAGCTCGTCCACTTGCTCGTAGAGGTCGACGGGTGTGCTGTTCGGGCCGTTAGGACGGACTTCAACGCGACCGGCATCATTGATCGCGAAATACCCGGCCCCCCAATGGCGAATCCCGTAAACACTGCGGCTGTCCGCAACTGTCCATTGGCTGCCATCGTCTTTGCGTGTGCGTCGTACGGACATCGAAGTCCCCTATAAATGAAGGCGAAGGCGCCGCCTCGCGTTCGAGGCTGGCGCAGTCTAAAGAATGAAAATGACGATTTGCCTGTAAGCAAGGTAGACCCCACTCGCAGGACAGAGTTTAGACACAGGTTGGGAAGAGGCTTTCAGCCGCCGGACTTCTTGGCCTTGTAACCGAGCTTGATCAGCTCGGCCAACAGCAGTTCGACGTGATCGCCCTGGATTTCGATGACCCCGTCTTTCAACGCGCCACCGGTGCCACAGCGCTTTTTCAGCGTGGTCGCCAGTGCCTTGAGGGGCTCTTCGGCCAACGGCACGCCGGTGATGGTGGTCACCGTCTTGCCGCCACGGCCCTTGCTCTCGCGGCGCACGCGGGCAATACCGTCGCCTTCAGGGATCAGGGTCTGTTTGCAGGTACACAAATCCACGGGCTGACGACAGTCCGGGCAGTGTCGACCTGCGTCGGTGGAAAATACCAGGCCACCAAGGGCGGCGAAGGATGCGGCTTTTTTGGCCACCGGCAATCCTCTTGGGAGGACAAAGACTGATCGATCAGAATGACCGACCGCGAAGCCCCACTCAGGCAGGGGCAGCGCTACCGACCCGCCAAGGCTGATCCCCACCTGTAGGAGCGAGATTGCTCGCGAAAATCGTCAACGATGACGTGGGCATTCTGAATGCACGCGGCGCTCTTGAGTTTTTCGCGAGCAAGCTCGCTCCTACAGTGATCCCAGGGTGAAGCAATGGCGGTTCGGGTGAAAAGTCGCGCAGTGTAACGGCAAAAAGCTTACTTGCTAAGGGCCAAATGGCGCCAATTTATGCAACTTTAGCGACGCGAGGATAGATAGCGTCGCAAGCCCTCTTGGGCGTCCGGGCAGTAAGGCTTTTGCTGCGCTTCCTGCAGGACCGCTTCGACGGGCAAAAAGCGCGCTTCCATGACTTCTTCAGGCTGCAGGCGCAGGGGCCCGTCCCAGGTCGCGGAATAGGATTTGCACCAGAGTCGGCTGTCGCCATCTTCGAAATAGAAATGGTCATGCTCAATCAGTTCAACCCCGCCGACACCCAGCTCTTCTTCCAGCTCGCGGGCCGCCGACACCGCGTAGGACTCGCCCGCCGCGACCATCCCGCCCGCCGCCGTATCCCAGAAACCCGGATACAGGGCTTTGCTCAAGGTGCGCCGATGCACGCACAGCTCACCTTGGGAATTGAACAGGAAGATAAACGTGCAGCGGCCGATCAGGCCGCGCTGGCGCAGGTCGGACCGGACGAGGTGGCCGAGCAGGTTGTCGTGCTCGTCGACCCAGCAGATCAGCTCGGCATCGGAGGCTGCGCGGTGCGCCGCCTCCTTTTGAGTCGCGTCCATCATCAACCCTGGTTGAGCAGTTGACGCAAATCGATCACCGCCGCGTTGGCCCGGGAAATGTAGTTGGCCATGACCAGCGAATGGTTCGCCAATACGCCGAAGCCGCTGCCGTTGAGGATCATCGGGCTCCATACCGGCTCTTGCGAAGCCTCCAGCTCACGAATGATCTGGCGCACGCTGACGGTGGCGTTTTTCTTGGCGAGGACGTCGGCAAAGTCGACTTCGATGGCGCGCAGCAGGTGGGACAGCGCCCAGGCCTGGCCACGGGCTTCGTAGAACACGTTGTCGATCTGCATCCATGGGGTTTCCACCACTTCTTCGTCGACCTGCGGCACTTCACCCGGCGCCAGGGCTTCGGTTTTCAGTGCGGTGTTCAATTTGACCCGGCCCACGCTGGCCGACAGGCGTTGCGACAGCGAACCCAGGCGGGTGGCAACATCGCCCAGCCAGTTGTTCAGGTTGTCGGCGCGGGCATAGAACAAGGCGCCACGCTGATTCGGGTCGGACAAACGCGCTTCATAGCGGCTCAGAGAATTGATGCCTTCCTGGTACTCCGACTCACTGGACGGCAGCACCCAGCTCTTGTTGTCGAAGTTGAAACGCGGCTCGGCCTTGGCCAAATCAGCATCTTCAGCCGACTGCGATTGGGAGCGGGCGAAGTCTTTACGCAGGGCACGGGTCAGGTCGCGCACCTGCACCAGCACGCCGTATTCCCAGCTGGGCATGTTGTCCATCCACAGGCCCGGCGGGAAACGGTCGTTGGAAATGTAGCCACCGGGCTTGTTCAGCAACGTGCCGACCACGGTCTTGAGGGTTTCGACGGTGGTGTAGCCCACCACCATCTGCTTGCCTTCTTTTTCGGCGGCAAGCTGCGCGTTCTGCTGGACCGGGAACAGCGCCGGCTCTTCGCTCCAGTACCAGCCCAGGGCGCCGGTGACCAACAGATACAGGCCAAGCACGCTGAGCACGGCCCGGCTCATCAGCAGGGTACGAAAATAGCTGCGGTTGGCCGACTTGGGCTCAGGGGCGGGGCCTTTGGCACTGCCCGCACGGTTTTTCCAGTCCAGCATGGCGATATCCTTTCAATCACTTGAGTTCATGCACTTGAATTGAGGGCGTGCGTTCAAACACTCCGACCACAACCCTACCCCATCGTGCCCGCCCATGCGGGGCTTTTCACCAAACGTGCATACGGGAAGCTTTCGACTATAAAGGATGCACGCCTTTTAAGCTGCGCGACCATCAGGTCACCAACTGAATATCAGGGACACGCAGTTAATTGACATATGACACTCATCCCATTGAAAAGAGGTGCTAGCATAGAGCCATCAGTTCGACCTCAGCATGCACCCTAACTAGTAGTCAGGATATGACCGAGCCAGAAGACCCCAGCCGTGAGCGTCTCAAGCAGCATTTTGCCCAGCGGGTAATTCATCAGGCACGTCAAATTCTTGAGATCTGGCAGCGCCTGCAACGCAGCGAATGGTCAGGCGCCGACCTCTCCGAACTCAGCGAAGCCAACCTGCGCCTGCAGCGCTTTGCCGAGCGCTTCGAACAGCCCGAGCACGGCCAGTTGGCGCGGCATATCGGCGAGTCGCTCAAGGCGGTGGACGAAAACCGCGGCCGCCTGAGCAGCCAATTGATCACCGAACTCAACCGCTTGATGCAGCGCCTGTCGCGCACCGGCCTGCGCCAGGGCGACCAACTGGAACAAACCTTCCTGCCGCCAATGCGCAAGCCGATCTACGTGATGCTGGCTGATCACGACCGCGCCGAGCGCCTGGCCAAGCAGCTGGAATTCTTCGGCATGAGCGCCCAGTCCCTGGACAGCGTGGCGGCGTTTCGCGCGTCGATGGCCGAGCGCCTGCCCTCAGCCATTGTGATGGACGTGGATTTCTGTGGCACCGGCCTGGGCCTCAAGCTCGCCGCCGAAGCCCAGGAAGGCCTGGAGCATAAGCTGCCGCTGTTGTTTTTCAGCCTGCACGAAACCGACACCCCTACCCGTCTGGCCGCCGTGCGCGCCGGCGGCCAGGAATTCCTCACCGGCACGCTGGAAGCCTCCAGCCTGCTGGAAAAGATCGAAGTGCTGACCTGCGTCGCCCAGTACGAACCGTACAAAGTGCTGATCATTGATGACTCACGGGCCCAGGCGCTGCACACCGAGCGGTTGCTCAACAGTGCAGGCATCGTCACCCGCACCTTGATCGAGCCGATCCAGGCCATGGCCGAGCTGGCAGACTTCCAGCCCGACCTGATCATCCTCGACATGTATATGCCGGCCTGCACCGGCACCGAACTGGCCAAGGTGATTCGCCACAACGACCGTTATGTCAGCGTGCCAATCATCTACCTGTCGGCCGAAGACGACCTGGACAAACAGCTGGACGCCATGAGCGAAGGCGGCGACGACTTCCTCACCAAGCCGATCAAGCCGCGCCATCTGATCACCACCGTGCGCAACCGTGCCGCCCGTGCGCGCAACCTCAAGGCGCGGATGGTGCGTGACAGCCTGACCGGGCTGTACAACCACACCCATATCCTGCAATTGCTCGAAGACTGCAGCTTCCGCGCGCGCCGCGAGAACAAGCCGCTGAGCTTTGCCATGCTCGACATCGACCATTTCAAGCGGGTCAATGACAGCCACGGCCACCCCATGGGCGACCGCGTGATCAAGAGCCTGGCGCTGTTTCTCAAGCAGCGCCTGCGCAAGACCGACTACATCGGCCGCTATGGCGGTGAAGAGTTCGCCATTGTGATGCCCGACACCGACCTGGAATCGGCCTGCAAGGTGCTGGATGAAATTCGTGGGCGCTTTGCCGAGATTCACTACCCGGCGCAGCCGCAGGATTTGTGGTGCACCTTCAGCGCCGTGGTAGTGGAGCTGTGTGACGGCTCCGATAGCCTGATGATGGCCGCCCAAGCCGACGAGGCGCTGTACCGCGCCAAGCATGCCGGGCGTAACCGCGTGCAAGCGGCGCGCACGTCAAAGCAAAGTGCCATCTTTTCACCAGAATCCAGTGATTCCGTCATAACCCTGTAACGAAAACGCAATAACTTCAGGCACTTACCTTTAGCTGTCGGTTGATACCACGCATGCGCCTGAAGCTGCTGACCAATCTCAATACCCTCCTGCTGGTGGCCGTGTGCCTGGCGCTTGGGGCGACGCTGTGGTGGTCGCAACGGGCGCTGGAACGGCCTTATTTGCTGATGGAACGCTACCTCGGTCTATCACAGACTTTCCAGAACCAGGCCGCGCGCAATATTGACGACTACCTGGGCAGTGGCGATGCGTTGCGCTTGAGCAGCGCCAGCCAGAGCCTGGAAAGCCTGTTGCAGCACCTGGATGAACTGCCCGCCGACCTCGCACAGAACCTGCGCCCCAGCCTCGCGGACCTGGATACCTTCAGCAAGACCGACCTGTTGGCGGCCGGTAAGTTGGCCGGCGACCCGCAAGCCTTGTTGCTGCAAGCCGAACGGGAGCTGGGCGCCAACCTGGAGCTGTTGAGCCAGTACGCCATGGGCGTCAACACCCCCGAAGCCGCGCGCTACCTGCCGCCGCTGCTGGCAGCTTCACAGCACTTGGGCAAGCTGTCCCTGGCCCGCGACAAACTGGTGAGCAGCGGGCGCGCGGAACTGGCAGACGAGGTGGAGCGCGAAGTCGGCAACATGCGTAGCCAGGCCGATGTGTTGGAGCAACTGCCATTGCTCGGGGTAAAAGCCAGCGCAGAATCGAACACCGATGACTTTTCAGCCTTGATGGGCCTGGAAAATACGGCAAAAACCGAAGCCCAGGACACCGGCGTCGACCTCAAGCGCGAACTCAACGGCCTGCTGGCCCGCTACCCCGCCGAACTCAAGCGCACCCGCACGCAAATCCAGCAGCGTGCCGACCTGGCCGCCGCCACCCACTTGAAAATCGCCGCCGTTCAACAGGCCATCGCCGGCCTGGAGCCAGTGGTACGGGCGCAACACGGCAAGATCCAGAGCGAAGTGCGGCTGATGCAAGGGGTGATGATCGGCCTGATTTTGCTCATCGCCCTGCTGATCGACACCCTGCAACGGCGCTTGGCGCGGGTGCTGACCAACCTGGCACCGGCCTTGTCGACCTGGGGTGAAGGCGACTTCAGCCAGCCCATTGCCCTGGGCAAGACCAACCGTGAACTGCGCGATATCGAAGCCTCACTGAACCGTCTGCGCGCCTACCTGGTGGACCTGGTGGGCACCATTCGCGGCAATGCCCAAGAAGTCGCCGGCAGCAGCCGCGCGCTGGCCGAACTGAGCAGTGGCCTGCACGACGGCGCCGAACGCCAGGCCGGGGATACCGCGCAGATTCGTGATTCCCTGGGCGAGCTGGAAGCCACCATCCAGCAAGTGGCCGGTGATGCCAGCCAGGCTGCCGGTGCCAGCCGCAGCGCGGGCCAGGCAGTGGAGCAAGGCCAGCGCGTGATCGGCCTGAGCCTGACCGGCCTGCATGCGCTGGTGGGTGAAGTGCAGCAAAATGCGCAGATGATCGAGAAACTCGCCGAAGAGTCCGCCACCATTGGCGGCGTGTTGACCGTGATTCGCTCGATTGCCGACCAGACCAACCTGCTGGCGCTCAACGCCGCTATCGAGGCCGCCCGCGCCGGTGAGGCCGGGCGCGGTTTTGCCGTGGTCGCCGATGAAGTCCGCACCCTGGCCCAACGCACTGCTGGCGCCACCGCCGAAATCCAGGGCTTGATCACCGGCCTGCAAACCGCGGCGCACCAATCGGTGCAGGGCATGCGCGCCCAGGTCGAACACGCCGAGGCCACCGCCCAGCAAGCCCAGGCGGCAGATGGTGCGCTGGATGAAATCGTCGGCGCGATCCAGACCATTTCCGACACCGCCGTGCGTATTGCCGATGTGACGGCGCAGCAAAGTGGCGCCGTGAGTGAGATTCGCGATAACAGCGAGCGGATTCATCAGTTGGGTGAAGACAACCTGCTGCGCATCGGCCAGGGCCGCAGCCAGGGCGAGCATCTGCTGGTGCTGGGTGGGCAGCTCAATACGGCGGTGCAGGCGTTCCGCGTCTGACCTGCCCCATGAAGATCTTCATGGGATCCAAGGGCGTATTACCAATGACCGGATCCCAGGCCGCAGTCATAAATTTTGCGCAATCCTCGCTAATCGTGCTGCCTACTGCATAGAACTGGACAGTCACAAAGGCTTTGCGGCATAGTCGCCGGGTTCTGCCTTGCCCACATCAATAACAAGGAACAGCCGATGGCGACCTTACTGGTTCTTCACGGACCCAACCTGAACCTGCTCGGCACCCGTGAACCGGGCGTCTACGGGGCAGTGACCCTCGATCAGATCAACCTGGATCTGGAGCGACGGGCGCGTGAAGCCGGCCACCATCTGCTCTACCTGCAAAGCAATGCCGAGTACGAATTGATTGATCGCATCCATGCCGCGCGCGGCGAAGGTGTGGACTTTATCCTGATCAATCCCGCCGCTTTTACGCACACAAGCGTTGCATTACGTGACGCGCTGCTGGCGGTGAGCATCCCATTCATCGAAGTGCATTTATCGAACGTGCACAAACGTGAACCTTTCCGCCATCACTCTTACTTCTCCGACGTTGCGGTAGGAGTGATCTGCGGCCTTGGCGCCAGCGGTTACCGACTGGCCCTGGAGGCCGCCCTGGAACAGCTTGAACAACCGGCCAAGCGCCCCTGACCGACCCTTGGGAGTTGATGATTCATGGATATCCGTAAAGTTAAGAAACTGATCGAACTGCTGGAAGAATCCGGTATCGACGAGCTGGAAATCAAGGAAGGCGAAGAGTCCGTACGGATCAGCCGCCACAGTAAGACCCCGGCCCAACAGTTCTACGCACCACAGATGCAAGCACCGGCTCCAGCTGCTGCTCCGGCCGCCGCTCCTGCTGCTGCCGCTGCACCTGCTGCACCGGCTGCCCCAGCGCTGAACGGTTTCGTGGTCAAGTCGCCAATGGTCGGTACTTTCTACCGCACCCCGGCACCTACCTCGCCAGCCTTCGTTGAAGTGGGCAAGACCGTGAAAGTGGGCGACACCATCTGCATCGTTGAAGCGATGAAGATGATGAACCACATCACGGCCGAAAAAGCCGGCGTCATCGAATCCATCCTGGTAGAAAACGGTCAGCCGGTTGAGTACGACCAGCCGCTGTTCACCATCGTTTGAACCGCGGAGCGCCTTCGATGTTGAAACCTGCGAAGAAACTGCAAAAAGTCCTGATCGCCAACCGCGGCGAGATCGCGCTGCGTATCCTGCGCGCCTGTAAGGAAGAGGGCATCAAGACCGTCGCTGTTTACTCGACGGCCGATACCGAATTGATGCACGTGAAACTGGCGGACGAAAGCATCTGCATCGGCCCGCCACTGGCCACGAACTCGTACCTGAAAGTCTCGAACATCATCGCTGCGGCAGAAGTGACCGGCGCTGATGGCATCCACCCGGGCTACGGCTTCCTCGCGGAAAACGCCGATTTCGCCGAACAGGTGGAAAAATCCGGGTTTGCCTTCATCGGCCCGAAAGCCGAAACCATTCGCCTGATGGGCGACAAGGTCTCGGCCAAGGACGCCATGATCGCAGCCGGCGTGCCAACCGTTCCTGGCTCCGACGGCCCACTGCCTGAAGACGAGGAAACCGCTCTGCGCATTGGTCGCGAAGTCGGTTACCCGGTGATCATCAAGGCCGCCGGTGGCGGTGGTGGTCGCGGCATGCGCGTGGTGCACAAGGAAGAAGAGCTGATCGAAGCGGCCAAGCAGACTCGCTCCGAAGCGGCTGCCTGGTTCGGCAACCCGATGGTCTACCTGGAGAAGTACCTGACCAACCCACGTCACGTGGAAGTGCAGGTTTTGTCCGACGGCCAGGGTCACGCCATCCACCTGGGCGACCGCGATTGCTCGCTGCAACGTCGTCACCAGAAAGTGTTGGAAGAAGCACCGGCACCGGGCCTGGATGAAAAAGCGCGTCAGGAAGTCCTGGCTCGCTGCGTCAAGGCGTGCATCGACATCAACTACCGTGGCGCCGGTACCTTCGAGTTCCTCTACGAGAACGGCCGCTTCTACTTCATCGAGATGAACACTCGTGTCCAGGTAGAGCACCCGGTTTCGGAGATGGTCACCGGTATCGACATCGTCAAGGAGATGCTCAGCATCGCCGCTGGCAACGTGCTGTCCTTCACCCAGGACGACGTGAAGATCCACGGCCACTCCCTGGAGTGCCGGATCAACGCCGAAGACCCGAAGACCTTTATCCCAAGCCCTGGCCTGGTCAAGCATTTCCACGCGCCCGGCGGCAATGGCGTACGTGTGGATTCGCACCTGTACAGCGGCTACAAGGTTCCGTCCAACTACGACTCACTGATCGGTAAGCTGATCACCTGGGGCGCAACCCGCGACGAGGCCATGGCCCGTATGCGCAATGCCCTGGACGAAATCGTGGTCGACGGCATCAAGACCAACATCCCGCTGCATCGGGACCTGGTTCGTGATGAAGGCTTCTGCGAAGGTGGTGTGAACATTCACTACCTGGAACACAAGCTGGCTAACCAGTAAGCGCTCCACCCAACAAAGCCGCCTTCGGGCGGCTTTGTTGTTTCTGTACACCTGTTTTCCAGGATGCACACAGTCCAAATGTGGGAGGGGGCTTGCTCCCGATAGCGGTGGATCAGTTACAGATACTGAGGCTGGCACACTGCAATCGGGAGCAAGCCCCCTCCCACATTTGGTCCGCATTCACTCAGTAATGTCGTCTTCTGCTGTTCGCTCGCGTAAACTTGCGCGCTTTCGCAGCCCCACCCCGCTGCACACTCATTTTTTCAAAGGTGCCCGCCATGCCTTGGCTGCAAGTCCGTCTCGCCATCAGCCCAGAACAAGCCGAAACCTACGAAGACGCGTTCCTCGAAGTGGGCGCCGTCTCGGTCACCTTCATGGACGCCGAAGACCAGCCGATCTTCGAACCCGAGCTGAATACCACTCCGCTGTGGTCCCACACCCATCTGCTGGCCCTGTTCGAAGACGGCACCGATGCCGCCGCCGTGCTGGCCCATATGGAATTGCTCACCGGCAGCCCACTGCCTGAGCATCACAGCGAAATCATTGAAGACCAGGACTGGGAACGCAGCTGGATGGACAACTTCCAGCCGATGCGTTTCGGCCAGCGCCTGTGGATCGTGCCGAGCTGGCATGCCGCCCCAGAGCCGGACGCCGTTAACCTGCTGCTCGACCCGGGCCTGGCGTTCGGCACCGGTACCCACCCCACCACCGCACTGTGCCTGGAATGGCTGGACGGCCAGGACCTGACCGACAGCCACGTGCTGGATTTCGGCTGCGGCTCGGGGATACTGGCGATTGCCGCCCTGTTGCTGGGCGCCAAGGAAGCCGTGGGCACCGACATCGACGTCCAGGCCCTGGAAGCATCCCGCGACAACGCCGGGCGCAACAACATTCCTGAAGGCAAATTCCCGCTCTACCTGCCGCAGGATTTGCCCCAGGTGCAGGCTGATGTGCTGGTCGCCAATATCCTCGCCGGCCCCCTGGTTTCCCTGGCGCCGCAACTGTCGAGCCTGGTCAAGCCAGGTGGGCGCCTGGCGCTGTCGGGCATCCTCGCCGAGCAAGGCGAAGACGTCGCCGCCGCCTACGCCAAGGATTTCGAGCTGGATCCGATCGCTAACCGTGATGGCTGGGTACGCATCAGCGGGCGTCGGCGCTAGAATGAGCGCTTGCCTGAATCGGATGGCCGCATGACCGACAGTTTCGTCACCCAGTGCCCGCATTGCCAGACACGCTTTCGCGTCAACCACGCTCAATTGAGCGTGGCTCGCGGCGTGGTTCGCTGCGGCTCGTGCCTGCAAGTCTTCAACGCTGCGCGCCAGTTGCTGGAGCAGCGCGCCCAGGCGCCTGCGCCGCAAAGCGTGGTCGCTGAGCACGCCACTGAGTTGATGCCCCAGGCCCCGAGGGCAATCAGCCAGAAGCAGTGGACCGCCGAAGAGTTGGACCTGGACGCCCTGGACCTCGACGAAGAACTGGCCAAACTGGAACGCCGCGAGATTCAGCACACCCAGCCCGTGGGCAGCGAACGTCGCCAGCTGGGGACGGACCGTCGGCAGAAGGAAGACACCCTCAGCGCCAGCCGCGAAACCCTCAAGGCCGAAGAAGAAAAATGGGCCGCCAGCCTGTTCAGCGAGCCGCCTGAAGAACGCGTCCCGGCCGTTGAATACACGCCTGACGCAGACCAACCGACCTTGCCCCCTGCGACCCGGCAGCGCACCGAACCATCCATGTCGCTGCACACCGACGATCTGGACGCTGAATCGCCGCAGCACCCCACTGCGGACGATGATGATCGCGACCCGCCCTTCACCCCCGTAGCCGTAACCGCAGACGCACCGGAACCCGAAGAGCGCCCCGCACTGCGTCGTAAGCGCCAGCGCCCCGAAGCCACCGCCCACGACGACCTGCTCCTGGACCTGGAAGACGACCCGCTGCACCTTTACGCGCAAAAACGTCCGCAGGGCCTGGGTCGCCGCCTGATCTGGATGCTGCTGGTACTGATCGCCGCAGCCGGCCTGGCAATCCAGTACATTGCCTATCAATTCGACGATCTGGCCCGCCAGGACGCATACCGCCCGTGGTTCCAGCAACTGTGCCCAACCCTGGGCTGCACGGTGCCGTCGCGGGTCGATATCGCCCATATCAAGAGCAGCAACCTGGTGGTGCGCAGCCATCCGGAGTTCGCCGGGGCGCTGGTGGTGGATGCAATCATCTATAACCGCGCGACGTTCTCCCAGCCCTTTCCGCTGCTGGAGCTGCGTTTTGCCGACCTCAATGGCGGCCTTATTGCCAGTCGTCGCTTCAAGCCGGCCGAATATCTAGGAGGCGAGCTGGCCGGGGCGATCGAAATGCCATCACAGACCCCGATCCATATCTCCCTGGACATCCTCGATCCGGGCAATAAAGCCGTGAATTACAGCTTGAGCTTCCACTCGCCCGAGTGAATCGGCTCACGCACCGAAGCTTGACGGTGGATTATTGACTGGGCGCCGGGCATCCAAACCGGCGGCGATAAAGAAATAACTGTTCAGATTTTATCCAATTCAGCCTTTATCCAGTCATCGAGAGCGGGTATCATGCCAACCCTTTTTCGAACTCTAATGATCCGGCCCCACAACAGGGAAGTCCTATGTCGGCGGTACGCATCGGCCCATATACATTGCAGAACGGCTTGATTCTCGCCCCAATGGCGGGCGTCACCGACCAGCCCTTTCGTCAGCTGTGTAAACGTTTGGGCGCGGGTCTTGTAGTCTCGGAAATGGTCACCAGCGACATGAGCTTGTGGAACACCCGCAAATCGCGGATGCGCATGATCCACGAAGGTGATCCCGAGCCCCGCTCGGTACAGATCGCCGGTGGCGATGCGCAAATGCTGGCGGATGCGGCCCGAGCCAACGTGGAGTTGGGCGCACAGATCATCGATATCAACATGGGCTGCCCGGCCAAGAAGGTCTGCAACAAGGCCGCCGGTTCCGCATTGTTGAAAGATGAGCAATTGGTTGCCGAGATCCTGCAGGCCGTTGTCGCCGCAGTGGATGTGCCGGTGACCCTGAAGATTCGGACCGGCTGGGACCGGGACAACAAGAACGGCCTGACAGTGGCGAAAATCGCCGAACAGGCAGGCATTACAGCGCTGGCGGTGCATGGCCGCACCCGCGCCGACCTTTATACCGGTGAAGCCGAGTACGACACCATCGCCGCGATCAAGCAGGCGGTGTCGATGCCGGTCTTTGCCAATGGCGACATCGACTCAGCCGAAAAAGCCCGGCGCGTGCTGCACGCCACCGGTGCCGATGGTGTGTTGATTGGCCGTGCCGCACAGGGGCGGCCGTGGATTTTTCGTGAGATCGAGCATTTTCTGCGTACGGGTGAAGTCCTGCCGGCGCCGGAGCTGGTCGAGGTGGAACGTATTCTGCTAGAGCATCTGGCTGCACTTCACACCTTCTATGGGGACGTGATGGGCGTGCGTATTGCTCGCAAGCATGTGGGTTGGTATCTCGCAACCCTGCCGGGCGCCAGGGAGTTTCGCGCCGGCTTCAATCGTTTGGATGAAACGCAAGCACAGGTCACCGCCGTTCGTGAGTTTTTTGCCGAACGAGACAAGAGCCTGAGAGCAGGGGACGGAGAATGGGTGGCCGCATGACGATGATGACCGAGACTTTAGTGAGTGGAACAACACCCGTGAGCGACAACGTCAATTTAAAACAGCACCTCAATACGCCGAGCGAAGAAGGCCAGACCCTTCGCGGGAGTGTCGAGAAGGCGCTGCATAATTATTTCGCCCACCTTGAGGGCGCTTCCGTCACGGACGTGTACAACCTGGTGCTCTCCGAAGTCGAGGCGCCCCTGCTCGAAAGCGTGATGAACTACGTCAAGGGCAACCAGACCAAAGCCAGTGAGCTGCTGGGCCTCAACCGTGGCACCTTGCGCAAAAAGCTCAAGCAATACGATTTGCTGTAAGCATTCAATCAAACCAGAAAGGCGCCCGCGTAAAACCGGTCGCCTTTTTTGCTGACTCCTTTGCTTTTGATGGAAATTGAAATGACCGACCAGACTACCCGCCTGCCGATCCGCCGCGCCTTGATCAGTGTCTCCGACAAGACCGGGATCCTCGAATTTGCCCGGGAGCTGGAAGCCCTGGGCGTGGAAATCCTCTCCACCGGCGGGACCTTCAAACTGCTGCAGGACAACGGCGTGGCCGCAGTGGAAGTGGCGGACTACACCGGTTTCGCAGAAATGATGGACGGTCGCGTCAAGACCCTGCACCCGAAAATCCACGGCGGCATCCTCGGCCGCCGCGGCATCGACGACGCCATCATGACCGAGCACGGCATCAAGCCGATCGACCTGGTGGCCGTTAACCTCTACCCGTTCGAAGCCACCATCAACAAGCCAGGCTGCGACCTGCCGACCGCTATCGAAAACATCGATATCGGCGGCCCGACCATGGTTCGCTCGGCGGCCAAGAACCATAAAGACGTGGCCATCGTGGTCAACGCCAGCGACTACGCCCAGGTGCTGGAAAGCCTGAAAGCCGGTGGCCTGACCTACGCCCAGCGTTTTGACCTGATGCTCAAGGCGTTCGAACACACCGCCGCCTACGACGGCATGATCGCCAACTACATGGGCACCGTGAACCAGGCCGCCGAAACCCTGAGCACAGAAGGCCGCAGCCAGTTCCCGCGCACCTTCAACAGCCAGTTCATCAAGGCCCAGGAAATGCGCTACGGCGAGAACCCGCACCAGAGCGCGGCGTTCTACGTGGAAGCCAAGCCTGCCGAAGTGGGCATCGCCACCGCGACCCAACTGCAAGGCAAAGAGCTGTCCTACAACAACGTGGCCGACACCGACGCCGCGCTGGAATGCGTGAAGAGCTTCGTCAAGCCGGCCTGCGTGATCGTCAAGCACGCCAACCCGTGCGGCGTGGCCGTGAGCCCGGACGCTGAAGGCGGTATCCGCCAGGCGTACGAACTGGCCTACGCCACCGACACCGAATCGGCCTTCGGCGGCATCATCGCGTTCAACCGTGAGCTCGACGCCGAAACCGCCAAGGCCATCGTCGAGCGTCAGTTCGTCGAAGTGATCATCGCCCCTTCCGTGAGCGAAGAAGCCCGCGCCATCGTGGCCGCCAAAGCCAACGTGCGCCTGCTGGCCTGCGGCGAGTGGTCGGCTGAACGTGCCGCTGCCTGGGACTACAAGCGCGTCAATGGCGGCTTGCTGGTACAGAGCCGCGACATCGGCATGATCGGCAGCGCAGACCTGAAAGTCGTGACCAAGCGCGCCCCGACCGAGCAAGAGATCAACGACCTGATCTTCGCCTGGAAAGTGGCCAAGTACGTTAAATCCAACGCCATCGTCTACGCCAAGAACCGCCAGACCATCGGTGTCGGCGCTGGCCAGATGAGCCGCGTGAACTCGGCGCGTATCGCTGCGATCAAGGCTGAGCACGCCGGTCTGCAGGTGGCCGGTTCGGTGATGGCGTCCGATGCATTCTTCCCGTTCCGTGATGGCCTGGACAACGCCGCGAAAGCGGGCGTGACGGCCGTGATCCAACCGGGTGGCTCGATGCGTGATGCCGAGGTGATCGCCGCTGCTGATGAAGCCGGCATTGCCATGGTCTTCACCGGCATGCGCCACTTCCGTCACTAAACACCACTGCTTTCCTACTGTAGGAGCGAGGGGACGCCTAGTTCTTGCTCGCGAAAAGCCCGAGAACGCCACGGGGAGTCAGATGCCCCCCGCTATCGTTGACGATCTTCGCGAGCGAGAACTAGGCGTCCCCCTCGCTCCTACAGAAAGCACAGCGTTTCACAGAGGTTTTTGAAATGAATGTTTTGATCATTGGCAGCGGTGGCCG
>NZ_JAFLXD010000033.1:0-76203 GCF_019891415.1 Pseudomonas sp. SH10-3B | reverse complement strand
GTGGCGGCGGTTTCCGAGGCGGCGGTGGTGGCTTCGGTGGCGGCGGCGCATCGGGCGGCTGGTAATGACAATAATTAGAGAGCAACTACAACCATGGCATTACTGACTGAACACGAGCAGCGCCAAGTCGCCGAAGCGATTGCCCGGGTCGAAAAAACCACCGACGCCGAACTGGTCACCGTGCTGGCGGCCCGCGCCGACGATTACGCCTACATCCCCCTGCTGTGGGCCAGCCTGATCGCCTTGGTGGTGCCGGGCGTGGTGCATTACCTGTCGGGCTACCTGACCATGTACACCTTGCTGTTGGCGCAGTGGGCGACGTTCATCGTATTGTGCCTGCTGTTTCGCCTGCCCAAGGTGACCACCCGCCTGATCCCACGCTCGGTGCGCCATTGGCGCGCCTCCAACCTGGCGCGCCGGCAGTTTCTGGAGCAGAACCTGCACCACACCCTGGGCAGCACCGGGGTGCTGATTTTTGTCAGCGAGGCCGAGCGCTATGTGGAAATCCTGGTGGACGACGGCATCTCCAGCCGCCTGGATGACAGCCATTGGGATGGGATCGTCAAGGCGTTTACCCAGCAGGTGAAACAGGGGCAGACGCTGGCTGGGTTTATTGCCTGTATCGAGGCGTGCGGCGAGTTGCTCAAGGTGCATGTGCCGGTGACTCAAACACGTAATGAACTTCCCAACCGGCTGGTCGTACTCGAATAATCCAAACACCACTAAGCCAATGTGGGATGGGGCAGAGTACCGTTGATCAAATAACCCCGTGCCCTAAACCCCCATCCCCCCTAAAATGCCCGGCATTCCCTGCCCGAGGCGTTTTTGTTCATGTCCGTTACCGCTCAACCTGCCCACCCTGCGCCGGATCATCATGCCCAGTTCATCGAACTGTTGAGCGTAAGCCTGGCGCAGAACGCCTTTATCAAGCTGGTGCTGGCCAAGTACGTCGGTGACGAAGCCGAATTGCAGCGGCTGATTATCAAGGCGGTGACGGTCAAGGAGCAGCCGTGCCTGTCCTTCGTCTACCGCTACAAGACCCGCGACATCACCAAGAACTTCGCGCTGGCCGACGGCGTGGTGGCGATTGCCGAGTTGCTGCCGGCCTCGTTCAAGAACGCACACCTGCTGTCGCTGACCGACGAAGCCCAGTTGGAATACAGCAAGAAGAACAAAAGCTCGCTGTTCAAGAGCAAGCCACAGCAACTGCGCGAGGCACCCTCGGCCGAGCATAACCGTGAGAAGAATCGCTTCCTCGACCTGAGCCGGCCGTTCCTCGCCGACCTGGGTGTGACCGACGCCAAGCAGGCGCTGATCCCGTCGATGTCGCGCAAGTGGAAGCAGATCAACAAGTTCATCGAAGTGTTCAGCCATGCGCTGACGTCATCCCCCTTGAAACTGGACCAACCGGTGCGCGTCGCCGATTTCGGTTCGGGCAAGGGCTACCTCACGTTTGCGATCCACGACTACCTGCGCAACACCCTCAAGGCCGAAGGCGAAGTCACCGGCGTTGAGCTGCGCGAAGACATGGTGACCTTGTGCAACAGCGCCGCCGCTCGCCTGGAACACCCGGGGCTGGTGTTCAAATGTGGCGATGTGCGCAGCGTAGCGCCCAGCGAACTCGACGTGATGATCGCCCTGCATGCCTGCGACATCGCCACCGATTACGCGATCCACACCGGCATCCGCTCCGGCGCGTCGATCATCATGTGCTCGCCGTGCTGCCATAAGCAGATTCGCCTGCAGATCCAGAGCCCGGCGCTGCTCAAACCGATGCTGCAATACGGCCTGCACCTGGGCCAGCAGGCGGAAATGGTCACCGACAGCTTGCGTGCGTTGTTCCTCGAAGCCTGTGGCTACGAGACCAAGGTGTTCGAGTTCATCTCCCTGGAGCATACGAACAAGAACAAGATGATCCTGGCGGTCAAGCGTGCGGAGCCGGTGGACAACGCGCAGTTACTGGAGAAAATCCAGGCGCTGAAGGCGTTCTATCAGATCACCGAACACTGCCTGGAAAGCCTGTTGCGTGCGGATGGCTACTTGATCTGACCGCCGCCCACTGTAGGAGCGAGCTTGCTCGCGAAAAGCCTGAGAGCACCGCAGGCTTTCAGGTTTCCGGCGTTATCGTTAGCGACCTTCGCGAGCAAGCTCGCTCCTGTTGGGGACTGGCGCAGCCTGCACCGCCGTCTTGCGCCCGAGCATCACCGTGACGATCACTCCACAGGCAAACACCCAGGTAATCGGCTCGATATGTTCACCGAAGAACAGCGCCGAAAACGCGATGGTGAAGAAGATCTGCAACAGCTGAATCTGGCTGACCCGCGCAATGCCGCCCATGGCCAACCCGGCGTACCAGGCAAAGAACCCCAGGAACTGCGAGAACAGCGACACATAGCCAAACGCCCACCAGGTGCGCATGGAAATCGCGCCTTGATGCTGCGCCGCCAGGTACCACACCGGGCCGATCAACACCGGCGTGGACAGCACCAGCGCCCAGCAGATCACCTGCCAGCCGCCCATCTCCTTGGCCAACCGACCACCTTCGGCATAGCCCAGGCCACCCACGGCTATCGCGCCGAGCATCAATAGATCGCCGGCCTGGATACTGCCGGCGCCGGTGATCAACGCATAACTCAACACCAGCGCACTGCCCAGCGCCGCACAGGCCCAGAAAGCTTTTGACGGCCGCTCATGGGACAACCATGCCGCATACAGCGCCACGCACAGCGGTTGCAGGCCGTTGACCAGCGCGCCATGGGAGGCCGGCAAGGTTTGCATGGCCCACGCCGACAGCACCGGGAAACCGAGGATGACCCCGGCAATCACCAGGCACAAACCCCGCACCTGTCGCCAGGTCGGCCAGCGCTCACGGCGCCACAGCAACAGCGCCGCCGCCGGCACCGCCGCGAACAACGCACGGCCCAGGCCGTTGAGCAACGGGTGGATTTCCTGCACCACGATGCGGGTAAAGGGCAAGGTCAGGCTGAAGATGATGACGCCCAGCAGGCCGAGGGCCATGCCGGTGTTTTCGCGCGAGCTCATGGGAGGGATCCGAAATCCAGAGGGCTTCAAGGGAAGCCCATCTAGCCACACCCCCCGCCGAATGCGGGCCTACAGCTGGGTGCGGATTTATCCGTACAGTTTTTCAGAAGAAGCGCGTGACGCTGATCTTGGCATTGCGCCCTTGGCTGTAGGCACGGTCGCCGCTGAGGGCGGGCCGGTAGTTGTTGTTGAGCAGGTTGTCGACAGTAAAGTTGACCTCGGTGCCTTTAAGACCGGCCTGCTGCGGTTTCCAGTTGGCGAACAGGCCCATGCTGGCGTAGGACTCGTTGGCGTATTGGTCGTAGAACGTGTCGCCCACCGAGCTGTTCAAGCCGCCTGAGTATCTATCGCTGGGCAGGCGGTCAGTCTTGCGCACGAACTGCGCTTGCCATCCGAGCTGTGCGTCCCAGCTTGGGATTTTGTTGCCCATCATCACCACCCATTTTGCCGGTGGAATGTCCCGGGCCCAGACGTGGATGTCGGTGGCCCACGGGTTGGTGTAGGGGTTATCGCGTTTGCCTGTGGCGTAGGAGTAGGACACCGAGCCGAACAGGTAGGTCGAGTCGTAGTAAGCCTCAAGCTCGAAGCCCTTGATGGTCATGCCGCCGACGTTGCGGTAGTTGGTCTTGGCGGCCATGTCGGCGCTTGTGCAGACGCTGTCGATGCTCCCCACTACGGTGTTCTGACGGTCACAGCCGATGCCAGTCGCCTTGAAAATTTCGTCCTCGATACGGTTGTGGAACAACGTCGTACGCAGTTGCAGGTTATCGCCACGGCCGATGAGGTTGGAGAAGTTGGTGATGTTGCCTGCGGTGATGGCGGTGATGCGCTCCGGGTCGAGGTTGAGGCTGGTGGAGGTGCGGCTGCCGACGCCCTGGACTTCGTACTGCTCGTCGATCACCGGGGCGCGCCAGGTCTTGTTCCAGCTGGCAAACATCGCCACGTCCGGCGTGATGTTCCAGTAGGCGGCCAGGCGCGGGGACCAACCGGTGTAGGTGCGGTCGCTGTAGTCATGGCCGATGCTCGGGTCCGGGTTGCTGTAGTACGGCGCATCGTTGGCTTCGCCCCGATTACGTACGTGGTCATAGCGCAGGGACGGCGTGATAGTCACGTCGCCGAGGGTCACTGCGTCCTGGAGATAGAACGCATTGGTATCGACCTTGCCATGGGGCATGAAGTACGGCTGGAAGTGCCCGTAGTTGTACTTGGCAGTGTTGTAGGTCGCGCCGGGCATCCAGCTTTCGGTTTCACGCTTGTGCTTGCGCACCTGCACCCCAGTGGTCACGGCGTGTTCCAGCGGGCCGGTGCTGAACAGGCTGATGTTGCGCAGTTCCAGAATCTTGTCGCCGTAGGCCGTGTCCATCTTGCGCCCACCCGTGGCCAGGGAGAACGAAGCGTCGGCCTCGCGCTCATCGGTCTGGTCGGTATGGGACACCGAATAGCTGAGCTTCATGTCGATCAGCGGGTTGTCCAGCGGCTGGTAGAGGTACTTGCCCGAATAGGTGGTATCGATGGTTTCACGGTTGGCGAGGAAGCGTTTCAAGGCGCCTTCGTAACCATAGCGGTCAATCGCGGATTGCAGCGGCGGGGTCGGGTAGCTTTTGGCTGAGAACGGGGTCCATCGCTGGCTGTTGGACCGCGAGTAAGACAGGCCCACGCTGTGTTCGTCAGTGAGGTGGGCGTTGAACTTGAACAGTTTGCCGTCCACATTCTGCGCGCTGTTGGGCAAGCGCTTGGGGTTGATCGGGTAGCGGTTTTCGGGATCGGGCGGAGTGCCGGCCAGCTTCATGTCACCGCCATCGCGTTGCGTCAGGTAGGCGAGCGCATCGAAGCGTCCATCATCGGTACGGCCATACACCGCCGAACTGTAGACTTGTTCGTGGTCGTTGCTGGCGTAGCCATATTTGAGCATGGCCCCGGCGTTGCGGCCTTCTTCCAACAGGTCTGGGGCGTCCTTGGTTTCCATGATGATCGAGCCGCCGAAGCCACCGTTGCCGGTGAAGGGCGAGTACGGCCCTTTTTCCACTTCGACGTTCTTGATCAGCTCGGGCTCGATAAACACCGTGCCTTGCTGATAGCGCTCAAAGCCGCTTTTGGTGGCACCATCCACCGACATCGGCACGTCTTCGGCCTCGCCCATCCCGCGGATGTTGATGGTCTGGCCGCCGGGTTTGGGCGAGCCGCCCATGAACACGCCGGGCAGGTTCTGCAGCAGCGCGGGGATGTTGTTGGGCTGATAGCGATCGATATCCGCCTGGTTCATGGTTGAGCGGCCGACGGTGCTGGAGTCGACCTTGGTGCCGGTGCCGATCACGCTCAGGGCGTCCAGCTGGATTGCGCCGCTCTGGGTGGTCTTGGCCTCTTCGGGCTTTACCACGTAGGTGCTGCCGACCTTGATCAGGGTGAACTCGCCGTTTTTCAGCAGGCTGCGAATCGCAACTTCCGGTGTGAAGTCACCGTTGAGCGCCGGTGCCTGCACGTTCTTGAGCAGCGCCTCATCGAACAACAGTTGGATCTTCGCCTGCTGCGCCACTTGGCTCAGGGACGTGGCCAGCGCCTGGGCGGGCAGTCGCAGCGTGAACGACTCGGCCTGGGCACTGAGGCTGAACGCCAGGCAGGTGGCGACAAGGGTCGGTCGAAGAAACAGGTGAGCAACGTGGCAAGGCGCGCGAAACATGAAATCCCCCGGAGCGGCCAAAACGGCCAAAAAGGTGTGCTGATCAGATGCAGACCGGAGGAAGACGGGGCAGATAAAAAAATCCACACCTGCGAATGCAAAATATTCTCAAATAAGATTCTGGCTGATTATTTGCTCGGTTCAATCCGCACGATGCCGTCGGCCGAGATCACGGTTTTCACCGGCAACAGAGCGGGCAGGGCGCTGAGCAGTGCGTCCGGATCATTCACATCCAGATTGCCCGAGACTTTCATGTGCGCTACGGCGTTACTCACCTGCAACGGTGCCTGCGGGCGATACAGGCTCAGTTCATCGATCAGGCTGGCCAGTTCGCGGTTGCGAAACGACAAGTGCCCACTGCGCCAATCCGCCACTTCTTCGCCTGTGAGGGTTTGCTGTTGCAAGGTGCCCTTGGCGTAGCTGTAGGTCGCGCGTTGCTGGGCGCCGAGCAGGGAAACGGGGCTTTTGGCGGACGGCTCGAAAGCGACCTGGCCGTGGGCGACGCTGACCACCAGTTGCTGCTGGCTGCGGCGTATATCGAAACCGGTGCCGACCACCCGCACACTCGCCTCGCCGGCCTGTACGAACAGTGGCCGCTCCTTGTCGGCAGCCACCTCGATATACACCTGGCCCTTGTCCAGGTGCACGAGGCGCTGGTGCGCGCTGAAATCCACGCGCAGGCGCGTATTGGCATTCACATACAGTGTGCTGCCATCGGGCAGGTTCAAGGTGCGCATGCCCTTGGCGTGGGCCGTCACCTGACTGTGATAAAGCTCGCGGGGTGCGCCGAGATGCGTGGCCAGCACGGCGCACACCACGGCGGCGGCGACGGCCAGGGCCGGGCGCCATACCGACGGTTTGCGCGTGGGCAGCGCCACGGGTTTGTTCAGTTGCTGCAGTTGGGCGAGGTCGGCCCACAGTTGCTCGAATTCGGCATAGGCGCGGGCATGGGCAGGCGTGGCCTGCCAGGCGGCAAAGGCCTTGCGGTCGGCACGGCCGGCGTTGTTACGGTTGCGGGCAAACCAACTGGCGGCTTGGGCATCGATGGCGTCGCTCGCTTCGATATCCAGGGCGTCGGTGTCGCTCAGGCGGTTCATTCTGGCTGCTCCGTGCCGGGTTCTGGTTGAAGGCGTCGCTTGCAATACAGCAGGGCAAAAGCGATGTGCTTTTCCACCATGCTCGTCGAAATACCCATGCGTTCGGCGATCTGCGCCTGGCTCAGGCCTTCGAAGCGGTGCAGCATAAGGGCTTCTCGCCTGCGGGGCGAGAGTTCGGCGAGGACTTCTTTCAACTGTTCCAGGCGTTGCAAGCGCTGTGCGGCGGCCATGGGGTCGTTTTGCTCATCGGTGACCGGCTCGGTGTCCCTGTCGGCCTGATCAGAATGGACAGTTTGCCGTACCTTCTGTTTGCGCCAGTGATCACGCAGCAGGTTGCGCGCCATCTGGAACAGAAACGCCCGTGGCTGCTCGACCTTGGCGCGGTCGCGGTAGTCCAGCCATTGGGTAAAGACATCCTGGGTCATGTCCGCCGCGTCGCTGGCGTTGTCCGTGCGTTTGCGCAGGAAATACAGAATGTCCGTATAAAACCTGCGAAAGGCATCGGCCGACAACGGGTCGGGCTTGGGACGAGACATGAATATCCTTCTTGACGAAGCACGACGTGGAAAAGTCGTGAATTCTATCGAGAATCATTATCATTTGTCTCTATTTAAAGGATGTACTCGATTTAAAATGTGGGAGGGGCCTCAGCGTTCCACAGGCACTGACAGTGCGGGATCACCCAACGGATGCGTACGCGCCGCAAAAAACTTCAACTGCGCACCGCTGCCATCAAACAACTCCGAATACCGTCGCTTCTGCTGGCGAATAAACCCGTCGCTGCGGCCCGATACCGAGATCGCCAGGGTTGTCGGCCGGGCCTGGCGAATCGCATCCACCAGGTGTTTATCCTGCGCGCCCAGGTCATGGCCAAAGATGCACAGTGCGCCCTCATGGGTCAGCAACTGCTCATAGCAGAACGACAGGTAATCCGAGCTGCGGATGGTCTTGAGCTTCTCTTCCACCTTGCCTTCGTTGATAAACAGCGGCACATCGTCCAGGGTCTTGATCGTGTTGTTGATCGCAAAACTGCTGAGCAAGGTGCTGTCGGTGGTCGGCAATTTGCGCGCGGTACCGTCAAGGTTGCGCACCAGGTGCAGGCCGCCGTGCAGGTAGAGGATGCGCGTGGTATCGGTGTGGGTGTTGCGCAGGTCGAAGCTTGCATCGGCGCTGCGGAACAGGTCATCGATGCCCGGCGTGTGCAGGATCGCCCAATAGTTGAGCAAGTCGTAATTGGTGGTGAACACCGTGGCGTAGTTCGCCAGCTCGCGGTTGATCGTCGCCAGCGTCGACGGCTGTACCAGGCGCCACGGAATGTGCACGGCGTGGATGGTATTGATCAGCGCTTCCTTGATCGCGTAGTAGCGATTGCGCGGCGCCGCCGAGCTGACTGCCAGGGCTTTGTTGACCCGGCTGGTGGTCTTTAGTGCGCCCAGGGCGTACTCGAAGCTGCGGGTTTGCAGGGCATCGAACACGCTGAGTTCGGATTGGCCCAGGGGTTTTTCTTCGACGGTACGCGCGTTTTCGAACAGCGAGTCGTAGGCAAAGTCTTCCCAAATCGTGCGGCTTGCGCCATTGCCGATCAGAATCCCACTGAAGGCCGTGCTGCTGCGCAGGGCGCTCCAGTCTTCAAGGTGGGCGTCAATATCCTGGAAATCCTTCATTGCGGCGGGTCTACTCGAATTCGGCTGGACGGCGACTTTATCACGAGTGGGTGTTGATCCTGATCAAGGTGCCGTAGGCAGGTGAGGTTGATGCTGTAGGCATAAACGTCATCCGAGGATTCGCCATGAGCAGCACATTCTTCATTCCCGCCGTCAACATCATGGGCACCGACTGCCTCGACGAAGCCATGAATGCCATTCGCAACTACGGTTTTCGCAAAGCCCTGATCGTCACCGACGCCGGCCTGGCCAAGGCGGGCGTGGCCAGCATGATCGCCGAGAAGCTGGCGATGCAGGACATCGACTCGGTGATCTACGACGGCGCCAAGCCCAACCCCAATGTGGAAAACGTCGAGAAAGGCCTGGCGCTGTTGCAGCAGAGCGCCTGCGATTTCGTGGTGTCCCTGGGCGGCGGTTCGCCCCATGACTGTGCCAAGGGCATCGCCCTGTGCGCCACCAATGGTGGGCACATCGGCGACTACGAAGGCGTTGACCAATCAAGCAAGCCACAGATGCCCTTGGTGGCGATCAACACCACCGCCGGCACCGCCAGCGAGATGACCCGTTTCTGCATCATCACCGACGAAACCCGCCACGTGAAAATGGCCATCGTCGACCGCAACGTCACGCCGCTGCTGTCGGTCAACGACCCGAGCCTGATGGTCGGCATGCCCAAGGGCCTCACCGCCGCCACCGGCATGGACGCCCTGACCCACGCCATCGAAGCCTACGTGTCGACTGCGGCCACCCCGATCACCGACGCCTGCGCGATCAAGGCCATCGAACTGATCAGCGCCAACCTGCGCCTGGCGGTACGCGACGGCAGCGACAAGGTCGCGCGGGAAAACATGGCGTATGCCCAGTTCCTCGCGGGCATGGCGTTCAACAATGCCTCCCTGGGTTTCGTGCATGCCATGGCGCACCAACTCGGCGGCCTCTACGACCTGCCCCACGGCGTGTGCAACGCGGTGCTGCTGCCCCATGTACAAAGCTTCAACGCCAGCGTCAGTGCCAAGCGCTTGAGCGATGTCGGCCGCGCATTGGGTGTCGACGCCAAGGGCAGCACTGACGAAGAGGGCGCCCAAGCTGCCATCGCTGCCATTCGCAGCCTGTCCCAGGACGTTGAGATCCCCGCCGGCCTGCGCGAACTGGGCGCCAAGTTGCAGGACATTCCGCTGCTGGCCACCAATGCATTGAAGGACGCATGCGGGCTGACCAACCCACGGCGCGCCGATCAGCGTCAGATTGAGGAGATCTTTCGTAGCGCGTTCTGACGGCGCAGCCTCAAGCGGCAAGCGTTAAGCTACAAGCTGTTAAGGTGCGAGTCTTGCACTGCATTCAACTTGAGCATGAAGCTTGCGGCTTGCCGCTGAGGTCCCCTTATGAGAGTTCTGTTATTCGGTGCCACCGGCATGGTCGGCCAGGGCGTCCTGCGCGAGTGCCTGCTGGCCGCTGACGTACAGGAAGTCGTCGCCGTCGGCCGCACGCCCCTGACCCAGGAACACGGCAAGCTGCATCAGGTGTTGCACAGCGACATGCTGGATTTCCAACCCCTGGAAAACCTGCTGCAAGGGTTTGATGCGTGTTTCTTCTGCCTCGGCGTCTCCTCGGCGGGCATGAATGAAACCCGGTACACCCACCTCACTTATGACCTGACCCTCGTCGCCGCCAGCACCCTGGCGCGGCTTAATCCGCAGATGACGTTTATCTACGTGTCCGGCGCCGGTACCGACAGCTCCGAGGCGGGCAAGTCGATGTGGGCGCGGGTCAAGGGCAAGACCGAGAATGCCTTGCTGCGCCTGCCGTTCAAGGCGGTGTACCTGTTCCGGCCGGGGATCATCCAGCCGCTGCATGGCGTGCGTTCGAAGACGCCGTTGTATCAAACCTTCTATTCCGTGCTCGGGCCGGTGCTGTCGTTGGTGCGTCGGGTCAGACCGGGCTGGGTGGTGAGCACGGAGACTGTCGGCCGGGCGATGTTGGCGGCGGTACGTCATGGCGCGCCGCAACCGGTAGTGGAACAGGCCGAGATCAATCGCCTGGCGTCCGAGCGCGCCTGATGCTGCACAAAAGCCTGGTGCGTCGCCTCGATCTGATCACCCTGCAGCTGTTCGTCGCGGTGTTCGAAGAGGGCACCCTGACCCGTGCCGCCGCCCGCGAAGCCATCGCCGTGTCGGCAGCCAGTAAGCGCTTGATGGAACTGGAGCAGGTGCTGGGGGTGAGCCTGTTCGTACGGCGCGCCAAGGGCATGGACCTCACCGCCGCCGGCGAAACCCTGCTGCACCATGCCCGGCAGATGCTGTTCAACGTGGAAAAAATGGGCCTGGAACTTGGCGAGCACAGCCACGGCGTGCGCGGTTATGTGCGGATGCTGGCCAATCTCTCGGCGATTATTCAGTTTCTTCCAGAAGACTTGCGGGATTTTTCCGAGCTGCATCCCGAAGTGAAAACCGACCTCGAAGAGCGCCCTAGCAACGGCGTGGTGCAAGGCGTGCTGGATGGGGTGGCGGACCTGGGGATCTGCTCCAGTGACACCGACACCAAAGGCCTGCCCAGGGTGACCTATCGCCACGACAAACTGGTGGTGTTGATGCCGGCGGATCACCCGTTGGCGCCGCGCGAAAGCCTGGCCTTCGCCGAGACCCTGGACAGTGACTACGTTGGCCTGCACGCCGCCAGCTCAATCAACATGCGCAGCCACGCCGCCGCGCGCGAGGCCGGCAAGATGCTGCGCCTGCGTATTCATGTGCCGGGCTTCGATGCGATGTGCCGGATGGTCCAGGCGAACATGGGCATCGGCATCCTGCCGTTGAAGGCCTATGAATTGTTTGGCCGTGCCCTGGGCCTGCATGCCGTGCCGCTGACCGATGCCTGGTCGGACCGCAGTTTGATCCTGGTGGTGCGCGATGAGGCGCAGTTGTCGCCAGTGAGTCGGTTGTTGTTCGATTATCTGAGCGTTCGCATTTAGCGAACGCTCCTTGCCAACTGACGGTTGGATTTTTCCTGCCCCTGTCCTCTAGCCTTGGGCTCACATTCCAAGAATAAGAGGTACACCCCATGCCGGCTCCCTTGAGCGGTATCAAGGTGATCGAGATCGGCACGCTGATTGCCGCGCCGTTTGCCGCCCGGCTGATGGCCGAGTTCGGCGCCGAGGTGATCAAGATCGAAACCCTGGGGCAGGGCGATCCGCTTCGTAAATGGCGAAAGCTGCATGAAGGCACCTCGCTGTGGTGGTACCTGCAATCACGCAACAAGAAATCCCTGGCCCTGGACCTCAAGTCCGCTGAAGGCCTGAGCCTGATCAAGCAACTGCTCGGCGATGCCGATGTGCTGATCGAAAACCTGCGCCCCGGAGGCCTGGAAAAACTCGGCCTGGGCTGGGACGTACTGCATGCGCTCAACCCCAAGCTGACCCTGGTGCGTATCTCCGGCTACGGCCAGACCGGCCCTTACCGCGACCGCCCTGGTTTCGGTGCCATCGGCGAAGCCATGGGCGGGATTCGCTACACCACCGGCAACCCCGATTCGCCCCCGGCGCGGGTCGGCGTGAGCCTCGGCGACTCCCTCGCGTCGTTGCACGGTGTGATCGGCGCGCTGATGTCGTTGCTGCGGGTCAAGACCGGCCAGGGCGACGGGCAGATTGTCGATGTGTCCCTGGCGGAAAGCGTGTTCAACCTGATGGAAAGCCTGGTGCCCGAATACGACATGCTCGGCCATGTGCGCGAGCGCAGCGGCGGCGCCTTGCCCGGCATCGCGCCCTCGAATACCTACCTGACCGCCGATGGTGCCTATGTGGTGATCGCCGGCAACAGCGACCCGATCTACAAGCGTTTGATGACCACCATCGGCCGCGCCGACCTGGCCGAAGCCGTCGAATTCGCCCACAACGATGGCCGTGCGGCGAAAAGCGGTTTGCTCGATGCCGCCATCACCCACTGGACCAGCAGCCTGCCTATCGAGCAGGTGCTCAGCGCCCTCGAAGCCGCCGAAGTACCGGCCGGGCGCATCTACTCAGTGGCCGATATCGTCAGCGACCCGCACTACCAGGCGCGCGACATGTTGCTCAATGCCGAGCTGCCTGGCGGTGTGTCGGTGAAGATGCCCGGCATCGTGCCCAAACTCTCGGAAACCCCCGGCGCCGTAAACTGGCAGGGCCCGAGCCTGGGCCAGCACACCGATGACATCCTCGGCAGCCTGGGCCTTACGGTTGCCGACATCCAACGCCTGAAAACCTCGGGAGTGGTGCAATGATCACTGACTATTCCGACCCGCTGATCGTACAGGAAGTGTCCCCGCGCGATGGCCTGCAAATCGAACCGACCTGGGTTGAAACCGCTGACAAGATCGCCCTGATCGACCAGCTTTCCCTGGCCGGTTTTTCGCGGATCGAAGCCGGTTCTTTCGTGTCGCCCAAGGCCATCCCTGCATTGCGCGATGGCGAACACGTGTTCCAGGGCATCGAGCGTAAAGCCGGTGTGATCTACGTTGCGCTGATCCCTAACCTTAAGGGCGCCCAGCGTGCCGTCGAGTCGCGTGCCGACGAACTGAACCTGGTGATGTCGGCCAGCCAGACCCACAACCTGGCGAATATGCGCATGCGGTGCGAGGCGTCGTTGGCGGCATTCGGCGATATCGTCAGCTTTGCCGCCGGGCATCCGGTACGCCTCAATGGCAGCATCGCCACCACCTTTGGCTGCCCGTTCGAGGGCAAGATCGATGAAGACCGCGTGCTGCAACTGGTCGACGCGTATCTGCAACTGGGCATCCAGGGCATCAGCCTCGCCGACACCACCGGCATGGCCAACCCGCGCCAGGTGGAACGCCTGGTCAAGCGCGTGCTGCAACGCGTGCCTGCCAGCGACCTGACCCTGCATTTCCATAACACCCGCGGCCTGGGCCTGTGCAACGTGCTGGCCGCCTACGAAGCTGGAGCCCGACGCTTTGATGCAGCGCTGGGGGGCCTGGGTGGGTGCCCGTTTGCGCCGGGGGCGTCGGGCAATATCTGCACGGAAGATCTGGTCAACCTGTGTGAAGAGGTCGGCATTCACACCGGAATCGACCTGCCGCACCTGCTGAACCTGTCCCGCCGCTTGCCGGCTTTGCTGGGCCATGAATTGCCTGGCCAGGTAGCCAAGGCCGGGCGCAATTGCGACCTGCATCCGCCGCCGGACTACATCGCCGCCTTGTAACGCCATACCAGACAACAAAAACAATCGGACGCCTGTGAGCAGTCCGCTGGAGAGAAACCATGAGCACTAATACGTTGGAGGTCGGCGCGCGCCCGGCCGCTGAAATCGATGCCGAAAAAGCCCTGGTCAGCAAGGTCGCCTGGCGCCTGATGCCGCTGATCATGGTGTGCTACCTGTTCGCGTTTTTTGACCGCATCAACATCAGCTTTGCCAAGTTCCAGCTGCAAGCCGACCTCAGCCTGAGCGACACCGCCTACGGCCTGGGCGCCGGGTTGTTCGTGGTGGGGTATGTGATTTTTGAAGTGCCAAGCAACATGATGCTGTACAAGGTCGGCGCGCGGCGCTGGATCGCGCGGATCATGATGTCGTGGGGCCTGGCCACGGCGGCCATGGTGTTTGTCACGGCCGAATGGCAGTTCTATGGCCTGCGTTTCATCATCGGCGCGATGGAGGCGGGCTTCGCGCCCGGTGTGCTGTATTACCTGACGTTGTGGTTCCCGCAGCACTTCCGCGGGCGCATTACCTCGATGCTGTTCCTGGCGTCTGCCTTTGCGGGCCTGGTGGGCGCACCGTTCTCCGGCCTGGTGCTGGAACACCTCGACGGCGTGCTGCAGATGCGCGGCTGGCACTGGCTGTTCCTGCTCGGCGGCTTGCCCTGCATCGGCTTGGGCTTTCTGGTGCTGACCCTGCTCAAGGATCGTATCGAAGATGCGCACTGGCTGACGCCGGCGGAGAAGACCCTGCTGTCGAGCCGTATTGCCCAGCATGAGCCGAACACACATGGCGGCTCGTTGCTGTCGGCGATCCGCATTCCCGGCTTTTTGATGCTCGGGTTTATCTACTTCCTGATCCAAGTGGCGTCTTACGGCCTCAACTTCTGGGCGCCGCAACTGATCCGCAGCGCCGGCACCCAAAGCCCGGTGATGATCGGCCTGCTCACCGCGATTCCCTATGTGTGCGGCGCGATCAGCATGGTGGTGATCGGGCGGCTGTCGGACGCGACCGGCGAGCGCCGCAAGTTTGTCTGCGGCCTGGTGGTGCTGGGCGCGGTGGGCTTCTTCAGTGCCGGGATCTTTGCCGACCACACCACCTTTCTGATCATCGCCCTGGGCATGTTGGGCGCCGGCATCATCGCGTCGATCCCGACCTTCTGGACCCTGCCCCCCAAATTGCTGGCCGGTGCCGGCGCAGGCGCGGCGGGCGGGATTGCGGTGATCAACACCCTCGGGCAGTTCGGCGGCATTGTCAGCCCGGTGATGGTGGGGCGGATCAAGGACCTCACCGGCAGCACCACCCCGGCGCTCTATGTGATAGGCGTGTGTGCTTTGTTGGCGGCGGCGCTGCTGCTGTGGGGCCTGCCGCAAAAGCTGCGCACCCTCGACAAGGCTTGATCAGCCTGCGGTTGTCAGCGCACGGGCCGGTGTGGCGCTGAACTGAATCAACGCCACGCCGCCCATCAACAACAACGCGCCAAGGATTCGGGGCGTTGTCAGGGGGCGCTCCGCCAAGCCAAACAGGCCGAAGTGATCCAGTAGCAGCGACGCAAGAATCTGCCCGGCCATGGCTAGGGCGATAAACCCCGAAGCGCCCAGCTTGGGCATCAGCATCAGCGCCAGCGAGATAAAGCACACGCCGAATGCGCCACCGGCCCACATCCACAGCGGCGCCTTGGTGATAAACGTGAGGTTGGGCAGCGGCAAGCGCAGCGCCACGATCACCGGCAGCAGTACGATGATGCTCACCAGCAGCGACGCCAGGGTCGCCCACAGCGGGTGCCCAAGACCGCGTCCGAGGTTGGCGTTGATCGCACTTTGAAACGGCACCACCGCCCCGGCGATCACTGCCAGTAGCAACAAACCAGCCCAATGCAACGTCGTCATTTCGAATCTCCCAGAGGTTTTGCTGGACTCTAGGTTATTCGTCACGCAAATTTAAATTCCAAGTTCTTATGCTGAGCATGCAGCTGATGAATGATCTGCGTCGCATCGACCTTAACCTGCTGGTGATCCTCGACGCCTTGCTCAGCGAGCAACACGTCACCCGCGCTGCCGAGCGTTTGCACCTCAGCCAGCCTGCGGTCAGTCATGCGCTGGCGCGGTTGCGCGATTTATTGAGTGACCCGCTGCTGGTGCGTCAGGGCGGCACATTAGTGCCCACGGCCCGTGCCCTGGAGTTGGCGGCGCCATTGGCTGAAGCGCTGGCCCAGGTGCAGGCGCTGCTGGCGCCGAATCGCTTTGACCCGGCATCGGCCAAGCGCCGGTTTCGCGTGGCGATGTCGGACTACAGTGCGGCGATTTTCCTGCCGGGTCTGGTCCGCGTCCTGCGGCGTGAGGCGCCCGGTATCGACCTGCAGATCATCCAGGCCAGTCGCGAAGGCATGGTGGAGGGCGTGCTCAATGGCGATATCGACCTGGCCGCCGGCGTCTTTCCCGACATGCCCGCCGAACTGCGCACCACGCCGTTGTTCGAAGAGCACTACACCTGCCTGATAGACCGCAACAGCCTGCCGCAAGGTGCTGTGCTTGACCTGCCCAGTTACCTGTCGCGCCCCCACGTATTGCTGGAAATGCGCGGCAGTGGCACGCCGGAAATCGAGCGGGCACTGAAGGCTATTCGTGAGCGACGGCATGTGGCGATCAGCCTGCCGCACTGGGGCGTGGCGCCGCAGTTGATCGAGGGCACGGACTTGATCCTCACCGTATCGTCGCGAGGGTTGCTGAATATTGATCACCAGCATCTTCTCGCCGTGGCGCCGCCGTTTCATATTCCGTCGTTTGCCTTCGAACTGGCGTGGCATGCGCGACGGGGCGGGGATTCGGGATTGCAGTGGTTGATTGAGCAGGTGCAGGGTATGTTGTCCGAAGGCCGCAGATAACAGGAAAAAACATGCTCTCAGGCTTCAACCACTTGACCCTGGCCGTCACCGACGTGAGTCGCAGCGTCACCTTTTACCATGGGTTGTTGCAACTCAAACTCGAGGCTACTTGGGACTCCGGCGCCTATTTGTCACTGCCGGGCCTATGGCTATGCCTTTCGCTTGATCCGCTACGCGAGTCGAAGCCAGGGGCCGATTACACCCACTATGGGTTCACTGTCGGAGCGAGTGATTTCGCTGCGCTGGTCTCGCGTCTGCGCGCCGCCGAGGTGCAAGAGTGGCGCGACAATCGCAGCGAAGGCGCTTCGTTCTATTTCCTTGATCCCGACGGTCATAAGCTCGAAGCCCATGTCGGCGACCTGGCTTCGCGTCTGTTGGCTTGCCGCGACAAGCCTTATGCGGGAATGAGGTTTTACCCATAGCGCAGGAACGTGCAGAATCCGTCCACCTTCCCACGCTTTGTCAGAGTCGCGCCCATGACCCCCTCCTTGCTGCTCGCCGTCCTCGCTTCGGGTTTTATCTACGGTATTACGCCTGGCCCCGGGGTGTTGGCGGTATTTGGTATCGGCGCTGCTCGAGGCCGTCGTGCCGGGGCGGGGTTTCTGTGCGGGCACTTGCTCGGCGATGTGCTGTGGTGCAGCACGGCGTTGGTCGCGATTGTGGGCGCGCGGGAAGTCGGCAGCAGCGCGTTCGATGTGCTCGGCGTGCTCAGTGGCCTGTACCTGTTCTGGCTCGGCTGGCGCGCGATTCGCACCCAGCGTCGCAGCAGTGATGCCCCCCAGGGGGCGGCGCGGCATCCATTCTGGCACGGCATTGTGTTCGGCTTGACCAACCCCAAGGCGTATCCCGTCGCGGTGGCGACGTTTACAGCGTTGCTGTCCAGTCGTGCCGAATTGCTGACCTGGTCGATGCTGCCGGCGTTGATCTTCCTGAGCTTCGTCGGTGGCCTGTTGGCCTACGCGATCTTGATCGGCGTGGTCGGTGCCCAGCGGGTGCGCACGGTGTATCAGCGCCATGAAATCCTCATCACCAGGCTCTGCGGCGTGATGTTTATCGGCTTCGCCATCAATGCCCTGGCCCATGCGCTGCCAGGCCTGTTCGGCAGCAAACCGGCCTGACGGGCCAGGACCGTTCGTCGCGTGGGCAAGTTTTTTCTAAACCTTTGCCGCCCGGAAAATTCGAATTCAGGGCGGGGACTGTTCCCCCGCACCTATTTTTGCCCTGGAGGAACCCATCATGAGCCGCATGGCTATCCGGTTACGCACCGCCAGTTTCGCGATGCTGCTGGGCCTCGGCGCCAGCAATGCTTTCGCCCAGTCGCCTGCTGAATTCATCGAGCAGGCTTCGGCCAAAGGCATGGCCGATATCGAAACCAGTCGCATGGCCCACGCCAAAACCTCGTCCCAGGAAATCAAGGACTACACCATCGAGGTGATCAACGAGCGCACCCTGGCCAACCAGCACTTGGCGGCGATCGCCAAGAAGCTCGACCTGCCCGTGGCCCCACGGGAGAAGATCGTCGACAAGGCCGAAACCCTGATGCCCGAACTCAAGGACGGCGATTCCTTTGACGCGGCCTACACCGCGCAGCAAGTGAAGGAAAACGAAGACGCCATTGCCCTGTTCAAGCGCGAAGGTGCGGCCTCGGATGTGCCGGAAATCAAAGCACTGGTGGATGAGACGCTGCCCAAGCTGGAAGAGCGTCTGCAAAAGGCGCGAGCCCTGGCGTCGACCTACGGTAAGGGCCATCAAGGCGAAGGTTGAGTCCTTCTCTTGCTATGAAAAACGGCGGTTGGATCCTATCCAACCGCCGTTTTTTTACGCCTGGTTCAGGTCGGTCTTGTTCGGGGCCGCATCGTCGGCCGCGTGGCCGCAACTGCTGTTCAGGCTCACGGTGCCGGTGTTGCCAATGCTGCGGTATTCCTGGCGCAGTTTTTCCAGTTCCTTGCGATCCAGGCCATCGAGGCTCAGCACGGCGTTCTGCGCATCCTTGGAGACCCGCAGCAGTTCATCAATCTTGATGTGCAGGATGTCGTTATCGCGGTTTTGCGTGTTCTGGATCAGGAACACCATGAGGAAGGTGATGATGGTGGTCGAGGTGTTGATGATCAGTTGCCAGGTGTCGTTGTAGTGGAAGTAAGGGCCGCTCAAGCTCCACAGGCAAATCAACGCGACCGCCGCATAGAACGTCCGGGCACTGCCTGCCCAGCGAGACAGGGATTGTGAGACTGCGGAGAATTTCATGACCGTTTTCCTTAATGGGTGGGTGATGAAAAAATGGACCGCAGCGCTGCGCTGAAATTTCTTTTTACAAAAGATGCCCTGAACAAAATTGTACGATTTTTCCGCCAGACGCTTAGAACGCCAGTTGCGCCTGGCCGGTGCCCTCCAGCGCGAGCAAATACTGCTTGGCTTCCAGCCCCCCGGCAAACCCGGTCAGCCCGCCCGAGGCGCCAATGACCCGATGGCAGGGTGCAACGATCGAGATGGGGTTACGACCATTGGCTGCCCCTACGGCGCGTACGGCTTTTGGGTTGCCGATCTGCCGGGCGATCTCGCTGTAACTGCGGGTTTCGCCAAAGGGAATAGTCAGTAGCGCCTGCCAGACTTGCTTCTGAAAGTCGGTACCGGTGAAGTCCAGTTCCAGCTCGAACTGATTGCGGGTGCCGGCGAAATACTCCTTCAACTGGCGCTCGGTTTCCAACAGCACCGGGCTGTTGTTGGCTTCGTGCAATTCACCCAGGCGCACACGGTTGACACGTTCGACTTCCCACAGGATGGCGCTGAGCTTGCCATCGCGCGCCACCAGGGTGAGTTCACCGACAGGGGAGGGCATGAGCTTGTATTCATAGCGCATGAGCGGGCTCCTCGAGGGGCAGTTGTTAAACGCTACAGGCCTACGGTATTGCCATCCGCCGGACTGAACACTACGTTTCTTGCGGTTGAATTCTCACTGGCCCTGGACATTCCAGTAAACCCAGTTGGAATAGTACGGGTACCAGTAGAACCAGGAAATCCTGTAGAGCCCCATGATGACTGAGGCCTCCCCGATGGCGACCAGGGAAATCAGATTGAACAGCGTGACGATTGCAGCGAATACGGTCACGCCTCGGCTGGCATGGCGCCTGGCGAACCCTACGCCGTAGACGGACGCGGCGATCGATCCGAGCGCCAGCCCCAGCCCCAAGGGATACGGCAGCCGCACCAGTGCGACCAGCAGTGGCAACACCAGCACCCAGCCGAGCACTTGGCGCAGTACAGGTGTGGCTGTGCGTTGTTTGGGTTCAATCATGGTAATAACCCTGGGGTTGCAAGCTAAATGAAGCGACATCATCACGCTAGGGATGCAGTGCCGCATTCAGACTTTGCTCCCGTTGCCGCTACCGATCCTGTTGCAGCACTTTAAGCGCCGCCGACGCGAGGAAACCCGAGCGGCTTTTTTCCTCCGGGTGGTGCAGTACATATTCATCAATGCGGTTGAGCAGGTAGCCCGGCAACGTGATGTTGAGTTTTTGCGCCTTGCCCAGGTACTTGGTGACATCGATGTCTACAACCGCCCAAGTGCAGCCGGGGTACTGAGGGTTGGCTGCATGAACGGTGACCTTCTGGGCGCTCGGGATCGGCGCGCCGTCTTCCGCGAGGATTTCGAAGTGCCCTTCGATGACCGGTATTTCGGCAGATGGTGAATGCAGTGTAAGAGCGAGTGGGATCGGCGCAGCGGGGAGGTATTGCGAGGCTCGGGTCATTGCCGGATGTGTAATGCCTCTTCGATAACGGCAAGAAACGCGTCAATCAACACACTTTGTCTTTCGGTCGGCGTCAACACCAACAACGGCGCACACGCATCCGCCTCCACCAAAGGCCGATAAGTCACGCCCTTGTTCATCAAACTCCGGGTACAGGCCGGCACCAGCGCCACCCCTTGCCCGGCGGCTACCAGCGCAATGATCGAGGTGATCTGTCGTCCGGTCGGTCCGGCATGCAGTGGCACGCCGTGGTGGCGGTAAAGCTGCTCGATGGACTGGTTCAGTCCCGAGCCGTAATCCGCTGGAAACAGAATCAAAGGATAGGCACTGAGCTGTGCCAGGCTGATGTCGGTCTGGCTGGCCAGCGGGCTGTCACTCGACACCGCTGCCACCAAGCGTTCCTCGCCCAACGACAGCGCTTGCACCTCGTCGCTTTGTGGCAACAGCCGGCTCAAGCCAATATCCAGGCGTCCGTCAGCCACTTGCGCACCGAGGCTGCCGGAGGCGCATTCCACCAGGGTCAGTTGCACATCGGGAAAGCGCTGGGCAAAGGCCTGGATTGACTGGCTGAACAGGTCCGACAGGGCAATCGAGCTGACATAGCCCAAGGCCAGTTGACCCGCTGTCCCTGCTGCCAACTTCCCGGCAATCACCTGAGCCAACTCCACCTGTTCCAACACGCCACGTGCGTAGGGCAGGAACGAGCGGCCCTGTGCGGTGAGGGTCACGGTGCGGCTGGTGCGATCGAACAGCTTGAAACCCAACTCTGCCTCCAGCGCTGAAATCTGCCGGGTCAACGGCGGCTGGGCCAGGTGTAGGCGCAGGGCCGCGCGACCGAAGTGCAATTCTTCGGCGACGGTCAGAAAGTAACGCAGCTTGCGTAGGTCGAGCATCCTGATCCTTGGGTATCAATCGGTCGGAATTCGGTATTGGTTTAAGACCGGCCGGCCATTCTATAAAGACCTTTCAAAATAAAACGAGAGGTTTCATGAAACCGCGCCTGCATTGTGCCCGCCTTGCCCTGTTCCTGTGTGGCTGCGCGGCGTTTCTCAACCTCTATGCGACCCAGAGCATTCTCCAGACGTTTGCCGCGCACTTTCATATCAGTGCCAAGGAGGCGGGTTGGAGCATCACCGTCACCACCCTGGCGGTGGCGATCACCGCCCCTTTTGTCAGTCGCCTGACCGGACGTTTTGCGCAACGCACGGTGATCTCGGTGGCCGCTGTGCTGCTGGCGGTGCCGGCATTGATGACCGCTTATGCCGACAGCTTTGCCGAAGTGCTGGTGTGGCGCTTTGTCGAGGGCATGCTGATCCCGGTGCTGTTCGCCACCAGCGTGGCCTACATCGGCGACCGCTGGAGCGGCGGCACGGTCACTGAGGTCACGAGCCTCTACGTCGCGGGCACCGTGTTGGGCGGGTTCGCCGGGCGCTTCGTTACCGGGGTGATGACTGAGTATGTGGGCTGGCGTGAAGCCTTTGAATTGCTGGCAGTGCTGAGCCTTATGGTCGGCGGTTTTATCCAGTTTCTGTTACCGGCCAACCGCCCACGGACCGTGCAGGCTAAAGTCTCTTCGTCAGGTGTATTTCGCCGGCCGCTGTTGGCCGCTTACGCCGTAGGTTTCTGCGTGTTGTTCTCGCAGGTCGCGGCGTTTACCTACGCAGGTTTGTACTTGGGCCTGCCGCCGTTCAACCTTGGGCCGGCAGCGTTGGGGACGCTGTACATGGTGTTCCTGTTGGCATTGATCGTGATCCCCATCGCCGGGCGCCTCAGCAAAGCCCGCCCCCATGCCGAACTGCTGAGTGTCGCCGCCGTGCTGGGCGTCAGCGGTTCGGCGCTGACCCTGATGCCGTCACTGTGGTGCATCGTAGTCGGCCTGGCGCTCAGTTCCACCGGCGTGTTCCTTGCCCAAGCTGCCGCCAATGCGTTTATCACCGCCACCGCGCGCGATAACAAGACGGGCGCTGTCGGGGTTTATCTCACTTGTTATTACCTGGGCGGCAGTGGCGGCGCCATCGTCCCGGCGCTGATTTGGGAACGCTGGGGCTGGGCCGGTTGCGTGGTGCTGATCATCGGTTTCCAGCTGCTGACCTTGTTGATCGCCTTGACCGGTTGGAAGCCTCTTCGGCCTGAGCTGGTTCCGACACCATGAACGACACCGTGCCTGCATTATCCACCCGCCGTCGCGCCCTGTTCGCCGGTTGCAGCGCCCATGCGGTGCACGATGGGCTCACTGATGTGATCTACGTTTTGCTGCCTGTCTGGCAGGCTCAGTTCGCCTTGTCCTACGCCCAGATCGGCCTTCTACGTGGCGCCTATTCCGGGATGATGGCCGTGTTCCAATTGCTGGCCAGCCGCGCCGCCAAACGCTGGGGCCGTACACCGATGCTGGTGGGCGGCACTGCGCTGGCGGGAGTTGCCTACCTGTTGGTGGGTCAGGCGACAGGGCTGACCGTATTGCTCGTGGCGCTGCTGCTCGGCGGTCTGGGCGCCAGCACCCAACACCCACTGGCCTCCTCGATGATCACCGATGCCTATGAGGACGGGGGCGGGGTCAAGCAGGCGCTGTCCCAGTACAACTTCTCCGGTGACATCGGCAAAACCTTGATTCCTGGTCTGGTCGGGCTGCTGCTCACTGTCATCAGTTGGCGGGCCAGCGCCACGTTGCTGGGCCTGCTTGGCCTGGCGGCGGCGGGGCTGTTGTGGTGGCTGATTCCTGCTCAATCATCCGAATCCACCGCCACAAAAACAGCCAAGCCCTTCAGGCGCAGCGGCTCGGCCACCGGCCTGCGCGCGCTGATCCTCACCGGCACCCTCGACAGCGCCGTGCGCATGGGCTTCCTCACCTTCCTGCCGTTCCTGCTGCAAGCCAAAGGCGCCGGTACCGCCGGGATCGGCCTCGCCCTGACCCTGCTGTTCATCGGCGGCGCCTTCGGCAAACTGTTCTGCGGCTACCTCGGCGCACGCATCGGCATGATGAAGACCGTATGGATCACGGAAACCAGCACTGCACTGCTGATCGTCGCGGCGGTGTACCTGCCGCTCAGCGGGTTGATGGTGATGCTGCCGCTGTTGGGGCTGGTACTGAATGGCACCTCCTCGGTGCTGTACGGCGCCGTGCCCGACCTTGCCGGCGCGGGCAAGCGCGAGCAGGCGTTTGCGCTGTTCTACACCGGCACGATTGGCGGTGGCGCGTTGGCGCCGGTGGTGTTTGGTGCAGTGGGGGATGTGCTGGGCGTGCCGGTGGCGGTGATGGTGTTGGCGGGGATGTTGGGTGTGACGTTGCCGTTGGCGTGGGTGGTGCAGAGGGGGGAGGAAAAGTGAGGTGTCAGAACGTAGAGTTGAACCTTGCGGCATTGCCTACACAACGATCAGACTCGTCCGAGTTGTGCGCCTTGGACGACCTCTTTAAGGTTCGTCAGCCGCTGCCCATCAGCGGTCGGGTTTAGTAGCCCGATACGATCAACGGCGTACGGCTGCTCTTATGGTGGCTGCACGCAGGGCGTCTTCGGGCGCGCCGGTTTCGTTGATTCGCCGGTCTACTAACCTGCGTACAGCCGCCACCCATTGTTTAGTAGCTCTGGTATGCGGTCCCTAACGAGGATCAACAGATGTGTACTGACTCATGCAATCCATCCGTAAAACTGTTCAGCGTCCGTCCCGAAATCGACACTCAAGCGCTGCTCGCCAACGCCTACGAAACCATCGCCGGTGCAGGTGCCATGACCCACGAGTTCGTCGAAAGCCTGCCCTCTCAACAGCGCTACCTGGCCCTGGCCATTCAGCAAATGATTGAACTGGGCCTGCTGCTGGTCGAGGCTGTTCAGGACCGCGTGGACCGAGCCGCGTAGGTCACCCGTAGGTTGTAAACGGCTTGCCTTCCCAGGCCGCCCATACCACGGGGGAGGGGAGCCAGAATTTAAAGTGTCGCCGCCAGCGAAAACGGAATGCGCAACGCACCGATAGGCCCTTCACGCGTACCGCACATTTCATCGTGAACGCAGTGTTGCACCAGTACGCAAGGAAACGGCGGAACCCGCTGCAACAGGTCGCGTAAATGCGTGGTGGACCCGATGCGCATCGGCTTGCCGTGATCGTCCAGTAACGTTGCCTCGACGCGATCCAGCCTGACGCGAGCGATATAGAAACCGCCCTCCAGGGACAGCAACTCCAGCTCACGTATTTCGCCTTTCCCGGCCAACTCGGCCAGCATTTGCATATTCATGATTGACCCTCGCTCGGGGCTCATTGGCGACGAAAGAACAACGTGACCTGACCCCACTCGACACCGAACTTGGATATGCTCGAGCGGTTGATCAAGGTGTCCTCGTCCATCAGGTACATCCAATCGTCAAAGCTGACTTCATACACCGAGCCATCCACCGGCAGATTGAGCCGGTAGCGCCAACGCAGCGCATTACCCGCCACTTCGCCGATCGCCTCGCCCACCACATCCCCGGCTCGTCCGCGCCAGCGTCCTGGGCCGTCGGGCGTCAGTGTCCACACCCGTTGTTGGCGCGTGCCATCGCTGTACAAGAAACGCTCATCCAGAATCAACGCGTTGCCCTCGCGCCGGCTGGCAATATCGACCTCAAAGCGCTTGGCCACTTCCCCCGAACGCTTCTGGAAGATACCCCAGGCTTTCACGGGTTTACTGAAGAAGCGCTCCAGGTCCAGTTTCGGTTGCTGGTCGGCGTAGTGGTCGACCTCAACGTTGCTGCAACTGGCCAAGCTCACGACCAGCAACAGTGAAAACAGTAGACGTGTCATGGCCTGGCTCTTCGAAGGTGCAGGGCGAAGTGCCGCCGCTCGAAGCATAATACTTGTACAAGAAAACTAATTTGTACAGGTTTGTCCGCGCTTTATTTTTTGAATCTCAAATCCCACCCATAAAAAAACCGGCCACCAAGGACCGGTTTTTTTATGCATCCCCCGCCAAAACCCTCCTGGCGTGGAATCTATGTCTGAGTGGAGCGGGTGAAGGGAATCGAACCCTCGTTATCAGCTTGGGAAGCTGGAGTAATGCCATTATACGACACCCGCTCAGAGCGGCTGACTTTGTACCAGATGTGCGCCGGGATTTGAAGTTTTTCTTCGAAAAATGTGCGAGTTGCAGGCACTTGCCCTGGCGACGAACAGAGCCGGTGTAGGAGCGAGCTTGCTCGCGAAGAATTCAAGAGCGCCGCGTTCAAACAGGGAGCGCACGTCATCGTTGGCGATCTTCGCGAGCAAGAACTAGGCGTCCCCCTCGCTCCTACACGGTATTTCAGATGGCAAAGGCATGCTGCGTCTGACCCTGGTGATAACGCAATCGGCTGGCCTGCCGTTCCGGTTTCAAAAAGCCCACCACCGCGTCCCGGCTGTCCCGGCACGCCGCCTTGTGCTCCATATCCAGGAAATGCCCCGTCGCCTGGATCGTGCTGAAGCTGCTCTTCGCCACGTACTGCCCGAACTGCTTGGCATCCTCGGCGCTGGTGTATTCGTCCCATTCGCCGTTCAAAAACAGCACCGGCACGTCGATCTGCCGCGCAGCCTTGAGGTAGCACAGGCGGTCGCTGTGCAGCACCTGGCTGATGTGAAAGTGCATCTGCCCGTATTCGTGCTCGGCCAGGCTGCTCACATGCTTGTAGTTGAAACGCTTGAACAGCGACGGCAGGTGTTTGCCGATGGTGCTGTTGACGAGGTGGCCGACGCGGTCGCGGTCGAGGTTGCCGAGGTAGTCGACGCCACGTTCGAGGTAGTCGCGCATCGGCGCGTTGATCACGGGTGAGAACGAGCTGATCACGGCCTTTTCCACACGGCGTGGCCGATGGGCGAGGGCGACCAGGGTGGCGGCACCGCCCCAGGAGAAGGACAGCACGTGCTCGGCGGCGAAGTGGTCGATAAGCTCCAGGAGGATCTGGCCTTCAACTTCCTTCGTCAGCATTTGCTCATGACGGTTATGGATTTTGGAGCGACCGGCGTAGGGCTGGTCGTACAAAACCACATTGAATTGCGGGTACAGGCTTTTCACGGTTTGGGCGAAGGAGGCCGTGGTGGCCATCGAGCCGTTGACCAGGATGATGGTCTTTTCAGCAGCATCCGCGCGATAGAACTCCGTGTAAACCCGATACTGACCCTGTATATCCAACACAGCGATTTCTGGCCTCATGTCGTAAGACTCCTGGCAAGCGGGTAGGGCGCGCAGATGACTCTGCACGAGCTTTGTGACAGGTAGGCATACGCCTGGAAGATGAGGGCCCATGTCGGTCCGATGACGGCTGGCCGACGGGTGTTGTTATGGCGGGCTGTTTGCCTGGGAGGCCCGTAGATCAAGCGCGGGCGGGGCAAGGTGTTTCTTGGAGGTTATAGGCGACTCGTCAGTCATAATTTGGCTGACGGTTTGATTCAAGCAGCAGAGTCGTCAGCTCGCAAGGCGATAAACTGGTTTTTTGCCATCACCGGCCGAACGGTCGTCAGACCTGTCGGATTTCTTCTTCGGACAGCGCCCGATACTCGCCCGGCGCCAGTGCTGCATCGAGCACCAATGGCCCCATTCGCTCGCGATGCAGGCCGATCACTTTGTTGTTGAAGTGCCCGAACATACGCTTCACCTGGTGATAGCGGCCTTCGATGATGCTCAGTCGTGCCAGGCGTGGCCCCAACAGCTCCAGCTCGGCCGGTTGCGTGGTCAGGTCTTCAAACGCGAAATACAGGCCAGCTGCAAAGGTTGCCGCGTATTCGGGGCCGATGTCCTGCTCTGTCTCCACCCGATAGACCTTGGGCAACTTGGTCTGCGGTTGCGTCAGGCGCCGCGACCACTGGCCGTCGTTGGTGATCAGCAACAGGCCCGTGGTATTGAAATCCAGCCGCCCGGCGATATGCAGCTCGCCTGGGTCCGGCTCATCCAACAGATCCAGGACCGTCGGGTGTTGTGGGTCTGCTGTCGCGCTCACACAGCCCTGGGGTTTGTGCAGCATGAAATAGCGCGCCGATTTACCTGCCTGCAGCACATCATCGTCAACGCACACGCGGCTGAATTCGCGGACTTCATGATGAGGATCGCTGACCGCCACGCCATCAACGGTGACACGCCGCGCAACCAGCAACATGCGCACTTGCTGGCGATTGAAACGTGGCAAGTTGCTGAGGAAACGGTCAACGCGCATTGCGGATCTGCTCATCCACCTGAGCACAGCGCGGACACAGGCAGGCCTTGTTACGCACTTCATCGGGCAGCGCTTCAAGCACCGCCGGGTCGATGGTGACGCTGTAGCACCAGCAGGCCTGGTCGGCGGTGCGTGGGTCGGCCAGGGTGCAATCGTTGCGGGCACCGCAGGCGGGGCAAAGGGTTGGCGTGGTCATGGTCGATGGGGGCAGGGCCTCGGAAGTCCCCGCACGATACAGCGCCGGTCAGTCCCGTTCCAGCACCAGCGTGAGGGTACCCAGTACGCCGAGGCCCGGCTTGGCAACCGGGCAGACGCACTGCTATGAGGCGATTACAGCTGGAACTTGCTGACCAGCACATTGAACGAGGTGGCCAGTCGCGACAGATCCTGGCTGGAGGCGTTGGTCTGATGCGCACCGGCGGCGGTCTGGGTGGACAGGTCCTGGATGTTGAGCAGGTTGCGATCCACTTCGCGGGCCACCTGGGCCTGTTCCTCGGACGCCGAGGCGATCACCAGGTTGCGCTCATTGATACTGGACACGCTGGCGGTGATGCGCTCCAGCGCCTGGCCGGCGTTTTGCGCCAGGGTCTGGGTGTTGTTGGCCCAGGTCAGACTCTTGTTCATCGCGGCCACGGCGCCATCGGCGCCTGCCTGGACTTCACCGATCATTTTCTCGATGTCGACCGTGGAGGTCTGGGTGCGATGGGCCAGCGCCCGGACCTCATCGGCCACTACCGCAAAACCACGGCCTTGCTCACCGGCACGAGCGGCTTCGATGGCGGCATTGAGGGCCAGCAGGTTGGTCTGGTCGGCAATGCCGCGGATCACATCAATCACTTTGCCGATTTCGCGTACCTGGCCAGCGAGATCGGCGACCGATTGGGTCGAATCGTTGATCTCCACCACCATCGACGACATGCCCGACACCGCCTGTTCCACTTGCTGACGGCCATCTTCGGCTTCGGTCGTAGCCTGGCGGGACGCTTCCGAGGTCGACACGGCGTTGCTCGCCACTTCATCCACCGCTGCGGTCATCTGGTTGACGGCGGTGGCGGCTTGTTGGATTTCGTCATTCTGGCGGGTCAGGCCACGGGTGCTTTCATCGGTGACCGCGCTCAGTTCTTCGGCTGCCGAAGCGAGCTGGTCGGAGGCGTTGGCGATTTCCACCAGTGTGCTTTTCAGGCCGCCCTGCATATCGGACAACGCCATCAGCAGTTGCCCGGCTTCGTCGGTGCGATCGGTCGTGATCGCTTGGGTCAGGTCACCCTGAGCGATGCGCTGCGCGCTCTGCACCGCCTGTGCGATAGGGCGGGTGATCAGGCGCGTGATCAGCACGCCAATGATGATCGCAATGATGAAGGCCAGGACAATGCCGCTGATCATCCACATCAACGCGCTGCTGCGAAGCTCCTCGGCGGCGATTGCGCCTTCCTTGATCTGGCGGTTGTTGGAATCGATCATCACGCGGATCAACTCGCGCGCCTGGCGGAACAGTTCATTGTTGCTGCTGTTGAGCTGCGCGCGGGCCTGTTCCCGCTGGCCGGCATCGAGCATCGCGATGATGCGTTCGGAGTTGCTGATGTAGGTGGGCCAGATCTGGTCAAGCTTGTCGCCTGCTGCCCGTTCGTCGTCTTCCAGGGGCGTGGCGCGGTAGATGGCGTATGCGCTCTGGCTGCGTTTAAGTTCGTTGGCGATGTCCTGGCGCACGCGGTCGCGGTCTTGTTGGGATACGTCGCCATTGCTCGCATCCATCAAACGGTACAAACCACGGTTGTGGGCGACCAAGCCATTGAGGGTGGCGGCTGTGTTGCTGACGGACACCAGGTTATTGGAGAACGTCAGTTCCAATGCGCTGGAGAGTCGAACGACGCTTTTGATACCCAGCAGGCCGACCCCGAGGGTGACCAGCGCGCACAATAGAAATGAAAGCAGCAGTTTGGTTGAGATTTTCATGGCTCGGATCCGGCGAAAGTGGCGAAGGACGCACGTTAGAGCCTCCCTGGCCCATGCAGTGTCATAGTGACATCATCGCAATCGGGAAAGTTTCGGGCCAGAAAAATTTACTGAATCGATAAACGTGGTTGTTAGGTAAGTGCTATGCCGCAGTGCGTCTGACGCGGTGTGTCGGTACTGGGTATTGATGTATCAAGTTGTTACCAGAACGCACCAGATTCGGTTTTTGATGTCAGATATTTCGTCATTCGGTGAAAGCTGAATGCCGCCCCCCAGCGTCGCTGGAGGTGCTCTTTCGCGGTCCAGGAGGCCGCCATGTATCGACGACTGCTGCTCAGCGCTTTACTCGGTCTGACCCTTTCCGCTTGTGTGCCCTATTACGATGGAGGCCAGAGCTATTACCGTTCCGAGGTCTACACCTCGCCGGCGCCGGCTTATTACTACGGTGGCGGCACGGCGTATCAATATCGCCGTGATTACTACCCGTCGCCGCGTTATTACGCACCGGCACCGCGTTACTACTCGGCCCCGCGTTATTACCAGCCAGCACCTCGCTATTACCCGTCAGGGCCAAGGGCGGGTTACCGGCCTTACCCGAACCAGGGCTGGGGTGATCGGTGGAATAATGGTGGGCATGGACGCGGCGGTGATCATGGCCGTGGAGGTGGCCGCGGCGGTCACCGGTGACAGGCCTGTATGACCAGCGGCGCATGAAGCGCCGCTTTTTTATGGGCGCAAAACGTCAGTAATCCGACAAGTCCGCCAGCGGATGCCGGCCTTCCCACGCCTTGGTGAAATGCGCCTGCACCACCGCGTCCGGGACCGTATTGATGTCTGGCCAATGCCAATGGGGCTTCTGGTCCTTGTCGATCAACCGCGCGCGCACCCCCTCGCTGAATTCCGGATGGCGGCAGCAGTTCAGGCTCAGGGTGTATTCCATCTGGAACACCTCGGCCAGGGACAGATGGCGGGCGCGTTGGATCTGCTCCCACACCAGGTGCGCGGTCAGTGGGCAGCCTTCGCTCAGTGTCTTGCCGGCGCGGTTGAACAGCGGGTCGGCATGCTCGCGCAGCGGGCTCAAGGCGCGCCAGGCGTTGCGCACATCACCGACGTCCAGCCATTCGTCGATCTGTGCCCGGCGTGGCAGCCATTGCGCTTCAGGTTGTTGAGCCACGGCTTCCTGGGCCATGGCCTTGAGCAGGCTGTTGAGCTGTATCGCGGTCTGTTCCTGCCAGTTCAGTTGCAGCAAGCCGTCGAGCAGTTCGTCCTGTTGATCGTCGCGTAGGAAACGGTCGGCCAAGCCCAGGTCCAGGGCGTCACGGCCGTTGATATGGGCCCCGGTGAGACCAAGGAATAAACCGAGCTTGCCCGGCAGGCGCGACAGGAACCAGCTGGCACCCACATCCGGGTACAGGCCGATGCTGATCTCGGGCATGGCCAGGCGGCTGCTCGGCGTGACAATCCGTATGGCCGCGCTTTGCAGCAGGCCCATGCCACCGCCCAACACGTAACCGTGGCCCCAGCAGATCAGCGGTTTAGGGTAGGTGTGCAAGCGGTAGTCGAGGCGATATTCCGCGGCAAAAAACTGTGCAGCCAGGGCGGGCACTTCGCCCGGCTGCTCGCGGCAGGCCTGGGCCAGGCTGCGCACTTCGCCCCCGGCGCAAAACGCCTTGGGCCCGTTGCCGCGCAGCAGCACGCAGGCAATGTTCGGGTCTTTGGCCCAGGCGTCCAGGCGATCAGTCAGGGCCAGGATCATTGGCAGGGAGAGGGCATTGAGGGACTTTTCAGCGTCGAGGCTGGCGATGCCGATACGGGCACCGTCGCTGCCGGTCAGTTCTTCGAAGTGCAGATTCATCGTGACCTCAATCGAGAAGGTGAAGGATCAGTATGATCGCTTCGTGGGAAAGTGCCGGTGGTGTGTCAGATCAATTGACAAGCAGGGCCGGCTTTCCTAGGGTTCGCCTCATTCTTTTTTACAAGACAATTCGACTATGACTGAAGGCGACCGTATCAAACTCGAACCCAGCTGGAAACACGCCCTGCGTGATGAGTTCGATAAGCCCTACATGGGCCAGTTACGCGAGTTCCTGCGCCAGGAACATGCTGCCGGCAAAGAGATCTACCCGCCCGGTCCGCTGATCTTCAACGCGCTCAACTCAACGCCGCTGGACAAGGTCAAGGTGGTGATCCTCGGCCAGGACCCGTACCACGGCCCCGGCCAGGCCCACGGCCTGTGCTTCTCGGTGCAACCGGGCGTGCCGGCACCGCCTTCCCTGGTCAACATCTACAAAGAACTCAAGCGCGACCTGAACATCGACATCCCCAACCACGGCTACCTGCAAAGCTGGGCCGACCAGGGCGTGTTGATGCTCAATACCACCATGACCGTGGAGCGTGCCAACGCAAACGCGCATGCGGGCAAGGGCTGGCAATTCTTTACTGATCGGATTATCGAAGTGGTCAGCGAGCACCAGCCGCATTTGGTGTTCCTGTTGTGGGGCGCCCATGCCCAGGGCAAGCAGAAGCTGATCGATGCCACCAAGCACTTGGTGCTGACGTCGGTGCACCCGTCGCCGCTGTCGGCGTATCGCGGGTTCCTGGGTTGCGGGCATTTCAGCCGCACCAACAAGTTTCTTGAGCAGAATGGCGAGACGCCGATTGAGTGGCGCCTACCGCCGCTCTAAGGCCAGGCACATTCAAATGCGGGAGGGCGCTTGCCCCCTCCCACATGTTGAACTGTGCCGAAGGTTTAGAATTTTTCCGGCTGACGGTTCCAATGCCGAAACAACGGTTCCGCCAAAAACAGCACAAACAACAAGCGCATCACCTGCATCGCCGTCACCAACGGCACCGACAGTTGCAGGGTCTCGGCTGTCAGGCTCATCTCGGCAATCCCGCCGGGCATCATGCCCAGGGTCAGGGAGCGCAGGTCCAGATGGGTCAAGGCGCTCAAACCCACCGCCGCCAACGTCGCCAAGGCCATGGTCAAGGCCGTGCCGATCAAGGTGCGAACCATGAACGACGGTGCACGACGGAAGAACTGCCGATTGAAGTGACAGCCCAACCCGCTGCCGATCAACCATTGGCCGATCTGGCTGCCGCCGTCGGGCAGGCCGATATGCAGGTCCCACACCACGCTGGCCGTCGCACTCACCAGCAATGGGCCGAACAGCCATGGGTTTGGCTGACGCAAGCGCTGCCATCCCCAAGCCATCAGCGCACCGAGTGGAAACAGCACCGCCAGCCACATCCAACTCACCGGTGCCGGATGAAACTGCGGTGCACCGCCGTCGAGCAAATACTTGAAGATCGCCGGCACACACAGCACCACCACCAGCACGCGCAAACTCTGCCCGGCCGCGACACGGCTGAGCACCGCGCCATTGCGTGCGCCGAGGTTGACCATCTCGCCGGAACCGCCCGGCATGCTGGAGAAAAACGCGGTGGCGCGGTCTTCACCGCTGCGGCGCATCAACCACACGCCGACCACGCTGGACAGGCTGGTGACCAACGCACCGAAGAAGATCAGGCCGAAGTGGCTCATCACCTGCTCGATCACCACCGGGGTGAAGTGCAGGCCGATGCCGATGCCAACCACCCATTGGCCGCATTTGCGCCCGCCGGGAATCTCCGCCAACTGCCACGGCGTTAGGCAACGCACGAGGATAATCGCCAGCAATGAGCCGACCATATACGGCAAAGGCCAGCCGACCAGGCTGGCCAGGTAACCGCCGGCCAGGCCGACCAGCGGTGTTCCCCACCAATGTTTAAAGGTGACCTCAGACATCGGCCACGGCACGACGCTGCAGGGCACGTTTGCGGTAGATGCGGATCAGCGGGAAAGCCAGCATCAGCGCGGTCAGTACCCAGACGCCAAAGGTGATCGGGCTCGACCAGAGAATCTGCAGCTCACCGTTGGAGATCGACAGCGCACGGCGCAGGTTCTGCTCCATCAGGCCGCCGAGGATAAAGCCCAACAGCACCGGCGACAGCGGGAAGTCCAGCTTGCGCAGGATGTAGCCGAAGATGCCGATACCGACCATCAGGAACAGGTCGAAGGTGGTGGCGTGCACCGCGTACACCCCAATCGCGGTGATGATCGCGATCACCGGCACCAGCGCCCAGTTCGGCACGGCGAGGATGCGCGTGAAGATGCGTATCATCGGGATGTTGAGGATCACCAGCATGATGTTGGCGATAAACAACGAGGCGATCAGGCCCCAGACGATGTCGGGTTGCTGTTGGAACAGCAGCGGGCCGGGGGTGATGTTGTACAGCGACAGGGCGCCAATCATCACGGCGGTGGTGCCCGAACCGGGAACGCCGAGGGTCAGCATCGGCACCAGGGCACCGCAGGCGGACGCGCCGATCGCGGTTTCCGGTGCCGCCAGGCCACGCATGTCGCCCTGGCCGAATTTGCCACTGGCACCGGCCAGGCGTTTCTCGGTCATGTAGGCAACCGCCGAGGCCAAGGTGGCGCCCGCACCCGGTAGCACGCCCATGATGAAACCGAGCAGGCCGCAGCGGATGTTCACCACGAAGACGGAGGAAGCTTCCTTCAGGTTGAACATCATCCGTCCGGTGGCTTTTACCGCTTCCTGGCCACGGTGGGTTTTTTCCAACAGCAACAGGATCTCACTGATGGAGAACAAGCCCAGCACCAACACCACAAACTGGATGCCGTCGGTGAGGTGGATGTTGTCGCCGGTAAAACGGTACACGCCGCTGTTGGCGTCGATACCCACCGCCGACAGGAACAGGCCGATCAGCGCCGCCACGAAGGTCTTCAGCGGTTTGTCACCGGCCATGCCGCCCAGGCAGACAATCGCAAACACCATCAGTACGAAGTATTCCGCCGGGCCGAAGGCAATCGCCCATTTGGCCAGCAGCGGCGCGAACAGCACCATGCCACAGGTGGCGATAAACGCGCCGATGAATGAACTCCATGCCGACAACGACAGCGCCACACCGGCCAGGCCTTTGCGGGCCATCGGGTAACCGTCGAGGGTGGTCATCACGGTGGAGGCTTCGCCCGGGATGTTCAGCAGGATCGAGCTGATACGCCCGCCGTATTCGCAGCCCAGGTACACGGCGGCCAGCAGGATCAGCGCCGATTCCGGCGGCAGGCCCAGGGCGAACGCGATGGGGATCAACAGCGCCACGCCGTTGATCGGGCCCAGGCCCGGCAACAGGCCGACCACGGTGCCGATCAGGGTGCCGCACAGGGCGGTCACCAGGTTGTAGGGGGACAGCGCAACGCCGAAGCCCTGGCCCAAATAGCCGAAAGTATCCATATCAGTTCTCCAGAACGTCGAGCAGGCCGAGGGGCAGCGGAACATCCATGGCTTTATCGAACAGCAGATAAAGACCGATGGCCATCAGGCTGACGATCACCACACTGGGCACCCAGCGACCGCCATACAGGCGCGCCATGGGGATGCCGATCAGCATGCTGCTGAGGATGAAACCCAGGGGCTCGAAGGTGCCTGCAAACACGATCAACAGCGCCACGCAGATACCGATCTTGGCCAGTGTCTGGCGGTCGAGCGCGGGTTCTTCTTCGGTGTGCTTGGTGGGTTGCGGGCGGAACAGCATGTAGATCAGCGCCAGGCTCATCAGCCCGAGCATCAGCAGCGGGTAAGCCCGAGGCCCCACCGGTTCGTAGGAAAACTGCGCCTGATACGGCCAGGCCATCAGTGCCAGGCCGGCGCAGGCCAGCAACAGCACGGCGGCGAAAATGCGTTGTAAGAGCATGTAGAACTCCTGGGCCATGCCTGGGGTTCGCCAGGCATGGCCGCGCGACAGAGGGGCGATTACTGGATCAGGCCGAACTCTTTGGCCAGCACTTTGTAGTCAGCCACCTGTTTCTTCACGTAGGTGTCCAGCTCCGGGCCGGTCATGGCGAACGGGAACAGCTCGCGCTGGTCACGCAGCTTGGCGAACTCCTCGGAGGCCAGCAGTTTGTCGAAGGCGTCCTTCCACCAGGCGTAGTCGGCATCGCTGACTTTTGGCCCGAGGTAGAAGCCACGCACCACCGGCCAGACGATGTCGTAGCCTTGCTCTTTGGCGGTCGGAATATTCTTCATTTCCGGCTCGTCCAGGCGCTCTTCGGAGAACACCGCCAGCAGGCGCATGTCACCGCTGAGGATGTGCGGCATGGAGTCGGAGATGTCGGTACTGCCGACCTGGATATGTCCGCCGAGCAGGGCGGTGGCGATTTCACCGCCGCCTTCGAGCGCCACATAGCGCAGCTCGCGTGGGTTGATCCCGGCGGCCTTGGCGATCAGGGCGGTTTGCATCCAGTCCTGGCTGCCGACGGTGCCACCGGAACCGATCACTACGCTGCCCGGATCTTTCTTCAGGGCTTTGACGAGATCGTCGAGGGTCTTGTAGGGCGAATCGGCTTTCACCGCGATGGCGCCGTAGCTGGTGCCGACGGCTGCCAGCCAACGTACAGCGCTTTCATCGAAGCGTCCGAACTTGCCCTGGGCCAGGTTCAGCAGCGAACCGCTGGACCAGGCCACGAGGGTGCCGCCGTCCGCCGGGCGCTGGGCGACCACGGCGTTGTAGGCCACCGCGCCCACGCCGCCGGGCATGTAGGTCACGCGCATCGGCTTGCTCAGCAACTTCTCGTTGACCAGCGCGCTCTGCGCCAGTTTGCAGGTCAGGTCAAAACCGCCACCGGGGGAGGCCGGTGCGATGCACTCCGGGCGCTTGGGTTCATCAGCGGCCAGCAGGTGGCCGGCGAACAGCATGCAGCCGGCGGCGAGGGCAAATTTACGCAGTGAAGGGGTCATGGTGATCTCCGTCTTTGTTGTTATGAGTGGCTTACCAGGCACTACTTACCAGAGCGCAACGCTGTAGCTGACCAGCAGGCGCATTTCATCCGCATCACGGGCTGAATAGTTGGAACGGTAGGTGGCATTGCGCAGGCGCACGGCGACATCCTTGAACGTGCCGCTTTGCACCACGTACTTGATCTCGCTGTTGCGTTCCCATTCCTTGCCGGTGTCGCCGTTGCGCAGCTTGATGTTGTCACCGGACAGGTAACGGCTCATGAAACTCAGGCCTGGGATCCCCAGCTTGGCGAAGTCGTAGTCGTAGCGCGCCTGCCAGGAACGCTCTTCGGCGCCGGCAAAGTCGTTGATCTGCACGAAGTTGACCAGGTACGGGTCGCTGCCATCCACATACGGAAAGGCGCTGTCGCCGGACATATGCTGGTAGCCGGCGCTGAGCTTATGGCCATTGAGCGCATAACTGAACAGGCCATTGAGGGAGGTGTTGTCGATCTTGCCGCCACGGGCTGCGCCTGCGTCATCGCTGATCGCCAGGCGCAGGTCGGTGGCGAAGGTGCCGGGGCCCATCGGACGCGCGGCGACCAGGCCGAGGAAGTGCTGGCGGTACACGTCATCGAGTTGGGCGAAGTGGTAGCTGCCGGTGATCTTGTCGGCGAACTTGTAGTCGACACCGCCGAAGTTGAAATGCTTGCCGGTGGCGCCGCTGAGGAAGCGGCTGTTCTTGTTGTTGAGGGCGATGTCCTCGTAGTTGGTGTCGTCGCGGTCCTTGGCCTTGTCGAGGCGGCCACCCGTGAACACCAGGTTCTTGAATTCCTTGGAGGTGATCAGCCCACCGTTGAAGGTCTGCGGCAGGATGCGACCGTCGTTGGGCTTGAGGATCGGCAACTCGGGCATCAGCGAACCGATCTTCAGCTCGGTGGCGGAAATTTTCACTTTGCCGGTCAGGCCCAGCTTGGAGTACTCGTTGGCGGCGCGACCATCGTCGTGGGTGGGCAGCAGGCCGGTACCGGTGCGGTCGGGGCTGGAGTCGAGCTTGACCCCGAGCATGCCCAGCGCATCCACGCCAAAGCCGACGGTGCCGTCGGTGTAGCCCGATTGCAGGTTGAGCATGAAGCCCTGGGCCCATTCGTCGCGCTTGGATTGTTGGGCGCTGGTGCCGTCGCGAAAGTCGCGGTTGAAGTACATGTTGCGGGTTTCCAGGGTCGCGCTACTGTCTTCGAAGAAGGCAGCCTGGCTAAGCGGCGAAAAGCCGGCAAGGGCAGCGGCACTGGCAAGGGCGGTGTGGGTCAGGCGGGGAATACGAACAGGCGGGCAAGCCTGGGGCTGTGTCGACAGCATCGTGGTGCACTCCGTTATTGTTCTTATTTTGGCGAAAACGCTTCGAGGCGTTTTTCGGGCGCGACCCATCAGGTCGCTCGGCAGGCATGACCTACCGTGGCTGGATGCTAAAGGGCGAAGCTTTCACTAACCTTTCAGCGGCCTTTCAATGTTTTCAGGCTTCACAGGGCAGTCGGCGCCTGTAAACTGCCCGGCAAAGCGTGGCGTCGATCACGTCCGAATAAGGTAGAAATCCATGCGTGTCCTTCTGGTTGAAGACCATCTGCAACTCGCCGAAAGCGTCGCCCAAGCGCTCAAGAGCACGGGTTTGACCGTTGACGTATTGCATGACGGCGTGGCCGCCGACCTGGCTTTGAGCAGTGAGGATTACGCGGTCGCCATCCTGGACGTGGGCCTGCCCCGCATGGACGGTTTCGAGGTGCTGGCGCGCTTGCGGGCACGTGGAAAAAACCTGCCGGTGCTGATGCTGACCGCGCGCAGCGATGTGAAGGACCGCGTGCATGGCCTGAACCTGGGCGCCGATGATTACCTGGCCAAACCCTTCGAACTGACCGAGCTGGAAGCCCGGGTCAAGGCGCTGCTGCGCCGCAGTGTGTTGGGCGGCGAGCGCCAGCAGGCGTGTGGTGTGCTGGTTTATGACCTCGACACCCGCCGTTTCACCGTGGGCGGCGAGCTGATGACGTTGACCTCCCGCGAGCAGGCCGTGCTTGAAGCGCTGATCGCCCGTCCAGGCCGGGTGATGAGCAAGGAACAGTTGGCCTCCCAGGTGTTCGGTCTGGACGAAGAGGCCAGCCCCGATGCCATCGAAATCTACGTGCACCGCCTGCGCAAGAAACTCGATGGCCAACCCATCGCCATCGTGACGTTCCGTGGCCTTGGCTACCTGCTGGAAGCCCGCGATGCATAAGCCCAGCAGCCTGCGCTGGCGCCTGCTGTGGAACCTGGCGCTGTTGCTGGTGCTGTTGATGCTCGCCAGTGGCATGAGTGCCTACTGGAACGGTCGCGAGGCGGCCGACACCGCCTATGACCGTACGCTGCTGGCCTCGGCGCGGACCATCGCGGCCGGCCTGACCCAAGTGGACGGCACCCTCAGCGCCAACGTGCCCTATGTCGCCCTGGACACCTTTGCCTACGACAGCGCCGGGCGTATCTATTACCAGGTCAATGACATTGATCAGAAGTTGATTTCCGGCTACGAAAACCTCCCCGGCCCGCCCCCCGGTACACCGCGCACCGACGATTATCCGGCGCTGGCGCGCTTCTACAACGCGAAGTACCAGGGCCAGGAAGTGCGGGTGGTCAGCCTGCTCAAGGCGGTCTCCGAACCGAACATGAACGGCATGGCGGAAATCCGCGTGGCTGAGACCGATGAAGCCCGCGTGAGCATGGCTCGCAGCTTGATGGCCGACACCTTGCTGCGCCTGGGCATGCTCGCCATCGGCGCGTTGCTGTTGGTGTGGTTTGCCGTCAGCGCCGCGTTGCGCCCGCTGGAGCGCCTGCGCACGGCGGTGGAAGAGCGCCAGCCCGACGACTTGCGGCCGTTGCCGTTGGTGGAGGTTCAGCATGAGTTCGGCCCGTTGGTGCGTTCCCTCAACCACTTCACCGAACGCCTGCGCGGCCAATTCGAGCGTCAGGCGCAGTTTATTGCCGATGCATCCCATGAATTGCGCACTCCGCTGGCGGCGCTCAAGGCCCGTCTGGAATTGGGGCTGCGCGCCGAAGATCCAGCGATCTGGCGCAGTACCCTGGAAACTGCCGCCCAAGGCACCGATCGGTTGACCCATCTGGCCAATCAGTTGTTGTCCCTGGCGCGCATCGAAAATGGTGCCCGGGCGATTGCCGAAGGCGGTGCGCAGTTGCTGGACCTCAGCCAATTGGCCCGTGAACTGGGCATGGCCATGGCGCCGTTGGCCCATGCGCGCGGTGTAGCACTGGCGCTGGAGGCTGATGAGCCGGTGTGGTTGCGCGGCGAGCCGACGCTGCTCAATGAGCTGTTGAGTAACCTGGTGGACAACGCCCTGGCGCACACGCCACCGGGCGGCAACGTGATCCTGCGGGTGACGGCGCCGGCGGTACTGGAAGTGGAAGATGACGGCCCGGGTATTCCGCTGGATGAGCGCGACCGGGTGTTCGAACGCTTCTACCGCCGTAGCCAGCAAGGCATGGGCTCTGGCCTGGGGCTGGCGATCGTCGGCGAAATCTGTCGCGCGCATCTGGCGCAGATCAGTCTGCACGATGGCGAGCAGGCGGGCTTGAAGGTGCGGGTGAGTTTTATCGCCGGTTGATCAATCGAACATTGCGCGTGCTTCATCCAGCTCGGCACGCAGCTTCTCGCTGTAGGGGTCAACCCGCAGTTTCTTCATCGCAGGCACGCTGGAGACATCCACCTTTGCCAGCGGATGATCGGTGCCGTGATGGCAATACAACACGGCGATCTGCACCAGGTCGATGTAGTCGAGGCTGGCTGAATCGCGTTCCAGGTTCAGGTATTGGCCCGGCAGCTTCGCCAGCATTTCCGGGAAGTCCCAGCCACCCAGCAACTTGTCACCGAGCACCGGGTGGATGCTGTCGATCACGTGGTTGAGGCTGACCGGGTCGGACAGCAACTCGTAGTGGTCTTCGGCGTAGGTCAGGATCGGCAGCACGCCGATCTGGTGCACCAGGCCGCCCAGCGCTGCCTGGTCTGGCTTGAGCTGGCTGTGGCTGCGGCACAGGGCATAGCTGACGCCGGCCACTTCGAGGCTGCGGCGCCACACATCGCGCATTTTCTGTTCGACCACCTCGGAGCGGGCGTGGAAGATCTGTTCCATGACCAGGCCGATGGCCAGGTTACTGCTGTAGTTGGTGCCCAGCCGGGTGATGGCGGTGTGCAGGTCGGTGACTTCCTGGGTAGCGCGCAACAGCGGGCTGTTGACTACTTTGATCAGGCGCGCCGACAGCGCCGTGTCGCGGCCGATCACTTTGCTCAAGTGGCTGATGCTGATTTCCGGGTCTTCAGCGGCCTGACGGATATTCAGGGCCACTTCCGGCAATGTCGGCAGAACCAGGTCATCGTTGGCGATGGCCTTGACCAACGCCTTTTGGACTTTTTCCGCCAGTTTGTTCATTCATGCTCTCTAGGGTGTTGCAGAAAAATACGGCGACTAACGCTGGATCTCACGATCGCGGTCCAGCGTGTAGGGCAGATCCAGCAGTTGCAGATTGGTGCCTTCCAGTGTGCCTATATGCACATCGCCACTATCGGCAGCTTCGGCTTGCAATACCGCCAGAAGTTCAATCACTTGGTCAGCTTTTGCCGCAATCACCACTTCGCCGATCGCACTGTTGTGGCTGGGGGAAAACAGCGGGGTGCCTGGCTCGGGCAGTTCAGCCGCATTGAGGGACAAGCGGTACAGGCGACGCTTGAGCTTGCCGAGGTACTGCATGCGCGCGACGATTTCCTGGCCGGTGTAGCAGCCTTTCTTGAAGCTGACGCCGCCCACCGCTTGCAGGTTGAGCATCTGCGGGATGAACAGTTCGCGGGTCTGGGGCATGACCTGGCCGATACCGGCGCGGATCTGGCCCAGCAGCCAGTCATTCAGCTCGGCTTGTGTCAACTGTGCGGCCAATTGGCTGCGCACGCTGTCGGCGTGCTCGGCGGGCACCCAGAGTTCGGCGCGGGCCGGGGAGACACGAATGGCGATCAGGTGTTCGGTACGGGCAACGTTGTCCGTCTCCGCCGCCAGCTCAAGGCCAAGACTGGCCAGCGCTTGATCGCCGTTGGCCACACCGAAACGCACCCAGGCGGTGCTTTCGTCGGTGAGCTTGGACTTGGAGAACACCGCATATTTTTTCAGGTCCGCCAACTGCGGTTCGAGCAGCTCGGTGGCCATGGCCAGGAGCACGCCGTCGCCCTGCAACAGGATGCGGAAGCTCGACTGCATGCGGCCTTTTTGCGTGCAGCGCGCACCGAGGCTGGCCTGGGTGTCGCTCAGGTAATTGAGGTTGCAGGTGAGTTGTCCCTGCAGGAACTTGGCAGCGTCGGAGCCGCGGACGGCGAGAACGCCTTCGTGGGACAGGGGGCAGAAGAAAGCAGAGTCAGCCATGGGTCATCGCAGGTCAAAAAGTCATGGGTGCATCATAGAGGGGCGCCCGGCAAATGGATAGTTTCCATATGGGGCGACCAAAGCCGACTGTTCCGGTGCCGTCGGGCCTGTATACTTGCGCCCTATTTGAGGAGCGCTCCATGGTCGAAGATGTAGAAATCAATCGTCTCTACTGGCACAGCCGTCGTGGCATGCTTGAGCTGGATGTGTTGTTGGTGCCCTTTACCAAAGAGGTGTACGCGACGCTCAATAAGGAAGATCGCGATCTCTACGTCAGGCTGCTGACTTGCGAAGATCAGGACATGTTTGGCTGGTTCATGGAGCGGGCCGAGTCGGAAGATCCTGAGTTGCAGCGCATGGTCCGGATGATCCTGGATCGTGTCCAGCCCAAGTAATCGTTTCGAATGCCGCTGGCAGGCCTCACGGCTGTTGCTGGCGGCCTATGTGCTTGCCCAGCTTTTCGCGCTGGGTGCCCTGTTGGTTCTCGACGTTCCCTTTGCTTTCCTTGGCGTGCTGGTATGCCTGGCCCACGCGGCCTGGGTGTTGCCGCGGCATGTCCGGCTGACTCACCGTTCGTCGATTCGTGGCCTGCGTCGCGATGAAGAGGGTTGGCAGTTATTCAGCAGTGAGCGCGGTTGGCATCGCGTGCAACTGCGACCCGACAGCCTGGCGTTGCCGCTGGTTGTCGTGTTGCGCTATCGCGTGCAGGGCGAGTGGTGGGTACGTTCGGTCTGTGTGCCGAGGGATGCGCAGGCCGCCGATGTGCACCGGCGCCTGCGGGTTCGCCTGAAGTTCAGCCGCCGTAGGTGGTTGGCACCAGAATAGTGTCGCGGGCCTCGGGTAGCATCTGCGGGTAGTCGAGGGTGTAATGCAGGCCCCGGCTCTCCTTGCGTTCCATGGCCGAGCGGATCATCAGCTCGGCAACCTGGGCCAGGTTGCGCAGTTCGATCAGGTCGCGGCTGACCTTATAGTTGCTGTAGAACTCATCAATCTCATCCAGCAGCAGGCGCACCCGGTGCTGAGCCCTTTGCAGGCGCTTGTTGGTGCGCACGATCCCTACGTAGTCCCACATGAAGCGCCGCAGCTCGTCCCAGTTGTGGGCGATGATCACGTCTTCGTCCGAATCGGTAACCTGGCTGGCATCCCAGCGGGGCAGGGCAGCCGGTACGGGAATGCGTGGCAGTTGTTCGAGAATGTCCGCCGCGGCCGAGCGGGCGTAGACGAAACATTCGAGCAGCGAGTTGCTGGCCATGCGGTTGGCGCCGTGCAGGCCGGTGAAGCTGGTTTCGCCAATCGCATAGAGGCCGGGTACGTCGGTGCGGCCATGCTGGTCGACCATCACGCCGCCGCAAGTGTAGTGCGCGGCCGGTACCACGGGGATCGGGCCTTTGGTGATGTCGATGTTGAACGCCAGGCAGCGCTCGTAGACGGTCGGGAAGTGGCTCTTGATGAAGGCTTCGGGCTTGTGGCTGATGTCCAGGTAGACGCAGTCGATGCCCAGGCGCTTCATTTCATGGTCGATGGCGCGGGCGACGATATCTCGTGGGGCCAGCTCGGCGCGCGGGTCGAAGCGCTGCATGAAGCGCTCACCGTTCGGTAGCTTGAGGTGTGCACCTTCGCCGCGCAGGGCTTCGGTGATCAGGAAACTCTTGGCCTGCGGGTGATACAGGCACGTGGGGTGGAACTGGTTGAATTCCAGGTTGGCCACCCGGCAGCCCGAACGCCAGGCCATGGCGATGCCGTCGCCGCAGGCGCCGTCGGGGTTGCTGGTATAGAGGTAGACCTTGGCTGCGCCGCCTGAGGCGAGGATGGTGAAGCGCGCGCCGTAGGTGTCGACTTCACCGCTGGTGCGGTTGAGCACGTAGGCGCCGAGGCAGCGCTCGCCATTCAGGCCTAGGCGTTTCTCGGTGATCAGGTCGACGGCGACGCGTTGTTCCAGCAGTTCGATGTTGGGGCGTTGGCGGGCCTGGTCGAGCAAGGTCTTGAAGATGGCGGCGCCGGTGGCGTCGGCGGCGTGGATGATACGGCGATGGCTGTGGCCGCCTTCGCGTGTCAGGTGGAACTCGAAGCCGCCGTCATCGCTGCCGGCGTGTTCATCGCGGGTGAAGGGCACCCCCTGGTCAATCAGCCATTGGATCGCTTCGCGGCTATGCTCGACAGTGAAGCGCACGGCGTCTTCGTCGCACAGGCCGCCGCCGGCATTGAGGGTGTCTTCGACGTGGGATTGCACCGTGTCGGTGTCGTCCAGCACGGCGGCGACACCGCCTTGGGCCCAGAATGTCGAGCCGTTGGCCAGGTCGCCCTTGCTCAGTACTGCAATGCGCAGGTGGCTGGGAAGTGTCAATGCAAGGCTCAGGCCGGCCGCGCCGCTGCCGATCACCAGGACATCGTGTTGAAACTGTTGGCTCATTTGAAGGATTCCGCAAAAAGCGATCCAAAGGGCTGGCGCAAACAGGACGCCTGGATCGGCGAATCAAAGGGTCACACGGGCCACTAGTATATAGAGGGGGGGAGCGGCACAATAGCCGGGCATTCGTGGCAATGTGAGATTACGGTGCGCGGCTCGGGTAAAATCAGCCGGTTATTGAAGCGGGAACTTTTTGCATAAGCCTCGACTCAATAGCAGGTTGCCCGAAAGCTGGGAAAACGTTGAGTTTATTGGCCCGTCGGGAGCATTGGACGCGTCAGAAAACCGACGACAAGATTATTCGCGCAGCCGGCGATACCCGTGCTGCGTTTTTCGTGTGTGCCAAATCAGTGCATGCCGGAAACTTGCTTGGAGGGGGAGAACTTTTGCGAAAAGTCCGAGTCTATGTTTGCAAGCCTGATCGTTTAGTTATGCAAGCCTCCTTCAAGTACAACGAGGAGTGTTCATGCTAACCCAGGAAGAGGATCAGCAGCTGGTCGAGCGCGTTCAACGCGGCGACAAGCGAGCATTTGATCTGCTAGTGCTGAAATACCAGCACAAAATTCTCGGGTTGATCGTGCGGTTTGTGCACGACACCCATGAAGCGCAGGACGTTGCACAGGAAGCCTTTATCAAGGCGTACCGTGCACTTGGCAATTTTCGCGGTGATAGTGCGTTTTATACGTGGCTCTACCGCATCGCCATCAACACGGCGAAGAACTATCTGGTGTCTCGCGGACGCCGCCCACCGGATAGCGATGTAAGTTCAGAAGATGCAGAATTTTACGATGGTGATCACGGCCTCAAAGATCTCGAGTCGCCGGAGCGTGCATTGCTGCGCGACGAGATCGAAGGCACCGTTCATCGCACAATTCAGCAACTGCCAGAAGATTTGCGTACGGCGTTAACTTTACGTGAATTCGATGGTCTGAGTTATGAAGACATTGCGAGTGTCATGCAGTGTCCGGTGGGGACTGTAAGGTCACGGATTTTCCGGGCCCGGGAAGCCATCGATAAAGCCTTGCAACCGTTGTTGCAGGAAAACTAAAGACAGCGGCGACAGCCAAGAGAGGAACCGCCATGAGTCGTGATGCCCTGCAGGAATCGCTGTCCGCAGTGATGGATAACGAAGCGGATGAACTGGAACTTCGTCGAGTGCTTAATGCATTTGATGATGCCGAAACCCGTGATACCTGGTCTCGTTACCAAGTCGCTCGGGCGGTGATGCACAAGGATCTTCTAATCCCTCGTCTGGATATTGCTGCGGCTGTTTCTGCCGCGCTGGCTGATGAAGCCGTTCCGGCAAAGGCTGCTCGTGGTCCTTGGCGTAGCCTCGGTCGCCTTGCAGTAGCTGCCTCGGTAACTGTTGCAGTGCTGGCCGGTGTTCGCCTGTACAACCAGGACGAAATCGCTGGTGCCGAACTGGCCCAGCAGACTCAGCAACCGGTCATGGCCGGCCCGCAAGTCAAAGGCCCGGCGGTACTGGCCGGCTACAAGGAAAGCTCTGACACTACCGGCCCTATGGCTAACGGTGTGTTGCAAGGGCAATCCGGCTGGCAAGATCAGCGTCTTCCAGGCTACCTGCGCCAACACGCACAGGAATCCGCCTTGAAAGGCACTGAAAGCGCTCTGCCATACGCTCGCGCTGCAAGCCTGGAAAACCGCTAATACGTTAAGGAGCCCTATGCGCGCCATACCGCTCCTTACGATTTTGCTCAGTGGTTGGTTTGCACTCCCCGCCCATGCCGATGAAGCGCAAGACTGGCTAACTCGACTTGGGCGTGCAGAGCAGCAGCAAAGTTTTCAGGGTACGTTTGTCTACGAACGTAATGGCAATTTTTCTACCCATGACATCTGGCATCGCGTCCAGAATGGTCAGGTCCGTGAGCGGCTCTTGCAGCTTGATGGTTCTGCCCAGGAAGTCGTCCGTGTAGATGGTCGTACTCAATGCGTCAGCGGCGCTCTTGTCGCCGGCCTTGGTAATTCGCGTGATGCACCCTCGCGCGCGCTTGATCCTGAAAAACTCAATCAATTCTACGAACTGGCCGTTATCGGCAAATCCCGCGTGGCCGGTCGTAATGCGGTAATCGTGTCGATCACCCCGCGCGATCAATACCGCTACGGTTTTGAACTGCATCTTGATCGTGAAACCGCACTGCCGCTCAAGTCCTTGTTGCTGAACGATCAAGGACAGTTGCTGGAACGCTTTCAGTTCACTCGATTGGATACCTCCACCGCGCCGAATGATCGCGACTTGCAGCCCAGCAGCGAATGCACGTCTATCGCCGCCAGCGATACCAAGGCGGCGGACGTGAAGGCCACCGAGACATGGCACCTGGAGTGGTTACCGCCGGGCTTTCACCTGACCAATAGCAGCGCCCGCCAGGACCCCCATACCAAAACCACGGTCGACAGCCTCATGTATGAAGATGGGCTGGCGCGCTTCTCGGTGTTTCTTGAACCGATCAGCGATGTGAGCGTGACCGAGACTCGCACTCAATTGGGGCCTACGGTCGCAGTATCTCGCCGCCTGAATACGGTGGATGGAGAAATGATGGTGACGGTTGTGGGCGAAATCCCTATCGGCACCGCCGAACGCATCGCGTTGTCGGTACGTGGCGAGAAAAAACCGGTCGCCCCCGCAGTGAGCCGTTAATCCTATGTTCATCCTGACCTTTCACTCTAAGCCCATGCCAGGTTGGCTGCCGAGAGCATGAAATGTCTGGATCAGCATTTTCACTTGCAAAAATCTCCCATGTTTTTTATAGGTCAGGGCTTGTCGGCTCTGGCCTTGTTTTGTTCGCGGAACAAAAATGTCGGTCGCAGTTTTCGGCGTTTCTTGAACCCTGTCGCTCAACCCTGCTCGTCGTAACGGGAGCTGTATGTCGATACCACGCTTGAAGTCTTACCTATCCATAGTCGCCACGGTTTTGGTGCTGGGTCAGGCCGTGTCCGCGCAAGCGGTCGAGTTGCCTGACTTCACCCAATTGGTTGAGCAAGCCTCGCCTGCCGTGGTGAACATCAGTACCACCCAGAAGCTGCCGGATCGCAAAGTCTCCAACCAGCAAATGCCCGACCTGGAAGGCCTGCCGCCGATGCTGCGCGAGTTCTTCGAACGTGGTATGCCACAGCCCCGTACCCCGCGTGGCGGCGGTGGCCAGCGTGAAGCGCAGTCCCTGGGTTCGGGCTTCATCATCTCGCCAGATGGCTACATCCTCACCAATAACCATGTGATTGCCGACGCCGATGAGATCCTCGTACGCCTGGCCGATCGCAGTGAGCTGAAGGCCAAATTGGTAGGCACGGACCCGCGTTCCGATGTGGCCTTGCTGAAGATCGAGGGCAAAGACCTGCCGGTGCTGAAGCTGGGCAAGTCCCAGGACCTGAAGGCTGGTCAGTGGGTGGTAGCGATCGGCTCGCCGTTTGGTTTTGACCATACCGTCACCCAGGGCATCGTCAGTGCCATTGGGCGCAGCCTGCCGAACGAGAACTACGTGCCGTTCATCCAGACCGACGTGCCGATCAATCCGGGTAACTCCGGTGGCCCGTTGTTCAACCTGGCGGGCGAAGTGGTGGGGATCAATTCGCAGATCTACACCCGTTCCGGTGGTTTCATGGGCGTTTCGTTCGCTATCCCGATCGACGTGGCCATGGATGTTTCCAATCAGCTGAAAAGCGGTGGCAAGGTCAGCCGTGGCTGGTTGGGCGTGGTGATCCAGGAAGTGAACAAGGACCTGGCTGAATCCTTTGGCCTCGACAAGCCGGCCGGTGCCTTGGTCGCGCAAATCCAGGACGATGGCCCGGCTGCCAAAGGTGGCCTGCAAGTCGGCGACGTGATCCTGAGCATGAACGGCCAGCCGATCGTCATGTCGGCAGACTTGCCACATCTGGTCGGCGCCCTCAAGGCCGGCAGCAAGGCCAAGCTGGAAGTGATTCGTGATGGCAAGCGCCAGAACGTTGAACTGACGGTAGGTGCCATTCCTGAAGAAGGCGCGACCCTGGACGCCCTGGGTAGCACCAAGCCGGGCGCCGAGCGCAGCAGTAACCGCTTGGGTATTGCCGTGGCCGAGCTGACCGATGAGCAGAAGAAAAGCTTCGACCTCAAAAGCGGCGTGGTGATCAAGGAAGTGCAGGACGGCCCCGCAGCCTTGATCGGCCTGCAGCCTGGCGACGTGATCACTCACCTGAATAACCAGGCGATTGACACCACCAAGCAGTTCACCGACATCGCCAAGGCACTGCCGAAGAACCGCTCGGTATCGATGCGCGTGCTTCGTCAAGGGCGTGCCAGCTTCATTACCTTCAAGCTGGCCGAGTAACCCAGCCGGCCAATAAAAAGCCCCGCCTTCGTTTTACGAGGGCGGGGCTTTTTTGTGGGCGATGGGTTTAGCTCATCATGCCTTTAACCAGGCGTTCCTGTTCGATCAGCTCACGCTGACGTGCATCGATACGTGACGACAGCGGGAAATTGCTGCCGGCACGACGTTTGGCAAAATCCAATTGCTGGATGGCCTGCTGGAAGTCGCCCACCAATGCAAAGTATTCAGCACGAGCCTGATGCAAACCGATGATATTGCCCGACAAGCCACGCGTCTCGGCGACCTGATACCACACGTCCGGGTCGTCAGGGCGCGACTTGAGTAAGCCATCCAGGGCTTTTTCCGCATCGGCAGTGCGGTTCTGCTTAAGCAGCAGATCTACCCGAATCTGATTCAGCGGATAGTTGCCAGGATATTGGGTCAGCATCCGATCTGTGCGTTGCTGGGCATCGGGCAAGCGGTTGTTGTCGATATCCAGTTGGATTTGCGCCAGGTTGTAGGTGATGTCGTTGGGCTCCTTGGCCAGCAAGGGTTGCAGGCTTTCCCGTGCCTGCTTGAACTGGGAGGCTTTGATCTGGGCGATAGCCAGGCCATAGCGCGCCACATCGTTTTTCGGATTCTCGTCCAGTTGCGCCTGGAACCGCTTGGCGGCCAGTCCTGACGTGTCTTCGTATTGCAGTTGTACCCGTGCGCGAATCAGCTGGTAGCGCAGGCTGTCTTCCTTGCCGCCGGCCTTGGCTTGTTCCGCGCGGTTGCGGGTGTCGGCGATACGCGATTCGGTCACCGGGTGCGTCAGCAGAAATTCCGGCGGCTTTGCGTCGAAGCGGTACTGACGCATCAGGCGTTCGAACATGGTCGGCATGGAACGCGGGTCGTAGCCGGCTTTCTCCAGGTTGACGATGCCGATACGGTCCGCTTCCTGTTCATTCTGCCGAGAGAACCGTCGTTGTTCCTGGATGGCCGCCGCCTGGGTGCCGGCAATCGCAGCAATCCCGGCATCCCCTGCACCGGCGGCGGCGGCAATGATGCCGCCGAGCAGGGCGGCCATCATCGGGATCTGCATGCGCTGCTGCGCCTCAACACCCCGGGCGAAGTGACGCTGGGACAAGTGAGCCAATTCGTGGGCCAGTACCGACGCATATTCCCCTTCGGTCTGGGCATTGAGAAACAGGCCGCCGTTCACGCCGACGATACCGCCTGGCGCAGCAAAGGCGTTCAGTTGCGGGCTGTTGATCAGGATGAACTCCAGGCGCCGGTCATTCACCTGGCTGGTCTCCACCAGCTTGTACACGCTGGTTTCCACGTAGTCCTTGAGCTGGGGGTCGTTCAGTTGCGAGACCTGGCCCCGCAGATAGGCCAGCCAGGCACGGCCCAACTGATATTCCTGTTGTGGCGAGACAATGGCAGAACTGGCGTCGCCAAGTGACGGCAGGTCGTCAGCGAAGCCTGGGGAGGCCAGCAGGCAAGCCAGCGTCAGCAGGGTAGGGCGCAAAAAAGTCATGCACAGAGCCTTTCGACAAAGAGCTTACTGTAGCCGGACACTGAGCTTCGGACCAGATATTCTAAGCACCCCGAATGCTTGTCCGGAGTAAAACCATGACCGACGCTGTAGCCTTTGATGCCGAACTCGATGCCAGCGGCCTCAATTGCCCGCTGCCTCTGCTCAAGGCCAAGCTGGAGCTCAATCGATTGGCCAGTGGTGCAGTGCTCAAGGTGATCGCCACCGACGCAGGTTCCCAGCGTGATTTCCGTACCTTCGCCAAGCTGGCCGGCCATACCCTGTTGCATGAAGAAGACGCCGCCGGTGTGTACCGTTACTGGTTGCGCAAGGCCTGAACCGTTTGCCCCTACCGCCCGAGGTTGATTGATGTTCAAAGTGTTACGAGACTGGATCCAGCGCTACTTCTCCGATGAAGAAGCCGTGGTGCTGGCGGTCCTGCTATTCCTGGCCTTTACGGCCGTACTCACCTTGGGTGGCATGCTGGCGCCGGTACTGGCGGGGATGGTGCTGGCTTACCTGATGCAGGGCCTGGTCACCACGCTGGAGCGTTTACGCTTGCCGGGCGGCGCGGCAGTGGGCCTGGTATTCGCCTTGTTCATGGGGCTGCTGGTGGTGTTTATCGTGGTGGTGTTACCGCTGCTGTGGCACCAACTGATCACGTTGTTCAACGAGTTGCCGGGCATGCTCGCCAAGTGGCAGTCGCTGTTGCTGCTGTTGCCGGAGCGCTACCCGCACCTGGTCTCGGACGAGCAGGTGTTGCAGGCCATAGAAGTGGCGCGCGGCGAGATCGGCAAGTTCGGACAATGGGCGCTGACCTTTTCCCTGTCCAGCCTGCCGCTGCTGGTCAACATCATGATCTACCTGGTGCTCGTCCCGATCCTGGTGTTCTTCTTCCTCAAGGACCGCGCCATGATCGGGCGCTGGGTGCGCGGTTATCTGCCACGCGAACGGGCATTGATCACCCGGGTGGCCGAGGAAATGAACCGGCAGATCGCCAACTACATTCGTGGCAAAGTCATAGAGATCATTATCTGTGGCGGCGTCACCTACATCGCGTTTATCGCGCTGGACCTCAATTACGCCGCCTTGCTGGCACTGCTGGTAGGTATTTCGGTGGTGGTGCCGTATGTCGGCGCTGTGGTGGTGACGGTGCCGGTGACCTTGATCGCCTTGTTCCAGTGGGGCTGGAGCGACCAGTTCATCTACCTGATGGCGGTCTACGGCATCATCCAGACCCTGGATGGCAACGTGCTGGTGCCGCTGCTGTTCTCGGAGGCGGTCAACCTGCACCCTGTGGCGATTATCTGCGCAGTGTTGTTGTTTGGTGGGCTGTGGGGATTCTGGGGGGTGTTCTTTGCGATTCCCCTGGCGACGCTGTTCAAGGCCGTACTGGATGCGTGGCCGCGGCAGGAACCGGTGGTGGCGCCGTTGTTGTAACGGCAGGAGAGAATTGTGGTGAGGGCGTGTGTCCCGCACCACAATGGCTCGCGCTACAGATCAGGCCTTGTTCAATGCCTGGGCTGCGGCCAGAACGGCATCCACATGCCCTGGCACTTTCACGCCGCGCCATTCCTGGCGCAGCACACCGTCCTTGTCGATCAGGAAGGTGCTGCGATCCACGCCCAGGTATTCCTTGCCGTACAGCTTCTTCAACTTGATCACATCAAACAGCTGGCAAACCGCCTCGTCCTTGTCGCTGATCAGCTCGAACGGGAATTCCTGCTTGCCCTTGAAGTTCTCGTGGGACTTCACGCTGTCGCGCGACACGCCAAACACTTCGGTGTTGGCGGCCTTGAATGCGGCGTACTGGTCACGGAAACCCTGGCCTTCGGTGGTGCAGCCGGGGGTGCTGTCCTTCGGGTAGAAGTAGATCACTACTTGCTTGCCCTTGAGGGCGGCAAGGCTGAAGGTCTGGCCACTGGTGGCCTGGGCTTCGAAATCGGCTACGGGTTTGTCGATGACTACCGCCATGAAAAAACTTCCTTACATTGGGTTCTGTGGGCGCCACGGCTCGATCAACGCGTCGAGGTTCAGGGCATCGGCGAAATCCAGGAACTGGTCGCGCAGCCAACTGATCTGCACGCCGGCCGGCAAGGTCACGGTGAACGTCGCGTTGAGCATGGTGCCGCCGGTTTGCGGGGCCTGGTAGGTGTCGCAGGTCAGGTTCTCCAGTTCGACGTTGTGGTCGATGAAGAACTGGCACAGCTCATTGACGATGTCCGAGCGATAGGCCGAGCTGACATACGCCACATAAGGAAGCGCTTGCGGGCGATTTTCCAGCGCCGCGCTGCGCACCACGTTGACGGTGAAATCGTGCTTCTTGGCCAGGCCCGGCAGGCCGGTTTCCAGGCGCGCCAGGGCATCCCAGGTGCCGGAAATCTGCAAGACCAGCGCACTGCACTCGCCGTGGCGGGTCAGGCGGGAGGTCACCACGGCACAGCGGTTTTCATGGCTGGCGCGGCACAGGACGTTGGTCAGCTCCATGGGGTTGGCGCCGAGGGCACTGATAACAAGGAATTGTTCGCGAACTGTGGGGGTGGACATGCAGCCTTCCTAAAACGATGAGCGGTCGATACTGTGAGGGCTGTATCGATCAAAGCATGAAGGGTAGCGAAAAGCGTCGCCAAGGGATAGGAGGGGGCGTTTTCATTACGTGAACGGCTTGATTTCACCCTCCTGCGAGCGGTGCTTTGGCCCGATGATGGCATTGCCTGTCGTTTAGTTGCGCCAGAACGCATCCTCAGGCGGTACTTCGCTTGTACAAGCATCTTGGCGCCAGTACCATTACGGCTCTCTTTTTCCGGCAGGAGCGGTTGCATGATTGCGGGCAGTATGGTGGCACTGGTCACACCCATGGATGCACAAGGTCATCTCGACTGGGACAGCCTTGGCAAACTGGTGGACTTCCACCTGCAAGAAGGCACCAACGCCATCGTGGCGGTCGGCACCACTGGTGAATCGGCCACCCTCGATGTGGAAGAACACATCCAGGTGATCGAGTTCGTGGTCAAGCGTGTCGCGGGGCGTATCGCCGTGATCGCCGGCACGGGCGCCAACTCGACGCGCGAAGCCATCGAGCTGACCAAAAACGCCAAGAAAGCTGGCGCCGACGCTTGCCTGCTGGTCACCCCGTACTACAACAAGCCGACCCAGGAAGGCCTGTACCAGCACTTCCGCACCATTGCCGAAGCCGTCGACATCCCGCAAATCCTCTATAACGTGCCCGGTCGTACCGCGTGCGACATGAAGGCCGAGACCGTGATCCGCCTGTCCACCGTGCCGAACATCATCGGCATCAAGGAAGCCACCGGCGACCTGCAGCGTGCCAAGGACATCCTGGCCGGCGTGAGCAGCGACTTCCTGCTGTATTCCGGTGACGACGCCACCGCAGTCGAGCTGATGCTGTTGGGCGGCAAGGGCAATATCTCCGTGACCGCCAACGTCGCCCCGCGCGCCATGAGCGACCTGTGCGCCGCCGCCATCGCCGGCGACGCCGTGACCGCCCGTGCGATCCACGAGAAGCTGATGCCGCTCAACAAGACACTGTTTATCGAATCCAACCCTATTCCCGTGAAGTGGGCACTGTTCGAGATGGGCCTGATGCCGGACGGTATCCGTCTGCCGCTCACCCGCCTCAGCGAAGCCTTTCACGAACCGCTGCGACAGGCCCTGCGCCAGTCCGGCGTCCTGGTTTAATTGAGGAAGCACTACGCATGAAGCGATTGGCCGGACTTTCCGCACTTGCCTTGATTATCTCCAGCACCAGTGGCTGCGGTTGGATCTGGGGCCCGGAAGGCTACTTCCGTGACCGCGGCAGCGATTACCTGGAAGCACAAGCAACCAAACCGATGCAACTGCCGCCGGACGTCAACGTCGCCAAGCGTCTTGACCCGTTGCTGCCGATTCCACGCAACGTTGCCGACGACACCACCAAAGGTGAATACGTAGTGCCACGTCCACAGCCGATCTCGGCCGTGGCGGATGCCAGCGATTACAGCCTGCAGAAGAGCGGTGATTCGCGTTGGATCGTGGCGCAACGCCCACCTGCCGAAGTCTGGCCGGTAGCGGTGCAGTTCTTCCAGGACAACGGTTTCCGCATCGACGAGCAGCGCCCGCAGACCGGTGAGTTCACCACGGCATGGCAGCAGGGCAGTGAACTGTCCGCCACCATGGCCAAGCGCCTGCAGGCCGGTGGTGTAGCTGCCGACAGCGAAGCCCGTGTGCGTGTGCGCATCGAGCCAGGCGTGCAGCGCAACACCAGTGAAGTCTATGTGGTCAGCGCCGAGCGTCCTGCCGGCAGCACCGCCAACGTCGACTTCACCAACCGCTCGGTCAACACCGGTGTCGACTCGGCATTGGTCGACGAGATGCTGGCCAGCATGAGCCGTATCTCCGAGAAGGGCGGTTCCGTCTCCCTGCTCGCCGCACGTGATTACGACACCCCGAGCCGCGTCAGCCTCACCGAAGACGGCAGCGGCAACGTGGTGCTGAACCTGGGTGAAGACCTGGATCGTGCCTGGGCCAGTGTCGGTCGTGCGTTGGAGCAAGGCCCGTGGCGTGTTGAAGACATCAACCGCAGCCTGGGCCTGTACTACATCAACGTGGCTGAAAAGGCCGAGCGCAAAGATGAAGAGCCTGGTTTCTTCGGCAAATTGTTCGGCAGCAAGCCGAGCAAGGAAGAAATCGAGACTCGCGCCGAGCGTTATCAGGTTCGTTTGAGCAAGGTTGGCGAGGCTGTGCAAGTCACCGTCGAGAAGAACATCAACACCGTTGCGCCAGCTGAAACAGCGCGCAAAGTGTTGGGCGTGATTCAGGACAACCTGGGCTGATCCGATGCGTTTTGCTGTTCTCGGTAGCGGTAGCCAAGGGAACGGCACGCTGGTCGCCCATGACGACACGTACGTACTGGTGGATTGTGGTTTCTCGTTAAAAGAAACCGAGCGGCGCCTGCTGCGCCTGGGGGTTCACCCCTCGCAGCTGAGCGCGATTCTGGTGACCCACGAACATGCCGACCACGTGCATGGCGTGGGTTTGCTGTCTCGGCGCTACAATCTTCCGGTGTACCTCAGTCGCGGCACACTGCGCGGGATGCGCAAACCCATTGAACCCGCAGGTTTCCTGGCCGGTGGCGAGCAACTGCAGATCGGTGCCCTGAGCATTGATGTGATTGCCGTAGCGCACGACGCCCAGGAACCGACGCAGTATGTATTCAGTGACGGAGAGCGACGCTTCGGCGTGCTCACCGACCTGGGCTCCTATTGCGCCAAGGTACTGGACGGTTACCGGAACCTCGATGCCTTGATGATCGAGTCCAACCACTGCCGAGACCTGCTGGCTCGCGGTCATTACCCCTACTTTCTCAAGCAGCGGGTGGGCGGCGAACTGGGGCATTTGAACAACCATCAGGCGGCGTACCTGGTGTATGAGTTGGGCTGGCAAGACCTGCAACACTTGGTCCTGGCCCACCTGAGCAGCAAGAACAACCTGCCGACGCTTGCCCGGCAATGTTTTGTCGACACCCTCGGGTGCGACCCGGACTGGCTGCAACTGGCCGATCAAGATTCAGGGCTCGACTGGCGACACATCGCCTAGCCCACCTCACTCAAAGCGGAGCCCATCATGGAAAAACGTGAAGAACTCTACCGCGGCAAAGCCAAGTCGGTTTACAAGACCGACGACGCCAACCGCCTGATCCTGCTGTTTCGCAACGACACTTCGGCGTTCGACGGCAAGCGCATCGAACAGCTTGATCGCAAAGGCATGGTGAACAACAAGTTCAACGCCTTCATCATGCAGAAACTCGAAGCGGCCGGTATCCCGACCCAATTCGACAAACTGCTGGGCGACAACGAGTGCCTGGTGAAGAAGCTGGACATGATCCCCGTCGAGTGCGTCGTGCGTAACTACGCCGCCGGCAGCCTGGTCAAGCGCCTGGGCGTGGAAGAGGGCCTCAAGCTCAACCCTTACACGTTCGAGCTGTTCCTGAAGGACGACGCCAAGGGCGACCCGTTCATCAACGAATCCCACGTCGTGGCATTCGGCTGGGGCACCGCTGAGCAACTGGCGCGCATGAAGGAGTTGTCCCTCAAGGTCAACGACGTGCTGAGCAAGCTGTTCGACGACGCAGGCCTGCTGCTGGTGGACTTCAAGCTGGAATTCGGCGTGTTCCACGACGGCTCCATCGTCCTGGGCGACGAGTTCAGCCCGGACGGCTGCCGCCTGTGGGACAAGGACACCAAAAAGAAGATGGACAAAGACCGCTTCCGCCAAGGCCTCGGTGATGTGATCGAAGCCTACGAAGAAGTCGCCAAGCGCCTCGGCGTACCGCTTTAATCGACGCAAGCATCTGATAGCACGGAAAAAAATCGCATCTGCGCTTTGCTTCCACGAATCATGCTGTTATGATGCGCGCCGTTGGAGAGATGCCAGAGTGGCCGAATGGGACGGATTCGAAATCCGTTGTACCTTCACCGGTACCTAGGGTTCGAATCCCTATCTCTCCGCCATTACATAGAAAAAGCCCCGTAGCTGAATAAGCTACGGGGCTTTTTCGTTTCTGAGATTTGAGGGCAAGCTACTCGTTCCGAGCAGCAAACAGGGCCGTAGTGGTTGTTTCCAGCAGGCACAACCAACCGTATTCCGTCTTCAAGCATGCCTTACTGGCTTGATCAGGCTTTCTGCTGGAATACCAAACATCTCATGCAGCTTCCAAATCATTGGCAAGGTCAGCGCTCGTTTTCCATTCAGCACTTCATAAACACGATTCTGGCGGCCAATGGCGGGAATAAGATCAGCCGCTGATTGGGTGTACGCCCCTCAAGTCTTTATCCACACGGCCGAAACACTCTCGTACGACATCGTATCCCCAATAAGAGAGTCCCCCCTAATGTCCCTTCGCAGCCTGTCCATCGCCCGCCGTGCGGGTCTGGGTTTTGCCCTGATTGCTTTGCTCGTGGCCCTGCTGGGTTTTTTTGCACTGTCGAACATGGCAAGCATCCGCGCCAGCGCGGTGCAGGTGGAAAGTGGGCTGGTGCCGAAGATGCGGCTGGTGGCGGACATTCGTGAAATCATGCTGCGCATTCGTACGATCTCTTTGCGCATGGCCCTGGACCCGAATCCGGCGAGCATCCCGCAATACCGTAGCCAGATGGACACCCGCAGCCAGGACCTGGCCAAACGGCTGGCTGACCTCGATGCGGTGATCGACACCCCCGAAGTACGCACGCTTTATGACCAATTCCAGGTCTCGCTGCGCCAATACCAGCAGGGGCTGGCGCAGTCGTTCAGCCTTGCCGACAAGCAGCAGGGCGCAGAGCTCAACAAGTTGTTGCTGGTGGATATGAAAACCGTGGTCGATGGCTCCGGTGCCCAGCTCAATGCCCTGGCCGACTATTACAACGCCCAGATCAACCAACAGGGCCAGACGGCCGAGTCGCAGTACGGCCGCTCGCGCACCATGGTGTTCGGCTTTGTGATCGTTGCGGGGTTGAGCACGGTGCTGCTGGCCTGGTTGCTCACGCGCAGCATTGTCGGCCCGCTGAGCCATGCGGTGCGGGCTGCCGAAAACGTGGCCGAGGGCGACCTGACCCAGACGGTAGACGTGAGCGGCAATGACGAAGTGACTCGCCTGCTGGTGGCACTCAAGACCATGCAGGCCAACCTGCGCGGGACGTTGCAACTGATTCGCCAGTCGGCGGGGCAGATGGCGTCATCGGCCACTGACCTGAACGGCATCACTGACCAGAGCAGCCGCAGCCTGCAAAAGCAGACCGCTGAAATCGAGCAGGCCGCTACCGCTGTCAACGAGATGACCTCGGCGGCGGATGAGGTGGCGCGCAATGCGGTGTCCACCTCCGAGTCCACGCGTCTTTCCAATGAAACCGCGCGCGAAGGCCAGCACCGTGTGGGTGAAACGGTCAGCGCCATTCAAGCCCTGAGCACCAACATCGGCGAAACCTCGACCCTGGTGCAGAACCTCGCCGAGCAATCGCGGGACATCGGCAAGGTACTCGACGTGATTCGCTCCATCGCCGAGCAGACCAACCTGCTGGCGCTTAACGCCGCGATTGAGGCGGCGCGCGCCGGTGAGTCCGGGCGCGGCTTTGCGGTGGTGGCTGATGAAGTCCGCGCCCTGGCCCATCGCACCCAACAATCGACCCTGGAAATCGACCAGATGGTGACCGCGATGCGCACGGGATCCAACGAAGCGTTGACCTCGATGCAGTCGAGTACCCAGCGTGCCACCGACACCCTGGCCTTGGCTGAGGGCGCGGGCGGTGCGTTAAGCCAGATCACCGACTCCATCGACCAGATTCACCAGCGCAACCTGGTCATCGCCAGCGCCGCCGAGGAGCAGGCCCAGGTGGCCAAGGAAGTCGATCGCAATATCGTCAATATTCGCGACCTGTCCGCACAGTCCTCTTCCGGGGCCGGGCAGATCAATGGCTCAAGCCGTGAACTGGCGCAATTGGCCGTCTCGCTGAACGAGGCGGTGGCGCGGTTTCAGCTGTAACTCACTCGTGCGCCAGGGTGGTCGGGGGCGGCGTTAATTCCAGTACGCGATCGCGCCCACCTTCGGCCAGCAGATACGTCCCATGCCCCGTCGGCACAATCGATTGCGGCGCCTTCAAGAACGACAAAATGGTCTGCTGGCGCCCCTGTTGATCAATCAGCAACAAGCGTGCCCGGTGGGTGGCGTCTTCATTGATCCATAACCCACGCGCATCGCACATCAGAAACGTCGGCTGGTTCAGGCCAGCCTGCACCACCGGATCGCTGCCATCTGCGCTCAGCTCGCGCACCACGCCTTTTTTCTTTTCGTTGTAGAGCAGGCGTCCATCCGTGCAGCGCACGATGGATTCGCCTTCCTGGACCTGGTCGCGCAGCACGGTCAAGGATTGATCGCTCCAGCGATAGCGCAGCAGGCGTCCTACCGGTTTGCGGTCTTCGATGGCATAGAGGTAGTCGCCGTCGTCCCAAAGGCCTTGCACACTTTCGCCCCTGAACAATTCAGTCACGACGCCGTCCTTGAAGAAGCTCACGGGTAAATCAGCCGATTCCTGGCTGAACACCCAGCCGCCACGGGTGGCGAACATGCCGTCCGGCTTGGACAGGTTGCCCACCACCACGTCGCGTGTTCCGTCCGGGTGAATGCGCACGATGCTGCCCTTGGCGTCGTCGAGTTCCTGGCTGACCATCAAGGATCCGTCGGCCATCGGCATCAGGGACGCTGCCTTAGCCACGTCGCGATGCAGCACCTGGTAACGCCACTGATCGGCGGCGCGAACCGGGTAGAAACTCTGCCAGGCGAAAAAGCCCAAGGTGGCGGCGCTCAGCAGGGCGAACACCGCCAGGATGCAGCGCAGGGCTCGATGATGGTTCAGGGATTGAGTCATTGCTCACTACCGGTAGCGGATCGAAAGGCCGCCACGGTACCAAGCATAGGGCTGAACATCACCTCGAAACTGTCCGATGTCCCTGCTAACGGGTGCCTGCCGTGGCGTCCAGCCCGCGACGGATCTTCGCCAGCAACTCATCGATATGAAACGGCTTGTAAATCAGGTCCATGCCTTCGCCGAGGAAGCTCTGGCGATTCGCCGCGTTTTCCGCGTAGCCCGTCATGAACAGAATCGGCAGTGCAGGGTGCATTTCACGTACGACATCGGCCAGTTCGCGCCCGGTCATGTAGGGCAGGCCGACATCGGTCAGCAGCAGGTCGATGCTCGGGTCGTTGCGCAGGCTGGCGATGGCTTCGTCGCCATCGGCGGCCAGGCTGCAGCGGTAGCCGGCGTCGATCAGCACCTCGGCCACGAAGCTGCGCACCGAAGGCATGTCTTCGACGATCAGCACATGTTCGCCGTGGCTGTGGCCGGGTTCTGCCAGGGGCTTGACCGCCGTGCTGGCGGGTCCGCTTGCGGCGGGGAGCATGATGGTCACCTCGGTGCCCTGTCGGGGCACGCTGCGGATCTGTGCATCGCCGCCGGACTGGCGGGCAAACCCGTAGATGGTCGACAGGCCCAGCCCGGTACCCTGGCCGACGGGCTTGGTGGTGAAAAACGGATCGAACACCTTGTCGATGACGCTGTGCTCGATGCCCACACCGTTATCGCGCACCGACAGGGCGACGTAGGGGCCGTTTTCCAGTTTGAGGTTGCCGTTGGAGTAGGCCAGGTAGGTGGTCACCCAGATATTGCCGCCCTTGGGCAGCGCGTCGCGGGCGTTGATCACCAGGTTCAGCACGGCGCTTTCCAGCTGGATCGGATCAACCATGGCCACGGCCGAGTTGTTGGTCAGTTCGAGTTTCAGCGCGACATGTTCACCGATAGTGCGCACCAGCAGCTCTTCCAGCGAGCGCACATGGGCATTGATGTCGATCGGCCGCGTATCCAGCGGTTGCTGGCGGGCGAAGGCGAGCAGGCGGTTGATCAGACCGGCGGCACTCAGGGCTGAACTCAACGCCGCATCGGCATAGCCCATGACTTTGTCGGTGCGCTGGGTGTCGATGCGTTTCTTGATCAGCTCCAGGCTGGTGATGATCCCGGTCAGCAGGTTGTTGAAGTCATGGGCGATGCCGCCGGTGAGTTTGCCCAGGGCATCCATTTTCTGCGCCTGCAACAGCTGCGCCTCGGTGTGGGCCAGCCGGTTGGTGGCGTTGGCCAGTTCGGCCTGCTGATGCCGTTCGCGGTGGCGGTGTTCGGTGACATCCTCGACAAACACCAGGCTCAATTCAGCGCTGCGATAGGGCGAAATCTGCCACTCGGTCTCGCGCAACTGACCGTCGACCTTCATTTGCAATGTGCCTTTCCAGCGCTCACCGGCGGCCAGGCGCAGGCACAGTTCCTGAAGCACCGCGAGTTGGTCGGCGGCGAAGCACTCCAGCAGGGCGTCGGGGTTGAGGTTGTCGTGAATCAACTGGGCGAAGGCGTGGTTGCACTCGTGAACCTTGAGCTGCGCGTCCATCACCGCAATCGGGGCGCTGATGTTGAAGAAAATCTCGCGAAAGCGCGCCTCGCTCTCGCGCAGAGCGTATTCAGTGTCACGCACGCGCAACAAGGTGCGCAGGGTCGCCAACAGTACATCGGGGTCGACCGGGTGGATCAGGTAGGCATCGGCCCCGGCATCCAGGCCGGTGATGATGTCGCCGGTCTCGATCGACGCTGCCGATACGTGCACCACCGGCAGCAAGGCAGTGACCGGATTGGCGCGCAGCACGCGCACGATGTCGAAGCCGCTCATGTCCGGAAGGTTGACGTCGAGGATCAGCCCGTCGATCTTCTTGCTGGCGATCAGGTCCAGGCCTTCCTGGCCGGTGCCGGCCTCAAGCACGAGGTAATGATGGCTTTCCAGGCGCCGGCGCAGGGCGTAGCGGGTAGCGGCGTTGTCGTCGACGATCAGCAGTTGAATGTCACGGTTCATCGACAGGCCCGCCAGCAATAGAAAGAGGAATGATCACGAAAAACATCGAGCCAACGCCGGGAGTACTCTCTACGCCGACCCGGCCACCAAGCAGCTCGGCAAAGCGCTTGCACAGCGACAGGCCGAGGCCGGTGCCGCGCAGGCGTTTTTGCAGCGGTGAGTCGATCTGGGAAAAGTCTTCGAACAGGTTGTTGTGCAGTTCGGCGGGAATGCCCAGGCCGGTGTCATGCACGGCAAAGCGGATTTCCTGCTCACCGACCCGTTGCGCCGATACCCGCACCTCGCCGTGTACCGTGAACTTCAGCGCGTTGGAGATGAAGTTGCGCAGGATCTGCGCCAGCTTCTTGTCGTCGGTGTAGAGCTTGGGCAGGCCGATGGGTTCTTCGAAGATCAGGTCGATGGAGGAGGCATCGACAATCGGGCGGAACATCCCGCGCAACGCCGAAAACAAATCGAACATGTCGAACCAGGCCGGCGAGATGGTGATGCGCCCGGCCTCGATCTTGGCCAGGTCCAGCAGGTCGTCGACCATTTCACGCAGCTCCCGCGCCGAGCTGCGGATAAACCCCACCTGGGTGTGTTGCTCGGGACTCAACGGGCCATCGAGCTCATCGGCCAGCAGGCTGGTGATGCTCAGGATCGAGCCCAGGGGCGTGCGGAATTCATGGCTCATGTACGACAGGAAGCGGCTTTTGAGGTCCGACGCCTGGCGCAGTTGGTCGGCCTGGGTATCCAGCTCGGCATACAGCGCCAATACGCCCTGATTGGTTTCGTCCAGCTCCGCGCGCAACGCATCGGCCTCCTGGCGCAGGCGTTGCACTTCATCGGCGAGGGCAGCGGTGGTCTCAGCCATCAATGGCCTCCAGGGCAATCACGAAAACGGTAACGTCATCCCGGCCGCGACAGAAATCACGGTGCAGGATGGCGGCGATCAAGGCCGGATGGCGTTGGGAAAGCCCAGGGTAGTTGGTCAGGTTCCAGCGTGATTGCAGCCCATCGCTGTAGAGGACCAGCAGTTGGCCGGTGACCTGAGCGTAGTCGAAGGGCTGCGCCTTGCGGAACTGCACGCCGACGATGCCGGGGTGCGAGGCCAGCCCACGCGACTTGTCGGGGCCGATCAGGCTGGCGCCGATATTGCCCACGCCCGTGAAGCGCAGGCTGTCGGCCGCGGCATCGTACTGGGCGACGGCCACGGCGGCGCCGCGTGTACCGCCCATGCCGATATGCAGGTCGTTGAACAATACGGTCGGGTCCAGGAACGCGTCCTCGGCAAACACCGCTTCACCGGCGTGCGCTGCCCGTTCGGCCTCGCTGCCATGGCCCAGGCCGTCGGCGACCATCACGCTGAAGCGGCCGGGCTCGATCGCCAGGTGCCAGGCATCGCCGCACGCCGGGTCGTGGTGCAGGGAGTGCTGGCTGACGCCGTAGCGAATGTCCTTTGCGCCTGATGCGCGCGGATACAGGCGGGCGAGCATCGCCGTGCCGCGTTGATCGGCGTACACATCGAACACCTGGGCCACGCGCGAGATGGCGCCCATGCCAATGCCCTGGGTGCCGCCGGTGGAAAAACCGTCCACCAGGCAGCTGTCCAGGTCAAACCCCTGGCCACGGTCCACGGCGATCATCTCCACGCCCTGATTGCCCGTAGCGCGCAAGTGCAACTCGCCGTGGGTGGCATGCTTGAGGATATTGCTGGCCAGCTCAGTGGCCACCAGCGCCACGCGGCCGGCGTCGGTTTCGTCAAAGCCCAATTGCTCGGCGAGCTGTTGCGCGGTGCGTCGGGCATGGCCGACCTGGCTGACATCTTCGATCAGCAGCACCTCGGTCAAGGCGCTGGGAATGTTCACGTCCATCGGGTGATCGTCACGCGGGTGCCCTTACCGGGAGCGGTGTCCAGTTCAAACTCGTGCACCAGGCGTTTGGCGCCGGTCAGGCCCAGGCCCAGGCCGCTGCCGGAGGTCCAGCCGTCGGTCATCGCCAGTTTGAGGTCGGGGATGCCCGGGCCTTCATCGCGAAAGGTCAGGCGCAGGCCGGGGCGGTGGTCTTTCTCGACCACGGCCCAGTCCATATGGCCGCCGCCGCCGTAGACCACGGTGTTACGCGCCAGCTCGCTGACGGCGGTGACCAGCTTGGTCAGATCGATCAGGCGCATGCCGCATTCCTGGGCGAGCTTGCGCACCAATTGTCGGGCCAGCACCACATCCTGTTCGATGAGCACCGGTTGGGTGCCGCTGCTGGCCTGGGTCATGAGTGGTCTACCCGGTCGCGCAGCAGTTTCATGCCGCGCTCGACGTTCAACGCGGTCGCCACACCCGGCAGGGTCATGCCCAGCTCCACCAGGGTGATCGCCACGGCCGGCTGCATACCCACCAGTACGGTCTGGGCATCCATGATGCGCGACAGGCCGGAAATGGTGCCGATCATGCGGCCGATGAACGAGTCGACCATGTCCAGCGCCGAGATATCGATCAACACGCCTCGCGCCGAGGTCCGGCTGATGCGTTCAGACAGGTCGTCCTGCAAGGTCAGCGCGAGTTGGTCGTGCATGTCGACCTGAATCGTCACCAGCAGGAATTCGCCCATCTGCAAAATCGGGATGCGTTCCATGCTTAAACAGCCTTGCTGATGGTGACGCCCAGGCGTTTAAGGGCCAGCGCCAAGGCGTCCGCCAGGTTGGCCTTGGTGACCACGCCTTGCAGGTCGAGACCCAGGTGCACGATGGTCTGGGCGATTTGCGGACGCACGCCGCTGATGATGCAGTCGGCGCCCATCAGGCGGATGGCGGTGACGGTTTTCAACAGGTGCTGCGCGACCAGGGTGTCCACGGTCGGCACGCCGGTGATGTCGATGATGGCGATCTCCGAGCCGGTGTCGACGATGCGCTGCAACAGCGATTCCATGACCACCTGGGTGCGTTGCGAATCCAGGGTGCCGATCATCGGCAGGGCCAGCACGCCGTCCCACAGCTTGACCACGGGGGTGGACAGTTCCAGTAACTCTTCCTGCTGGCGCTTGATCACCGACTCACGGGATTTCTGGAACGTACGGATGGTGTGCATGCCCAGCGCGTCGAGTAGTTCGGAGATTTCCCACAGCTGTTCGGCCATCTGTGTCGGTTGCTCGGCGTATTCACGTTGCAGCAGGGCGAACAGCGGGCCCTTGAGGGCGAAGATAAAGCTGGCGGTCTGTTGCGAGTCCTGGCCGATCAGGGCGCGGCTGTGGGAGAGCTTTTCCAGGAAGACCCGGGTTTCTGCCCAGTTTTCATGGTTGACCTGTTGCGAACCGCCTTGCTGCAGTGCCGCGATCAGCAGGTTGAGGAAGTCGTTGGCCTGCTGCCGGGTGTCCTCGGCCTTGACGTTGCGCGTGGCCCCCGAAGCCTCAAGGCTGGCAACCCATTCGGTCAGCAGGGTAGGGCGATGGGTGTGCAGTGCCTGGATGGTATGAGCTTGCAGAGTTGCCACGGGGATCTCCTTGAATGCCTTGGGAATGGCATGCAATTTATACTAAATTGAAGTGTTTTGAATTGTTTCGATGGTTTTCGTTCAATCGCCGCAAGCCGCATCACGCGGGCGCTTCAGGCCTGTGTAGGGTTTGGCGGCAGGGTTTAATTAGCGTGCACTCGGCAGCGAGACGATAATGCCACCCATCCCGACTCAACTGGCCAGCCCTTGTGATCATCAACTTCGACCTCAACGACCTCCAAGCCTTTCGCGCCGTGGTAGACAAGGGCAGTTTTCGCGGCGCCGCCGAGGCCATCCGGATCTCGCAACCGGCCCTCAGCCGGCGCATCGAAAAACTTGAGTCCGCCCTCGACGTAAAGCTGTTCGAACGCACCACCCGCCGCGTCAGCCTGACCATGGTCGGCCGCGCCTTCCTGCCGCAGGTCGAACGCATACTCGACGACCTCGACGTCGCCCTGATGGGCATCAGCAATGTCGCGTCCACGCGCATGGGCAACGTGACCATCGCCTGCGTGCCGTCTACCGCGTACTACTTCATGCCCCACGTGATCTCCGAATTCCACAAGCTCTATCCGAAGATTCGCCTACGGGTGCTGGATGCCAGTGCCGGTGAAGTGTGTAACGCGGTGGAAAGTGGTGAGGCAGATTTCGGCGTGAGCTTCAGTGGCAGCCTGGCCGATGAGATGGAGTTCGAGTTGCTGCTGCAAGAGCGCTATGTGCTGGCCTGTCGCCGTGACCATCCACTGGCCCAGCGTGACGCCGTGACTTGGGCCGAAGCCTATGAGTACGAATACATCACTGTGGACAAGACTTCGGGCAACCGCTTCCTGCTGGATCAGGCCTTGCGCGGGGTGCGGGTGAAAAAGCCGAGTATCTGCGAGACGCACCATGTGACCACCATGATCGGGCTGGTGGAGGCAGGGTTGGGGGTGGCGATGGTGCCGTCGATTGCGATGCCCGCCTCGGAGCACCCGATTTTGGTCAGTGTGCCGTTGGTGGAGCCGCAGGTGATGCGCAATGTGGGCTTGATCAAGCGCCGCGGGCGGACATTGCCGCCGGCGGCGCTGGAGTTGGAGCGATTGGTGCGGGAGATGCCGTTTCGGTCAGCGTGACACCGAGTCCAGGCCGGTGGATTGCACCACCGGTTGTGCCTGGGGCGAAGCCAGGAACTGCAACAGTGCCTTGGCCTGCTCAGGGTGTTCGGCGTTGACCGGAATGCCCGCCGCAAAGCGCGTCACCGATTGCACATCCTCCGGGATCTTGCCGACGTAGGTCACACCCGGCACGGGCAACAACTCCGCCACCTGCTGCAAGCCCACTTCGTAATCGCCCTTGGCAACCTGTTCGGCCACCGGCAGGCGTTCGATCATGGTGCCTTTGGCGGGCATGCCCAGCTTCTTGAACAGCTCTTTCTCGACATACACACCGCTGGCGCTGTCCGAATACGCCACGGACTTGGCCTGGCTGAGCACTGCCTTGAGTTCGGCATCGGTGCCGATCGCGGGTTTGGCCGCACCTTGTTTCACCACCATACCGATACGTGAGTCGGCCAGTTCTACGCGGGACGCCGGGTCGACCTTGCCTTGTTTGATCAAGTCATCCAGGGCGTAGCCGACCATGATCACCACGTCGGCGTGCTCACCTCGGGCCAGGCGGTTGGGAATCGCTTCCGGCGCCTTGCCCATGGACGGGCCGAGGATCGTGTCGAGGGTGTCGCCGCTGTGCTGGGCGTATTGCGGGCCCAGCAGTTTATAAGCGGCAGTGAAGCCACCCGAGGTCATCACCTTGAGCTGTTCGGCCTGGGCCGTCAGCGCCAGTCCGCCGAGGGCCAGGGCCGTCAGGGTCTTGAGCAGAGACTTCATCACGCCGCCCCCTGCATGACCTGCCCGCGTGCGTTGGCGCGACGATACAGCGCCAGGGTCGAACACAGCGCGCACAGCGCTGCGAACATCATCCAATACGCCGGCGACGCCTTGTCTTCGGTGATGTGGATGAACCAGGTGGAGATCGCCGGGGTGAAACCACCGAAGATCGCGGTCGCCAGGCTATAGGCCAGGGAGAAACCCGCTACGCGCACTTCCACTGGCATGATCTCGGTGAGGGCCGGGATCATTGCACCGTTGTACATGCCGTACAGGAACGAGAACCACAGCAGGGTTTCCAGCATATGGGCGAAGCTGGGTGCATTCACCACGTAAGACAGCGCCGGATAAGCCGTGAGCACTGTCAGCGCGGTCATGGCGATCAGTACCGGCTTGCGGCCGAAGCGGTCGCTCAGGGTGCCGCCGATCGGCAGCCAGACAAAGTTCGACACCGCCACCAGCAAGGTCACCAGCAGGGCGTCGGAGGTGCTCAGTTGCAGCACGGTCTTGCCGAACGTCGGCGCGTACACGGTGATCAGGTAGAACGCGGTGGTGGTCATCGCCACCATCAGCATGCCGCCGATGACCATGGTCCAGTTCTTCGCCAATGTGGCCAGCACTTCGCGCATGGTCGGGCGATGCTTGCGGTTGGCGAACTCTTCGGTTTCCTGCAGGTTGCGACGCAGCACAAAGATGAACGGGATGATCACGCAACCGACGGCGAACGGAATACGCCAGCCCCAGTCGGCCACCACGGACGGCTCCATCCACACGTTCAAGCCATAGCCCAGCGCGGCGGCGACCACGATGGAGATCTGTTGGCTGCCCGATTGCCAGCTGGTGTAGAAACCCTTGCGCCCTGGCGTGGCCATTTCAGACAGGTACACCGACACACCGCCCAGTTCCGCGCCGGCCGAGAAGCCTTGCAACAGGCGGCCCAGCAGCACCAGCAGCGGCGCCCATAGGCCAATGGTGTGATAACCCGGCACCAGCACGATCAACAGCGTGCCGCTGGCCATGATCGACAGCGTCACGATCAGCCCTTTGCGGCGACCGACGTCATCGATGTAAGCACCCAGGATGATCGCGCCCAGTGGCCGCATCAGGAACCCCGCACCGAACACGGCGAAGGTCATCATTAATGACGCAAACTCATTAGCGGCGGGGAAGAACGCGGCAGCAATATAGGTGGCGTAGAAGCCGAACAGAAAGAAGTCGAACTGTTCGAGGAAGTTGCCCGAAGTAACGCGCAATACAGCGCCTACTTTCGAGCTGGCAGAGTCGGGCCGGGAATGGCTAGTCATGGTTTTGTGTCTCCAGCGTTCTTTTAACGTGCTTGTTTCGCTTAAGACCTGGAATAGTGGCTGACACATTTAGAAATGAAAAGTGACAAATTTAGATTGATTGATGTGCGTTAGCTATCAATAGGAGCGCCGCTTAAAAGTCCTGTGCTGTTCTATGCTGCAAAGGTGTGACCAATTTTTACGGATGGGAGGTGACCATGGGCAACGAACAGCAGCGCCAGGATGAGCCGGAGCGTGAACAACCCCCTCGGCAGCGTGAAGAGGAAAAACCCCAGACCTGGAAACATCCGGATGATGGTACGGAGCTTTCCGAGCGGGATCAGGAGCGCCCTTTGCAGCCCTGATTTTTCCCAAGGGTAAGTTTGGCCAAGGCGCGACCCCAATGGGAGTTGCCGATAGGTGATTCGGCAGCTCCCTTTTTTTCGCCGGGAAATTATTTGACATATTTGATTTGTGATCACATATTGGAGGCATAAGAACGACAACACAGGTTTTGACTCATGACAGATGGTCCGCTGCTCCTGCCCACCCTGCGCCAGGTCTCCCGCGATACCTTGCAAGACCAGGTCTATCGCCAGATCCGCGAAGCCTTGATGAGTGGCCGTTTCCAGCCCGGCCAGAAACTCACCATCCGTGGCCTGGCCGAAGCGCTCGGCTCCAGCCCCATGCCGGTGCGTGAAGCGCTGCAACGCCTCAGCGCCGAAAACGCCTTTGAAGTTACCGAGACCTCCCGTCTGCGCGTACGCCTGATGACCGTCGAACGCCTGCGCGAAATTCGTGATGCGCGGGTCGCCCTCGAAGGCTTACTGGCGGAAAAAGCCGTGCAGCTCCTGCAAAAAACCGACCTCGACGAAATCACCGACCTGTGCCAACAGATGCAACATGCCGCCGATGAAGTCGACGTGTCCCGCTACCTGTGGACCAACTTCGCTTTCCACCGGCGCATCTACGCGGTGGCCCAGGCCGAATTGACCATGGCTGCGGTGGAAAACTTCTGGCTGCACATGGGCCCGTGCTTTGCCTTGGTTGCCCCGGATAAAGCTCACCTGCAACGTTCGATGGAAGCGCACACGCGCATCGTTGAAGCCCTGGCCGCCCGCGATGGCGCCGGTGCCCGCGCGGCGGTGACCGATGACATCATGCAGGCCGCCGATTCCCTGGCGCGCCTGCTCGTCAAGAGCGACCGTGCGCGGTCGTCTGTTTCAGGAGGTAAACGTGCATGAGTGTCCTACAACGGCTGCAGCCCTATCCTGGGTTACGTGTATTGATTTCCGGCGGGGCTGCCGGGATTGGTGAGGTGTTGGCGGCGGCGTATCTGGAAGCCGGCGCCCAGGTACATGTGTGTGATGTGAGCGAACCGGCCCTGGCGGCGTTCCGTGACAAGTACCCGGGCAGCATCGCCACCCGTGCCGACGTCAGCGATGCCGCGCAGATCGAGGCGGTCTTCAAGGTACAGCGCGAGCATTTCGGCGGCCTTGATGTGCTGGTCAACAACGCCGGGATCGCCGGGCCCACCGGTGGTATCGATGCGATCAGCGACGCCGAGTGGCAAGCCACCATCAATGTCAACCTGACGGCGCAATACCGCTTTGCCCACCACGCGGTGCCGATGCTCAAAGAATCGTCCCACGGCCACTTGCTGCATATCGCCTCGGTGGCAGGACGCCTCGGCTACGCCTGGCGCACGCCGTATGCGGCGACCAAGTGGGCCATCGTCGGCCTGATGAAATCCCTGGCGTCGGAGCTGGGTGAGAGCGACATCCGCGTCAACGCCTTGCTGCCCGGTATCGTCGAAGGCCCGCGCATGGACGGCGTGATCCGTGCCCGGGCCGAACAGGTCGGCGTGCCCGAAGCCGAGATGCGCCAGGAATACCTCAACAAGATCTCCCTCAAGCGCATGGTCACCGCCGAAGACGTCGCGGCCATGGCCTTGTTCCTCTGTTCGCCCGCCGCACGCAACGTGACCGGCCAAGCGATCAGCGTCGACGGAAACGTCGAGTACCTGTAAGCCACGGAAGAACACACAGCGCTGGACCCAGGATTTTTTTCATAAGAATAAAAGTCGGAGAATCGTCATGTCCAAAAAACGCCCCGTCATCATTACCTGCGCCGTCACCGGTGCGATTCATACGCCGTCGATGTCGCCGCATTTGCCCATCACCGCCCAGGAAATTGCCGCCGCCGCCATTGGCGCCGCCGAAGCCGGCGCGGCCATTGTTCACCTGCATGCCCGTGACCCGATTGACGGCCGCCCCAGCCAGGACCCGGCGTTGTTCGCCGAATTCCTGCCGCACATCAAGGCCGCCAGTGACGTGGTGATCAACATCACCACCGGCGGCGCACCCACGATGGGCGTGGAAGAACGCCTGCAACCGGTGATGCAGTTCAAGCCGGAACTGGCCTCGCTGAACATGGGCTCGATGAACTTCGGCCTGTACGAAATGCTTAACCGCTTTACCGAGTTCAAGCACGACTGGGAGCGCCCGTACCTGGAAGAGAGTGACGACCGGATCTTCCGCAATACCTTCCGCGACATCACCCACATCCTCAATGCCTGCGCCGAGAACCGCACCCGCTTTGAAATCGAGTGCTACGACATCGGCCACCTCTACACCGCCGCGCACTTCCTGGAGCGCGGCCTGCTCAAGCCGCCGTTGTTTATCCAGTCAGTGTTTGGGCTGCGCGGCGGCATCGGCAGCCACCCCGAAGACCTGGCGCACATGCGTCGTACCGCTGACCGCCTGTTTGGCGACGACTACGTGTGGTCGATCCTCGGTGCCGGGCGTGGGCAAATTCCGTTGGCGACCATGGGCCTATCCATGGGCAGTAACGCCCGTGTCGGCCTGGAGGATTCATTGTGGGACGGCCCAGGCAAGCTGGCGGCCTCGAATGCCGACCAGGTGCGGCGTATTCGTACGGTGATCGAAGCCCTCGGCCATCGTGTCGCCACGCCGGATGAAGCGCGGGAAATCCTCGGGCTCAAGGGGCGTGACCACGTCAACTTCTAACCAGCGAAAGGCCGCGTAATCGCGCGGCCTGCATCCCGCACAACAACAATAAGGGGATCACACCATGCGTATCGAAGTGCTTGTGGACGTCAAGACCACCCTGGGCGAAGGCCCGGTATGGGACGTCGAACAACAACGGCTGTACTGGATCGACAGTGCCGACGGCCGCATCCTGCGCTGCACCGACGACGGTCGCGAACTGCGCGGCTGGGACGTCGGCCAGAAGATCGGCTCCATGGCCCTGCGCCATAACGGCGAGGCGGCCATCGTCGCCCTGCAAAACGGCGTGCACACCCTGGACCTCGCCAGCGGCGAACTGGCGCTGATCCAGGACCCGGAACCGAACCTGCCGAACAACCGCCTCAACGACGGCAAGGTCGACCGCCAGGGCCGCTTTGTGTTTGGCTCCATGGACACCCTGGAAGACAGCGCCAGCGCCAAACTCTACCGTCTCGACGCCGACTTGAGCCTGCACACCCTGGACGAAGGCATCATCGTGTCCAACGGCCCGTGCTGGAGCCCGTCGGGGGAGACCTTCTACTTTTGCGACACCTGGTCCGGCGAGATCTGGGCGTATGACTACGACCTCGCCACCGGCGCCGTGAGCAACCGCCGCACCTTCGCCAAGGTCGATACCGCCAGTGGCGGCGCGGCCGACGGCTGCACCGTGGACGCCGAAGGTTGCCTGTGGCAGGCGCTGGTCTACGCCGGGAAACTGGTGCGCTACACCCCGGACGGCCACGTTGATCGCATCATCCAGATGCCGGTAAAAAAGGTCACCAGCCTGACCTTTGGCGGGCCAAACCTGGACACCCTGTTTGTGACCTCCATGGCCAAGCCGCCGCTGCCGCGTTTTCCGGCCGACGGCCAGCAGCGCGGCGCGCTGTTCGCCATTACCGGGTTGGGCGTGCAAGGAATAGCCGAGCGACGATTCGCCAGCTAGCGCGTTGATTCAACAAGGCACCTTCCTTTGCAACCTTGTGTCAGTGCGCGCCCTCGCGCGCCTGGAGAGGCCCATGGCAACTTTAAAAAAAGCGTCGCTGCGCAGCATTCACCGGCATTCCTGGGTATCGCTGCTGGTCTGCTGGATGATCTGGATCCTCAACGCCTACGACCGTGAGATCGTGTTGCGCCTGGGGCCGACCATCTCCAAGCATTTCGATTTATCCGCCGACCAATGGGGCACCGTGGCCACGGTGGTCATGCTCGCGCTGGCCCTGCTGGATATTCCCGGTTCGATGTGGAGCGACCGCTACGGCGGCGGCTGGAAACGTGCACGGTTCCAGGTGCCGTTGGTGCTCGGCTACACGGCGATCTCGTTTCTGTCCGGCTTCAAAGCCTTGAGCGGCAACCTCGCGACCTTTATCGCCCTGCGCGTCGGCGTCAACCTCGGCGCCGGCTGGGGCGAGCCGGTAGGCGTGAGCAACACCGCCGAGTGGTGGCCGGTGGAGCGTCGCGGGTTTGCCTTGGGAGCGCACCATACGGGTTACCCGATTGGCGCAATGCTCAGCGGCATCGTCGCCAGTTTTGTCATCACCGTGTTCGGCGAGGACAACTGGCGCTACGTGTTCTTCTTCGCCTTCGTGGTGGCGCTGCCGCTGATGATCTTCTGGGCGCGTTATTCCACAGCCGAGCGCATTACCGCGCTGTACGTCGACATCGCCGCCAAGGGCATGACCCCACCCGACAACGCCCCGGCCAGCACCGTGAAGGGCGAGGCCTGGCGCACGTTTGTCGCCACCTTGCGTAACCGCAATATTGCCCTCACGGCGGGCAATACGATGCTCACCCAAGTGGTGTACATGGGCGTCAACATCGTGTTGCCGGCCTACCTCTACAACATCGCCGGGCTGTCGCTGGCGGAGTCGGCAGGGATGAGCGTGGTGTTCACCCTCACCGGCATTCTCGGGCAATTAGTGTGGCCGTCGCTATCGGACATCATCGGCCGGCGTACCACCCTGATCATCTGCGGGCTCTGGATGGCAGCGAGTGTCGGCGCGTTCTACTTCGCCAACACTCTGACGTTGATTATCGTCGTGCAACTGCTGTTCGGCCTGGTGGCCAACGCGGTGTGGCCGATCTACTACGCGGTGGCCTGCGACTCGGCCGAGCCGTCGGCGACGTCCACCGCCAACGGCATCATCACCACCGCGATGTTTATCGGCGGCGGCCTGGCGCCGGTACTGATGGGCAGCCTGATTGCCATGGGTGGCGGCTGGACCACCTTGCATGGCTACACCGTGTGTTTCTTCGTGATGGCCGGCTGCGCCCTGGGCGGCGCGCTGCTGCAACTGTTTTCCCATCGCCCGCAGGCCCTGGTTGTGCAACTCGAACCCTAGAACAACAGTGATGCGCCCCCCAGCCAGGCTGGCGGGGCGCCAAGAGGAATTGCCCAATGACTACCGCCACTTCGGCCCGCGACCCGCAGGCGCTGAACACACTGATGTTCGCCAAGCTGATGCCCTTGCTGATCATCGCCTACATCCTGAGTTTTCTGGACCGCACCAACATCGCCCTGGCCAAGCATCACCTGGACGTCGACCTGGGCATTTCCGCGGCGGCCTACGGGCTGGGGGCCGGGCTGTTTTTCCTCACGTATGCACTGTCGGAAATCCCCAGCAACCTGATCATGCACAAGGTCGGCGCGCGGTTCTGGATTGCCCGCATCATGGTGACCTGGGGCCTGATCTCGGCCGCCATGGCGTTTGTGCAGGGCGAGACGTCGTTCTACGTATTGCGCCTGCTGCTGGGCATCGCCGAGGCCGGTTTGTTTCCCGGCGTCATGCTCTATCTGACGTACTGGTTCAACCGTGAACAGCGGGCGCGGGCCACCGGTTATTTCCTGCTTGGCGTGTGCTTTGCCAACATCATCGGCGGCCCGGTGGGTGCGGCCTTGATGCGCATGGACGGTATGCTCGGCTGGCACGGCTGGCAGTGGATGTTCCTGCTCGAAGGCCTGCCGGCCGTGGCGTTTGCCTGGGTGGTATGGCGCAAGTTGCCGGACCGCCCGAGCAAGGCACCGTGGCTGACGGCTGAAGAGGCACGCGGCATCGAACAGCGCATCGCGGTGGAAACCGAGGAAGGTGCCGGGGAGGGCGGTCACGCGTTGAAAAACTGGCTGACCCCGCAAATCCTGCTGGCGATCTTTGTGTACTTTTGCCATCAGATCACCGTCTACACCGTGATTTTTTTCCTGCCGAGCATCATCAGCAAGTATGGCGAACTGAGCACCATGAGCGTCGGTTTGCTGACCTCATTGCCGTGGATCGCGGCGGCACTCGGTGCGGTACTGATCCCGCGTTTTGCCACCACGCCCGGGCGTTGTCGTCGACTGTTGGTCACGGGGTTATTGACCATGGCGCTGGGCTTGGGCATTGCGTCGGTGTCGGGGCCGGTGTTCAGCCTGTTGGGCTTTTGCCTGTCGGCGGTGATGTTCTTTGTGGTGCAGTCGATCATTTTTCTGTACCCGGCCTCGCGCCTCAAAGGCGTGGCGCTGGCGGGGGGCTTGGGCTTCGTCAATGCCTGCGGGCTGTTGGGTGGGTTTGTCGGCCCCTCGGTGATGGGCGCAATTGAAATGAGCACCGGCAATGCCATGAACGGCTTGAAAGTCATCGCCGTGGTGCTGGTGGTCGCCGCGCTGGCGGCGTTGCGCTTGCGTCAGGGCCAGGAGCCGGCACCTGCCACTCACGGGGTGATGAAACCGGCGACGAAATAGGCAACCCCATGCGTCCACCGGCATAGACGCGGCCCTATTGCCTTTCTAAACTGCGGCTTGTCTTGGGGAAGGGGCAGGCGCCGATGAATCGCAATGAATTACGCAAGGCCGATATCAACCTGATGGTGGTCTTCGAAGCACTGATGCTCGAGCGCAATGTGACGCGGGTGGCCGAGAAGCTGTTTCTCGGCCAGCCGACCATCAGTTCGGCGCTCAACCGTCTGCGCACCTTGTTCAACGACCCACTGTTCATTCGCGTCGGCCATCGCATGGAACCCACCGCGCGCGCCGAGGAAATCATCCAGCACCTGTCGCCGGCCCTGGACTCACTGTCGTCGGCCCTGAGCCTGACCCACGATTTCGACCCGTCCATCAGCACCATGACCTTTCGCATCGGCCTGTCCGATGATGTCGAGTTCGGCCTGCTGCCACCGTTGCTGCGCGCCTTGCGCCAGGAAGCGCCGCAGGTGGTGTTCGTGGTGCAGCACGTGGACTACTGGCGGATTCCTGATCTACTGGCGTCCGGCGATATCACGGTTGGCATCACCCAGACCCGTGGCCTGCCGGCCAATGCCAAGCGCAAGCTGTTGCGCCACATTCGTCCGCGACTGCTGCGCGCCGATGCCTCGGACACCCCGCTGACCCTCGATGAATATTGCTCGCGCCCCCATGTGCTGGTGTCCCACACCGCCAACGTGTCCGGGTTTGCCGATGAGTGGCTGGCGGAAATCGGTCGCAAGCGCCATGTGGTGTTGTCGGTGCCGCAATACAGCGCGTTGCCGGCGTTGCTGGCCGGCACCGACCTGATCGCCAGCCTGCCGGACTACACCGCCGAAGCCATGGCGGTGTCGGGCAACCTGTTCTGTGAGCCGTTTCCGTTCGAGACGCCGACGTTGGATTTGTCCATGGTCTGGCTCAGCCATGTGGACACCGACCCGGCTGAACGCTGGGTGCGTTCGCGGCTGGAAGCGTTCATGAGTGATCGGGGCCTGGCGAACAACGCCTGAGGCTTTTATCCGTGCTATATCTAACAACTTTCCTACGAATGACTCGGAGTCATCCATGCCACACCTGCACCTGGAATACACCGCCAATCTGACAAACCTGGCCGTCGAGAAAACCCTGTTACGGCTCAATAACGTGCTGATGGCGTCCGGGCAATTCGGCTCCGAGTTCGATATCAAAAGCCGCGCCGTGAAGGTCGAGCATTTTCAGGTGGGCACCTCCCTCAACCCTCGCGGTTTCATCGCGGTGAAGCTGTCGCTGCTCAGCGGGCGTTCGCCGCAGGTCAAGCAGCAATTGTCGCAAAGCCTGCTGGCAGCATTGCAGGACCTGGGCGACTGGCCGGCGGATATACAGGTTCAGCTCAGCGTCCTGCTCGTCGACATGGATCGCGACTCCTACAGCAAAGTCGCGATTGGCTGACACGCCATCCATCGTGGCGAGGGAGCAATTTAAAATTTCACTCTAAAGTCTTGAGTCTCGCATAAGCCATTTCAGGCGAGCGCGCTCCTGTGGCGAGCGGGCTTGTCCCGCGTTGGGGTGCGAAGCGCCCCTAATGAAGAAGAATGCGGTGTATCAGGCACTCCTCTGCGCCTGGTTC
>NZ_JAFLXD010000032.1:0-76843 GCF_019891415.1 Pseudomonas sp. SH10-3B | reverse complement strand
TACTGGATCAGCGCCTGGCTGGGCAACGTCGGCTACTTCGTACTGTTGTTCAGTACCCTCGGTTATTTCTTCCCGATCTTCGGCGAAGGCAATACGCCTGCGGCGGTGATTGGCGCATCGGTCTTGCTGTGGGCCGTGCATTTTCTGGTGCTGCGCGGGATCAGGGAAGCGGCGTTCATCAACCTGGTGACCACCGTCGCCAAGGTGGTACCGCTGGTGCTGTTCGTGTTGATCGCCGTGTTCGCGTTCAAGCTGGACATCTTCACCGCTGACATCTGGGGCGTGAAAAACCCGGACCTGGGCAGCGTGATGAACCAAGTGCGCAACATGATGCTGGTCACCGTGTGGGTGTTCATTGGTATCGAAGGCGCGAGCATCTTCTCGGCCCGTGCCGAAAAACGCAGCGACGTCGGCAAGGCCACCGTGATCGGCTTTATCACTGTGCTGTTGTTCCTGATGCTGGTGAACGTGCTGTCCCTGGGCATCATGACCCAACCGGAACTGGCCAAGCTGCAGAACCCGTCGATGGCCGCCGTGCTGGAACATGTGGTGGGCCACTGGGGCGCGGTGCTGATCAGCGTCGGCTTGATCATCTCGTTGCTCGGTGCGCTGCTGTCGTGGGTGCTGCTGTGTGCGGAGATCATGTTCGCCGCCGCCAAGGACCACACCATGCCGGAGTTCCTGCGCAAGGAAAATGCCAACCATGTGCCGGCCAACGCCCTGTGGCTGACCAACGCCATGGTCCAGATATTCCTGGTGATCACGCTGTTTTCCGCCAGTACCTACCTGTCGCTGATCTACCTCGCCACCTCGATGATCCTGGTGCCGTACCTGTGGTCGGCGGCCTACGCGCTGCTGCTGGCGGTGCGCGGCGAAACCTACGAAAACGCCCTCAAAGAGCGCAGCAAAGACCTGTTCATCGGCGCAGTCGCGCTGATCTATGCGGTCTGGCTGCTCTACGCCGGCGGCACCAAGTACCTGCTGCTGTCCGCCCTGCTCTATGCCCCAGGCGCGATCCTGTTCGCCAAGGCCAAGCATGAACTGGGCAAACCGATTTTCACCAACGTCGAGAAGTTGATTTTCGCAGCAGTCGTCATTGGCGCCCTGGTGGCTGCCTATGGCCTCTACGACGGCTTCCTGACTCTGTAATTGTTGTTCCTTGGAGGATCTGTAATGACCACGGAAAAAGTGAAGTACGGCGTACATTCCGAAGCCGGCAAACTGCGCAAAGTCATGGTGTGCTCCCCAGGTTTGGCCCACCAACGGCTGACCCCCAATAACTGCGATGAACTGCTGTTCGATGACGTGTTGTGGGTGGCCCAGGCCAAGCGCGACCACTTCGACTTCGTCACCAAGATGCGCGAGCGGGACATTGATGTGCTGGAAATGCACAACCTGCTGACCGATATCGTCGCCATCCCCGACGCCCTGGACTGGATCCTGGCGCGCAAGATCACCTCCAACACCGTGGGCCTGGGCCTGGTCGAGGAAGTCAGCTCCTGGCTGCGCAGCCTTGAGCCGCGCAAGATCGCCGAGTTCCTGATTGGCGGCGTGTCGGCCGATGACCTGCCGAGCAGCTTCGGTGGCAAGACCATCGAGATGTTCCGCGACTTCCTCGGCCACGCCAGTTTCATTCTGCCGCCGCTGCCAAACACCCAGTTCACCCGCGACACCACCTGCTGGATCTACGGCGGCGTGACGCTCAACCCGATGTACTGGCCGGCCCGACGCCAGGAAACCCTGCTGGCCAGCGCGATCTACAAATTCCACCCCGAGTTCACCAACGCGGACTTCCAGATCTGGTACGGCGACCCCGACCAGGAACACGGTGCCGCCACGCTCGAAGGCGGTGACGTCATGCCGATCGGCAATGGCGTGGTGTTGATCGGCATGGGCGAGCGCTCGTCCCACCAGGCCATCGGCCAACTGGCGCGCAACCTGTTCAAGAACAAAGCCGTGGAGCGGGTGATCGTTGCCGGCCTGCCGAAATCCCGCGCCGCCATGCACCTGGACACCGTGTTCAGCTTCTGCGACCGCGACCTGGTGACCATCTTCCCCGAAGTGGTCAACCAGATCGTGCCCTTCACCCTGCGCCCTGACGACAGCAAGCCCCACGGCATCGACATTCAGCGCGAGAAAACCAACTTCCTCGAGACCGTGGCCGCCGCGCTCAACCTCAAGATCCTGCGCGTGGTCGAGACCGGCGGCAACAGCTTCGCCGCCGAACGCGAGCAGTGGGACGACGGCAACAACGTGGTGGCCGTGGAGCCAGGCGTGGTGATCGGCTACGACCGCAACACCTACACCAACACCCTGTTGCGCAAGGCTGGCGTGGAAGTCATCACCATCAGCGCCGGTGAACTCGGCCGTGGCCGTGGCGGCGGCCACTGCATGACCTGCCCGATCATCCGCGACCCTATCGACTATTAAGGAGATTCCATCATGGCTTTCAATATGCGCAACCGCAGCCTGCTGTCGCTGATGCACCACACCACCCGCGAGCTGAATTACCTGCTGGACCTGTCCCGCGACCTCAAACGCGCCAAATACACCGGCACCGAGCGTCCGCACCTGCAAGGCAAGAACATCGCGCTGATCTTCGAAAAAACCTCGACCCGCACCCGTTGCGCCTTCGAAGTGGCCGCCCATGACCAGGGTGCCCACGTCACCTACATCGACCCGGTGTCGTCGCAGATCGGCCACAAAGAAAGCATGAAAGACACCGCCCGCGTCCTCGGCCGCATGTTCGACGCCATTGAGTACCGTGGCTTCGAGCAGGAAATCGTCGAAGAACTGGCCAAGTTCGCCGGCGTGCCGGTGTTCAACGGCCTCACCGCCGAATTCCACCCGACCCAAATGATCGCCGACACCCTGACCATGCGCGAGCACAGTGACAAACCGCTGCATGACATCAGCTACGCCTACCTGGGCGACGCCCGCTACAACATGGGCAACTCGCTGCTGATGATCGGCGCCAAGCTGGGCATGGACGTGCGCATCGGCGCGCCGAAAGCCCTGTGGCCCCACGAAGATTTCATCAAACAGTGCCAGGCATTCGCCGAGGAAAGTGGCGCGCGCATCACCATCACCGAAGACCCGAAAGAAGCGGTCAAGGGCGTGGACTTCATCCACACCGATATCTGGGTGTCCATGGGTGAGCCGGTGGAAGCGTGGGACGAACGTATCGAGCAACTGCTGCCGTACCAGGTCAACGCCAAGATGATGAAAGCCTCGGGCAACCCGCGGGTGAAATTCATGCACTGCCTGCCGGCGTTCCATAACAGCGAAACCAAGGTCGGCAAGGACATCGCCGCGCGGTATCCGAACCTGGCCAATGGCGTGGAAGTGACCGAGGAAGTCTTCGAGTCGCCGGCCAACATCGCCTTTGAGCAAGCGGAAAACCGCATGCACACCATCAAGGCGATCCTGGTGTCGGCACTCGCGGATATCTAAACCCTGCTGCGATCCCACTGTAGGAGCGAGCTTGCTCGCGAAAAATTCAAGGGCACCGCGTTCATTCAGGATGGGCGCGTTATCGTTGACCTCCTTCGCGAGCAAGCTCGCTCCTACAACGGATTGCGAGCTCTAGAAGGATTGCATTATGCGAATCGTCGTAGCCCTGGGCGGCAACGCCCTCCTGCGCCGTGGTGAACCCATGACCGCAGACAATCAACGCGCCAATATCCGCATCGCCACCGAACAGATCGCCAAGATCCATCCCGGCAACGAGCTGGTCATCGCCCACGGCAATGGCCCGCAGGTCGGCCTGCTGTCGTTGCAGGCGGCGGCCTACACCAGCGTTTCGCCGTACCCGCTGGACGTGCTGGGTGCCGAGACCGAAGGCATGATCGGCTACATCATCGAACAGGAACTGGGCAACCTGCTGGACTTCGAAGTGCCGTTCGCCACCCTGCTCACCCAGGTGGAAGTGGACGCCAAGGACCCGGCCTTCCAGAACCCGACCAAGCCCATCGGCCCGGTGTACTCCAAGGCCGAAGCGGAAAAACTCGCCGCCGAGAAAGGCTGGGCCATCGCCCCGGATGGCGATAAATATCGCCGCGTCGTGGCCAGTCCACGGCCCAAACGCATCTTTGAAATTCGCCCGATCAAATGGCTGCTGGAAAAAAGCGCCATCGTGATCTGCGCCGGTGGTGGCGGTATCCCGACCCTGTACGGTGAAGACGGCAAGCTCAAGGGCATCGAAGCCGTGATCGACAAAGACCTGTGCTCCTCGTTGCTGGCCGCGCAACTGGACGCCGATTTGCTGGTGATCGCCACCGACGTCAACGCCGCTTTTATCGACTTCGGCAAGCCGACCCAGAAAGCCATCGGCCAGGCCCACCCCGACGACATGGAAAAACTCGGCTTCGCCGCCGGCTCCATGGGTCCCAAGGTGCAAGCCGCCTGCGAGTTCGCCCGCCAGACTGGCAAAACTGCGGTGATCGGTTCACTCTCCGACATCGAAGCCATCGTCCAGGGCAGCGCCGGCACGCGCATCAGCACGGCGACACCTGGCATCACCTATCTGTGAAGTAAAGGAGATACGCCTATGGCCACCTTTGAACCCGGTCACCTGCACGTCGAACGCCACGCCCTTAACAACGACGACTACAGCTACAACCTGTGCATCGATTACGAAGTCAGCCAGGACCCAAAGGAAGGCAAGGGCATGCTGTTCAAGCTGCACGGCTCGGTGCAGGGCAAGGACCTCAAGGAAGAGTTTTTCTTACCCAAGGACCAGGCATTCGACTTTGCCCGGCATGCGATGAACATCGCGCAGAAGTATGGGATGCCGAAGATTGCGGTGTTGAATGGCTCGATGCACAAGCAGTACGACCAGATGTTCGAGGATGTGCGGCATCAACTGGATGTGAAATCCGGCGACCCGATCAAGCCTGAACACCTGGAATAACCCGACGCCCCGGACACCAACACTCAAATGTGGGAGCGGGCTTGCTCGCGAATACGGTGCGTCAGTGAAAAAAATGCTGACTGACACACCGCATTCGCGAGCAAGCCCGCTCCCACATTTTTGATCTCCATCACCTGTCAGGCATACTGGCCACCCTCAGTACGCCAGAACCAACATTCGCCCCATGCGTATCCACGTCAGCTTCATCGACCGCGTCGGTATCACCCAGGAAGTCCTGGCCTTGCTCGGTGGGCGCAACCTCAACCTGGATGCAGTGGAGATGGTGCCGCCCAACGTGTACATCGATGCGCCGACCCTCAGCGCCGACGTGCTCGAAGAGCTGCGTGACGCGCTGTTCAGCGTGCACGGCGTACAAGCGGTGACGGTGGTGGACATCCTCCCCGGCCAGCGCCGTCACCTGCAACTCGACGCCCTGCTGGCGGCCATGACCGACCCGGTACTGGCCTTGGACAGCGCGGGCAAGATCCTGCTGGCCAATCCGGCGTTGATAGCCCTGTATGGTCGCGAACCGGCGGGGGAAAGCATCGCCGGGCTGTTCAACGACCCGGCGCTGCTGGAGACCTTGCTGGAAAATGGCTTTCGCCTGCCCTTGCGTGAAATCAGCGTCAATGGCCAAACCTTTTTGCTCGATGCTACGCCGATCACCGACGCCGGCGCCCTGCTCACCCTGTACCAACCCAACCGCATCGGTGAACAACTGTCGGCGCTGCACCACGACCATGCCGAAGGCTTCGATGCGCTATTGGGCGAATCCCCGGCGATCCGCACCCTCAAGGCCCGCGCGCAACGGGTAGCCGCGCTGGATGCACCACTGTTGATCCAAGGCGAAACCGGCACCGGCAAGGAGTTGGTGGCGCGGGCCTGCCATGCCATCAGCGCGCGGCACAGTGCGCCGTTCCTGGCGCTGAACTGCGCAGCACTGCCGGAGAACCTCGCCGAGAGTGAACTGTTTGGATACGCCCCAGGCGCGTTTACCGGCGCCCAGCGCGGCGGTAAGCCGGGGTTGATGGAGCTGGCCAACCAAGGCACGGTATTCCTGGATGAAATCGGCGAAATGTCGCCTTACCTGCAGGCCAAGTTGCTGCGCTTTCTCAACGACGGCAGCTTCCGCCGGGTAGGCGGCGACCGTGAAGTGAAGGTCAATGTGCGCATCCTCAGCGCCACCCACCGCAACCTGGAAAAAATGGTCAGCGAGGGCACCTTTCGCGAAGACCTGTTCTACCGCCTCAACGTGCTCAACGTCGAAGTGCCGCCCCTGCGCGAACGTGGCCAGGACATCCTGTTGCTGGCGCGCTACTTCATGCAGCAGGCCTGCGCGCAGATCCAGCGCCCGGTGTGCCGCCTGGCGCCCGGCACCTACCCGGCACTGTTGGGCAACCGTTGGCCGGGTAATGTGCGCCAGTTGCAGAACGTGATCTTCCGCGCCGCCGCCATCTGCGAAAGCAGCCTGGTGGACATCGGCGACCTGGACATCGCCGGCACCTCGGTGGCCCGTCAAAGCGACGGCGAAGTCGACAGCCTTGAACAGGCGGTCGAGGATTTCGAACGCAGTCTGCTGGAGAAACTCTACGCCAGCTATCCCTCGACCCGGCAACTGGCCAGCCGCCTGCAAACTTCCCATACGGCCATCGCCCATCGGTTGCGCAAGTACGGCATACCCAACAAGTCCTGAGCTGGGTGCCTACAGGGTTGCGTTTCAAAAAGGGTCTGAGAACGACATCCGCTGTACTGAAAGCGCTACAGTGGAACGAATTCGCTACAACCCTGTTTTTTGCGCGCCATGCAAGGCTTTGATCCACATAGGCTTTTTTTCACGGGCCGGACTGTAGCGAAATCGCTACAGCCAATACGCATAAGCCTATAACCATATTTATTAACCTGTTGATTTATAACGGATTAATAAGATTGGCCGCGATATTGCTAAGCAACTCCCCATTATTCCAATCCCGTCCACCAGACGAATCTGGCCCTGAGGAATTTCCATGAGCGAGTTGCGTTTCACTGAAGATCACGAATGGCTGCGCGCCGAAGCCGACGGCAGCGTCACCGTGGGTATCACTGCTTTCGCGCAGAACGCGCTGGGTGATGTGGTTTTCGTGCAACTGCCGGAGTTGCAGGCCTACGCCAAGGGCGCCGAAGCGTCCACCGTGGAATCGGTCAAGGCCGCCAGCGGCGTGTACATGCCGTTGGACGGCGAAGTGCTGGAAGTGAACGACAAGCTCGATGGCAGCCCGGAACTGGTCAACGAAGACCCGATGGGCGAAGGCTGGTTCTTCCGCTTTAAACCGGCCGATGCCGGTGCGGTAGCTAAACTGTTGGATCAGGACGCGTACGACCGCCTGATCAAAGCCAACGCTGAAGCCTAAGGAGCGCGTCATGACGATCAACCTGAGCACCGCCAACGAATTCATCGCCCGCCACATCGGCCCGCGCCAGGAAGATGAGCAGCACATGCTCACCAGCCTGGGCTTCGATTCCCTGGAAGCCCTGAGCGCCAGCGTGATCCCGGAAAGCATCAAGGGCACCAGCGTGCTCGGCCTGGAAGACGGCCTGAGCGAAGCCGAGGCGCTGGCCAAGATCAAGGCCATCGCCAGCCAGAACCAACTGTTCAAGACCTACATCGGCCAGGGCTACTACAACTGCCATACGCCGTCGCCGATCCTGCGCAACCTCCTGGAAAACCCGGCCTGGTACACCGCCTACACGCCGTACCAGCCAGAAATTTCCCAAGGCCGCCTGGAAGCGCTGCTGAACTTCCAGACCCTGATCAGCGACCTCACCGGCCTGCCGATCGCCAACGCCTCGCTGCTCGATGAAGCCACCGCCGCCGCCGAAGCCATGACCTTCTGCAAGCGCCTGAGCAAGAACAAGGGCAGCAACGCTTTCTTCGCCTCGATCCACAGCCACCCGCAAACCCTCGACGTACTGCGCACCCGTGCCGAGCCACTGGGCATTGATGTGGTCGTCGGCGATGAGCGCGAACTGACCGACGTCAGCCCGTTTTTCGGCGCGCTGCTGCAATACCCGGCCAGCAACGGTGACGTGTTCGACTACCGCGCACTGACCGAACGCTTCCACGCCGCCAACGCACTGGTCGCCGTGGCTGCGGACCTGCTGGCCCTGACCCTGCTGACCCCACCGGGTGAGTTCGGCGCCGACGTGGCCATCGGCAGCGCGCAACGCTTCGGCGTGCCACTGGGTTTCGGTGGCCCGCACGCGGCGTACTTCTCCACCAAGGATGCGTTCAAGCGCGACATGCCGGGGCGTCTGGTCGGTGTGTCGGTAGACCGCTTCGGCAAGCCGGCCCTGCGCCTGGCCATGCAGACCCGCGAACAACATATCCGCCGCGAGAAAGCCACCAGCAACATCTGCACCGCCCAGGTACTGCTCGCCAACATCGCCAGCATGTATGCCGTGTACCACGGTCCCAAGGGCCTGACCCAGATCGCCAAGCGCATTCATCAGCTGACCGCGATCCTCGCCAAGGGCTTGACCGCGCTGGGCCTGAAGGTCGAGCAGGAACACTTCTTCGACACCCTGACCCTGCACACCGGCGCCGACACTGCCGCCCTGCACGACAAGGCCCGCGCCCAGCGCATCAACCTGCGTGTGGTGGACGCTGAGCGAGTTGGCCTGTCGGTCGACGAAACCACCACCCAGGCCGATATCGAAACCCTGTGGGCGATCTTCGCAGGCGACCAGGCCCTGCCGGATTTCACCGCCAAGGTTGACGCCACCCTGCCGACCGCGCTGCTGCGCCAGTCGCCGATCCTGAGCCACCCGGTATTCAACCGTTATCACTCGGAAACCGAGCTGATGCGCTACCTGCGCAAACTGGCCGACAAAGACCTGGCCCTGGACCGCACCATGATCCCGCTGGGCTCGTGCACCATGAAGCTCAACGCCGCCAGCGAAATGATCCCGGTGACCTGGGCCGAGTTCGGTGCCCTGCACCCCTTCGCCCCAGCCGAGCAAAGCGCCGGCTACCTGCAACTGACCTCCGACCTCGAAGCCATGCTCTGCGCGGCCACCGGTTACGACGCGATCTCGCTGCAACCGAACGCCGGTTCCCAAGGTGAGTACGCCGGCCTGTTGGCGATCCGTGCCTATCACCAGAGCCGTGGCGAAGAACGTCGCGACATCTGCCTGATCCCATCGTCGGCCCACGGCACCAACCCGGCGACCGCCAACATGGCCGGTATGCGTGTGGTCGTCACCGCCTGCGATGCCCGTGGCAACGTGGACATTGAAGACCTGCGCGCCAAGGCCATCGAGCACCGCGAACACCTCGCGGCCCTGATGATCACCTACCCGTCCACCCACGGCGTGTTCGAAGAAGGCATCCGCGAAATCTGCGGCATCATTCACGACAACGGCGGCCAGGTGTACATCGACGGCGCCAACATGAACGCGATGGTCGGCCTCTGCGCTCCGGGCAAGTTCGGCGGCGACGTGTCCCACCTGAACCTGCACAAGACCTTCTGCATCCCCCACGGCGGTGGCGGCCCGGGCGTTGGCCCGATTGGCGTCAAGTCGCACCTCACGCCATTCCTGCCCGGCCATGCGGCCATGGCGCGCAAGGAAGGCGCGGTGTGTGCGGCGCCGTTCGGCAGCGCGAGCATCCTGCCGATCACCTGGATGTACATCAGCATGATGGGCGGCGCGGGCCTCAAGCGCGCTTCGCAGCTGGCGATCCTGAATGCCAACTACATTTCCCGTCGCCTGGAAGAGCACTACCCCGTGCTCTACACCGGCAGCAACGGCCTGGTGGCGCACGAATGCATCCTCGACCTGCGCCCGCTGAAGGACAGCAGCGGCATCAGCGTGGACGACGTGGCCAAGCGCCTGATCGACTTTGGTTTCCACGCCCCGACCATGTCGTTCCCGGTCGCGGGCACGTTGATGATCGAGCCGACCGAAAGCGAATCCAAGGAAGAACTGGACCGCTTCTGCGATGCCATGATCGCCATCCGCGAAGAAATCCGTGCGGTGGAAAACGGCACCCTGGACAAGGACGACAACCCACTGAAAAACGCTCCGCACACTGCAGCGGAACTGGTGGGCGAATGGAGCCACCCCTACAGCCGTGAACAAGCGGTGTACCCGGTAGCGTCGCTGATCGAAGGCAAGTACTGGCCACCGGTTGGCCGGGTCGACAACGTGTTTGGTGATCGCAATCTCGTATGCGCATGCCCTTCAATCGAGAGCTACGCGTAACCTGAGGCTGAACTCAATCAAATGTGGGAGGGGGCTTGCTCCCGATGGCGGTTTTACATTCAACATCTCTGTTGACTGACACACTGCCATCGGGAGCAAGCCCCCTCCCACATTGACCGAGTACACCCCAATACATAACAAGAAACCGGAGAACAACTCATGTCTTTAAGCGTGTTCGACCTGTTCAAGATTGGCATCGGCCCCTCCAGTTCCCACACCGTCGGGCCCATGCGCGCCGCCGCTCGATTCGTCGAAGGCCTCAAGCGTGACAACCTGTTGAGCGCCACCACCGGCATCAAGGTGGAACTCTATGGCTCCCTGGGCGCCACCGGCAAAGGCCACGGCAGCGACAAGGCCGTGCTGCTCGGCCTGGAAGGCGAACACCCGGACACCGTGAACACCGAAACCGTGGCCACGCGCCTGGCGCAGATGCGCGGCGACGCGCGTTTGAACCTGCTCGGCGAACACAGCATTGCGTTCAACGAGAAAGAACACCTTGCGATGATTCGCAAACCCCTGGCCTACCACCCCAATGGCATGATTTTTCGTGCCTTTGATGCGGCGGGCATCCAGATTCGCAGCCGCGAGTACTACTCGGTCGGCGGCGGTTTTGTGGTGGATGAAGACGCCGCCGGTGCTGACCGGATCGTCGAAGACGCCACGCCCCTGACGTTCCCTTTCAAGCATGCCAAGGACTTGCTCGGCCATTGCACCACCTACGGGCTGTCCATCAGCCAGGTGATGCTGACCAATGAAAGCGCCTGGCGCCCGGAAGCGGAAACCCGCGCCGGCCTGCTGAAGATCTGGCAGGTGATGCAGGATTGCGTGGACGCTGGCTGTCGCAACGAAGGCATCTTGCCGGGCGGCCTGAAGGTCAAGCGTCGCGCCGCCGCCTTGCATCGCCAGTTGTGCAAGAACCCGGAGTCGGCCTTGCGCGATCCGCTGTCGGTACTCGATTGGGTCAACCTGTACGCCCTGGCCGTCAACGAAGAAAACGCCATTGGTGGGCGCGTGGTCACCGCGCCCACCAATGGCGCGGCCGGGATTGTGCCGGCGGTGCTGCATTACTACATGCGCTTTATCCCCGGCGCGAACGAAGACGGTGTGGTGCGCTTTCTGCTCACCGCCGCCGCCATCGGCATTCTGTACAAGGAAAACGCCTCGATCTCCGGGGCCGAAGTCGGTTGCCAGGGCGAAGTCGGCGTGGCCTGTTCCATGGCCGCTGGCGCGTTGTGCGAAGTCTTGGGCGGTACGGTTTCCCAAGTGGAAAACGCCGCCGAGATCGGCATGGAACACAACCTCGGCCTGACCTGCGACCCGATTGGCGGGTTGGTGCAGGTGCCGTGCATCGAGCGCAATGCCATGGGCTCGGTGAAGGCCATCAATGCGGTGCGCATGGCCTTGCGTGGCGACGGACAACACTTCGTCTCGCTGGACAAGGTCATCCGCACGATGCGCCAGACCGGTGCCGACATGAAAAGCAAATACAAGGAAACCGCCCGTGGCGGTTTGGCGGTCAACATTATCGAGTGCTGACGCCTAAAGGCGCGCCAGCACGTTTTTCAGGAGCTGAATATGTCCACCGAAACCCTGTTGAAAACCCCATTGCACGCCCTGCACCTCGAGCTGGGTGCACGCATGGTGCCCTTCGCCGGTTACGACATGCCGGTGCAGTACCCGCTGGGCGTGATGAAGGAACACCTGCACACCCGTGAACAGGCCGGGTTGTTCGACGTGTCCCACATGGGCCAGATCCGCCTCACCGGCGCGAATGCCGCCAAGGCCCTGGAAACCCTGGTACCGGTCGACATCATCGACCTGCCGGTTGGCATGCAGCGCTACGCCATGTTCACCAACGACCAGGGCGGCATCCTCGACGACCTGATGGTGGCGAACCTGGGTAACGACGAACTGTTCCTGGTGGTCAACGCCGCCTGCAAGGACCAGGACCTGGCGCACCTGCGCGAGCATATCGGCGAGCAGTGCAGCATCGAACCGCTGTTCGAAGAGCGCGCCCTCCTCGCCCTGCAAGGCCCGGCGGCGGTGAAGGTATTGGCGCGACTGGCACCGGAAGTCACCCAGATGACTTTCATGCAGTTCGCCTCACTGCGCCTGCTGGGCGTGGACTGCTACGTCAGCCGTTCCGGCTACACCGGGGAAGACGGCTTTGAAATCTCCGTGCCCGCCGCCAACGCCGAAAGCCTGGCACGCAGCCTGTTGGCCGAGACCGAAGTCGAGGCCATCGGCCTGGGCGCCCGTGACTCGCTGCGCCTGGAAGCCGGCCTGTGCCTGTACGGCCACGACATGAACACCGAGACCACCCCGATCGAAGCCAGCCTGTTGTGGGCGATCTCCAAGACCCGTCGCACTGACGGTGCGCGCGCCGGTGGCTTCCCGGGTGCCGACCGCATCTTCACCCAGCAGCAAACCGGCGTGAGCCGCAAGCGCGTGGGTCTGCTGCCCCAGGAACGCACCCCAGTGCGCGAAGGCGCAGAGATCGTCGACGAACACGGCAGCGTGATCGGCAGCGTATGCAGCGGCGGCTTTGGCCCGAGCCTGGGCGGCCCACTCGCCATGGGTTACCTGGACAGTGCATTTATCGCACTGGACACCGAAGTCTCTGCGCTGGTGCGTGGGAAAAAGGTGCCACTTCGTGTAAGTAAAATGCCATTTGTGCCGCAACGTTACTATCGCGGTTGATTGACTGTTCCTATAAGTAACGCGGTTGCGTTAACGTGCACTAATCTGTAACGCAACCGCCATAAAACAGTGCATTGACGATAGTCACCCTTATAGGGAATAACCTATAACAAGTGATCCATTCTATCGAATAAGCCGGCTCCCCATTATTCAACGAAGTGCCATATGGCCGAGTAAACGTTGGGCTTTTGGCGGGGCTTGTTTTTTCTCTGTTAGTTGGCGTAGAGTCTGCCCACTGTGTTTGCATGGGTCGCTTGGAACCTGGACCTGGGCAGTAGCCAAAGTTTGCTACAACCCGTTCGACGTCTCTTACTTTCCTGCAACCCAGCCCAGTACTCTTTCATGTGAAAGGGGCTGTCATTAATTTTTAGCGTCAAGGAAATAAGAAAATGGCTGATCGTCAGAGCGGTACCGTCAAGTGGTTTAACGACGAGAAAGGGTTTGGTTTTATCACTCCAGAAAGCGGTCCGGATCTGTTCGTGCATTTCCGCGCTATCCAAGGCAGCGGCTTCAAAAGCCTGAAGGAAGGCCAGAAAGTCACCTTCGTTGCAGTGCAAGGCCAGAAAGGCATGCAGGCTGACGAAGTACAAGCAGAAGGCTGATCCTTCCTGCGACAAAAAGCCCCTGACATGACATCAGGGGCTTTTTTATGGGCGCTATTCCGTAAACTGCATGTTTTCTTCAGAGAGCCCTGCCATGTCCAAACCCTTGCTGAGTCCCCAAGGCGAGTTCCCCGCCGTTGGCCTGGGCCGTCGCCTGGCAGCGATGTTCTATGACTTCCTGCTGTGCACCGCGCTGTTGATCGTCACTGCGTTTATCTACAAACTGGTATGGATCGCGTTCGTGGGCGAAGCCAGGATGCGCACCCTCACCGAGTCCGGCGCGCTGGACGGCGACCCGTTGCTGTCGACCATTCTGTTGTTCGTGCTGTTTGGTTTCTTTGCCAAGTTCTGGACCCATTCCGGGCAAACCCTGGGCATGCAGGTCTGGGGCGTGCGCGTGCAGAACGCCGACGGTTCGCGGATCAGCCTATGGCAGGCGCTGTTGCGCTTTGTGGTGTCGATTGCATCGTGGTTGTGCGTGGGGCTGGGGTTTGTCTGGTCGTTGTTCGACAAGCAGAAACGCTGCTGGCATGACATCTATTCGGACACGCAGTTGGTGCGCATCCCGAAGCAAAAGAAATAATACCCTTCTTATTGGAGATCAACATGTGGGCGGGGGCTTGCCCCCTCCCACATGTTTAACCGAGTTCGCCTCGGTTCAGGCGTTGCCCGCCAGCTTCAGGCGCGCAGCCTGGGTGAAATCCAGCATGCGCTTGAGCGGTCGCACCGCGTGAGGAATCACCGACGGCTCGACGAAGATCTCGTTGCTGCCCTCACGCAGGCACTGCAATGTGCGCTCCAGCGTATTCATCGCCATCCACGGGCAGTGCGCGCAACTGCGGCACGCGGCGCCGTTGCCGGCGGTGGGCGCTTCGATGAAGACCTTGTCCGGGCACAGCTGCTGCATCTTGTAGAAGATGCCGCGGTCGGTCGCCACGATAAAGGTCTTGTTCGGCAGGCGCTGTGCCGCCGCAATCAGTTGGCTGGTGGAACCCACCGCGTCGGCCAGTTCGATCACCGAGGTCGGCGATTCCGGGTGCACCAGAATGGCCGCGTCCGGGTACAGCGCCTTCATGTCTTCCAACTGCTTGGACTTGAACTCCTCGTGGACGATGCACGCACCGTCCCACAGCAGCATGTCGGCACCGGTCTGGCGCTGAATGTAGGTACCCAAGTGCTTGTCCGGCCCCCAGATGATGGTCTCGCCGTTGTCCATCAGGCTTTCGACGATTTCCAGCGCGCAACTGGAGGTCACCACCCAGTCGGCGCGGGCTTTGACCGCTGCCGAGGTGTTGGCATACACCACCACAGTGCGCTCGGGATGCTGGTCGCAGAACGCCGAAAACTCATCCACCGGACACCCAAGGTCCAGGGAGCACGTGGCTTCCAGAGTCGGCATGAGGATGCGTTTTTCGGGGGTGAGGATTTTGGCGGTCTCGCCCATGAAACGTACACCGGCGACCAGCACGGTCTTGGCCGGATGGGCTGCGCCGAAGCGTGCCATTTCCAGGGAGTCCGAGACACAGCCGCCGGTTTCTTCGGCCAGGGCCTGGATCACCGGATCGCAATAGAAGTGGGCAACCAGCACCGCGTCCTGAGCCTTGAGCTCGGCGGCGATGGCGGCACGCAGGCTCGCCTCTTCGTCGGCGCTCAGGGCCTTGGGCTGCTTGGCGTCGAGGTGGGCTTGAACCAGTAGGCGTTCGGAAATATGCGTCATGTTCGCAAGACCTGCAGGCGCAGTTGCGCGAAAGTCGAGTGTACCACCGGCTCTGGAGCCCTTCGGGCGCCGCCGGACGAAGTGATTGTGTTCATCAAGCACGGGTAAAGGTGAAGCTGCGCAAGGCTACAGAATATCCAATGGTTTCAAAAGCCTAATCTGGCTTTGACGCGTGTGCCTGTCGGGCAAAAAAAAACGGTAATGGCACATTGACTCTCCCCCTCGGGGGAGGGTTTACGCTCCCCCGCCTTCAGAAATCACCTCAAGCAAATAGCCGTCAGGGCCACTGCTTGCCCCCCATTTACGCGTTATAGGGAAATAGCCGATGAATAATCCACTGGACTTGAACAGCGTCATCACCACCACCCGCGAAATCCTCGCGCAGCTATTGGTGATGGACCTCGCAGAGGTCGATGAGCACAGCAGCATCGTGGAGGATCTGAATGCCGACTCCCTGGATATCGTCGACCTGAGTTTTCAGCTCGGCCGTCACTATGGCTGCACGCTGCCTAAAACCAGCGTGCTGGATCATGCGGTAGCGGTGTTTGGCGACGTCAGCGAACTGGTCGAAAAAGGCCGTATCACCCAGGCCGGGGTAGAACTCCTGGAGCAAAGCCTGAGCGCATTTGCCCCCGGGCAACTGCGCGCAGGCATGCAGCCGGCGGATGTGTTCGCGGCCACCACCGTGCGTAACTGGGCCGTGCAGTGCTATCGGATGTTCGACCACCTGCCCGCGACCTGCCCTGAATGCAATGCCGACCAGGCGCGTCTGAATGAGCGTCGCCAGGTGGTATGCAGCAGTTGCAGCGCGCGTTTGACGCCAATGGAAGGCGACGACATTTCTCGCCAACTGGTAGAGCAGTTTGCAGCGTCCCGTTTGCCGGAAACGGTCTAGGAGTTCTGCATGGGGCCGCGAGAGGTTTTAGTCACGGGCTATGGGTTGGTAGCGCCCACGGCACTGGACGCTGCAACGCTGTTTGCGCAGATCGGCGCAAAGCGTTCGTGCATCCGCCAACACCCGGTGTTTGCCGAGTTGGGTTTTGCAGCGAGCGCTGCGGGTTACATCGACCCCGTTCAATGGCAAGCCATCACCGCACCGGTAGCGGCGGGTGCCCCCCCCCTGCCGCGCCAGAGCCTGCTCGCCGAGTTCGTGGCCAGGCAGGCGCTCCAGCAGGCAGGCCTGGTTCGGGCAGACTTCTGCCGCGTACCCAGCGGCGTATTCCTCGGCGCCAACAAGCATTGCGTGAGCCGTGATCTGCAAGAAGCCAGCCGCTATATGGACGACGTTGGCAGCGTCGACCTGGATCGCTATCTGGACAACCACACGCTGGCCGGCGGCCCGTTCGCGCGACGGATCGATCAGCAGACTTGGCACATCGCCCAGTTGCTCGGGATTCGCGACCATATCAGCACCCACTCCGACGCCTGCGCCGCCGGCACCATGGCGATCGGCGCCGCGTTTCGCGCCATCGAGCGCGGTGACATCGACCTGGCCCTATGTGGTGCCGTTGAGCTGATGGCCCATGAACTGTCCTATTACAGCTTCGACGGCCTGGGTGCCATTTGCCAACGTGCAGACCTTGCGCCCGAGCAACAGAGTCGCCCGTTCATGAACGACCGTTGCGGGTTCGTCCTCGGTGAAGGCGCGGCGATGATCGTGCTGGAGTCCAGGCAACATGCCGAGCGCCGCAAGGCCACGCCAATCGGCCGCGTCCTGGGTTACGCCAACTTTTGCGAAGCGCAGAAGATCACCTCCAGCAGCCGCGATGGCAGCCATTACGCCCATTGCATGAAGGCCGCCATCGCCAATGCTGGCCTGAGCTGCGACGCGGTCGATCACGTCAATACCCATGGCACATCGACCCAGGCTAACGATCGCAGTGAAGCCCTGGCGATTGCGCAAGTATTCGGTACCGGCGTGGACACGATGACCTTCACGGCGAACAAATCGGCGATCGGCCACTCCCTGGCAGCCAGCGGCGCCCTCGAGGCGGTGCTGTCACTGATGAGCCTGCAACAGGGCGTGCTGCTACCCACCCTTAACTATGACCCGGCAAACGCCGAGTTCCCTGAGTTGAATTTCCTGACCGAAACGCAGCGCCAGCCCATCCATGTGGTGCTGTCCAATTCGTTCGGTTTCGGTGGTGTCAACAGTTCGCTGGTTTTGGGAAAAGCATGAGATGAACAGCCGTCAAACAAAACCCGTCTACCTGATCGCCGCTTCGGTGTTTAACCACGCCGGCACTGAGTGCGCCGACTTGCACGGCCCGGTGCAAGCCGCACAACCGCTGGATTTTGCCCCGGACCAGTTAGCGTATCCCGTGACCGTACCGCGCTTGCCGACCACGGTGTTCGACCGCAAGATTCAACGCAGCGTCGAACCTCAGGGCGCCCGGCTGCTGTACTGCGCCGGGCAGGTGGCCGGTCCGTTGAATGACTTGCAGTTGCCTGGCGAGCGGGTTGCGCTGATGGCCGCCATCCCGGAAGTGGATGGCCCCAGTTCCTGCTGGGAGGCCGTGCAGGCCATCGCCGAACAACCGGATGCGCTGCTCGCGCAACTCTTTGCCTATACCCCGCCGCTGCACGCCCTGATGATGCTCAACAGCAGCGTCATGGCCTATGTCGCCGAGGCGTTGCACTGCCATGGTCCGATGGGCGGTTTCTGCTCACAGAGTAATGCCGGGGTCGATGCGCTGATCGAGGCCTTCGAACACATCGCCGAGGGGCGTGCCGATGCAGGGGTCGTGGTCAGCAGCAGCCCGAACCTCTCGCCGGCGCTGTACCTGCGCGACACCACCGAACGCCCTGCTCTCGCGGCCCCGGATATCTACGGCGAAGGCGCCGCAGTGCTGTTGCTGACCGCCTGCCCTCCCGCAAACGGTACGCGCGCCCTGCGCATCGCCGGCTTCGCCCGTGGCTACAGCGCTGTGCCCGAACGCTCCCACGCCGTGGCGTGCAAGGTTATCCAACAGACCTTGAGCCGAGAAAAACTAGGTTTGCGCGACGTAGCCCATATTGTCGCCGCGCCTGACACCCCATCCCTCGCGCTTCTACTCACAGACACCCAGGCGATTCTCCACAGCTGCCGACACATGACCGGCAACCTGGGGGCCAGCGCCTTGCTGACTGAAATAGCCCTGGCCCTTCACGATCAACACGATGGCTACACGTTGCTGCTCAACCACAGCCGTACCGGCCATTGGGGCGCCGTATTACTGGCCAATGAAGCCATGGAGAAACAGGCATGAGCGCACCAAGGATTGTGATCACCGGCCTGGGTGCCGTGACCGGTTTCGGTTTCGAATGGCAAACCATGTGGGCGCAGATGCTGCTCGGTGAGCACTGCATCCGCCCCTGGCAGCCCGAAGGCGTGGCCGATGGCACCTTCCCGGTGCGCTATGCGGCGCCGGTGGACACCCGCCAACTGCCGGACTACCTCCAAGGCCATCCCGCCTGGCAGACGCCCCTGGAAAAACGCAGCCAGCTGGGTTGGGTGGCGGCCAGCCAAGCGATCAGCGACAGCGGCCTGAGCCCCGCGCAACTGCGGGATGCCGCCGTGCTGTGTGCTTCCGGCGCACCGGCGCACAAGATCCAGGACATGCTGCTGACCGTCGCCGATGAGCCGAATGCCTCCCCGGCCTGGCGCTACTTGATGGCCAAGGCTGATCAGGTCAGTGCCGCCCACTCGTTGTGCCAGAGCAACGACCGCCTGGCCCGGGTGATCGCCGACGACATCGGTTGCGAAGGCCCGGTGATCAACATCAGCAGCGCCTGTGCCGGGGCATCCCAGGCCATCGGCAATGCATTCCAGATGATCCGTCGGGGAGAAGTCGACGTCGCTATCGCTGGCGGCGCCGATTCGGTGTTGAGCCTGGACACCATGACCGCGCTTTACCTACTGGGCGCGGCGAGCAGCGAGCAACGCTGGGGCACCGGGCTTTGCCGCCCGTTTGATCGCCATCGCAGCGGCCTGGTTGCCGGTGAGGGCGCAGGCTTTGTGGTGCTCGAAACCCTGGAGCGGGCACTTGCCCGTGGCGCCGTGCCCTATGCCGAAGTGCTGGGTTTTGGCAGCAGCCTGGACGGCTACAAGGTCACCGCGCCCGACCCGCAAGGGCGAGGCGCCGCCCTCGCAATGCAGACAGCCTTGCACGACGCCGGCATCCGCCCGCAACAGGTGGACCTGATCAACGCCCACGGCACGTCCACCCCGCTCAACGATGCCGCCGAAACCCTGGCGATCAAGTCGGTGTTCGCCCAGGGCGAGCACTATCGACGGCTGGCGATCAGCGCCAACAAATCCCAATTCGGCCACTTGATCGCGGCCGCCGGCGCCCCCGAGTTCATCATCACCGCACTGGCCTGCCAACAGGACAGGATTACCCCGACCCTCAACCTGCACAGTGCCGCCGACGACTGTGACCTGGACTACTGCGCGCATCAGACCGTCAACCGCCGGGTCGATGTGGCACTCAGCAATTCATTCGGCTTCGGTGGGCTCAATACCTGCCTGGTGCTGGGCAAATACCAGGAGCACGCGCAATGAGCGGCGTACCGACATCCATCGCCATTGCCGGCAGCGGCTGTGTCCTGGCCAGCGGCTGGGGCGTGGACGCCTTCTGGTCGGCGGCCTGTGAGTCGCGCAGCGGGATCAAGCCATTGCGCTCTTTGCTGTTTCACAGTGAACGGGTCACGGCCTTCGGGCAGATTCACTATGACGATCACCAGCGCAGTCGCCAGGACCTCGCCCAAAATCTGCAGCGTTACTGCACGCCTGCCGTCATCTGGGGCGTCAGCGCCGTTCGACAGGCACTGGCCGAAGCCCAACTGACGCCGGGGGCCGACGCCCTGACCTATGGCCTCTATTGCTGCCAGGGTGGCTATACCCACCCTTCACTGGCGTCCTACGGCGAGTTGCTCCACGAATGCCGCCAGGGCGAAGGTGCAGATATGCAGCACCTGGCCCGGCGTATCTTGCACGAGCGCGCGCAGGACCCGTTCCTGGTGCTCAAGGGCCTGAGCAATATCCTGCTGGGCGTGGTCAGCCTGGCGCTCAAGCTGGAGTGTGAATGCAACGCCTACATGCAGGGGGTCTCCGGCAACCTGGCGGCCTTGCGTGAAGCGTGCGCCGCCTTGCAGAGCGGACGAATTGACGTGGCGATCATCGTCGGTGCAGGCAGCGAACTCGATGCGCTGGCACTCAGCGCCCTGGTGCAGGCCGGCACGATCAGCGCCGACGGCTCGGATACCCTGCGCGCTTTCGATGCGCAAGGCACCGGCGGTATCGCTGGCGAAGGCGCGGCGGCCCTGGTCCTGCGCCGTCGCGAGGATCTGGGGGATGGACCCAAGGTCTGCCTGCAGACAATGACCGCCGATGTCGCGATCGAGCACTTGAACCTGCCAGACCAGCAAGCCGACGTGCTGGTGTGCAGCGGTACCGGCACGCCCGATCAAGACCGACAGTTGAGCCTCACGCTGGCCCGAACCGGCGCCGCCCACATCACCAGTGGCGTGCCGCTGACCGGCCTGCTGAGTGCGGCTCCCAGCCTGGCGGACCTGATCCTGGCCCGCTGTGCCCTGCTCGCCCAGCGTGTGCCACCGATTGCCGGATTAAGCCAACCCGTGGCCGCGCAGTTGCCGTTTGTGATGGGGGCTCCCTGCTCGACGCGGCTCGACGATGGCCTGGTGCTCAACCGCGACGACAACGGTTTCAGCGCTTGCTACCAATTGAAGTACAGCGAACAGGCCAACAACGCCTGACGTGTGTGTACACCCCCTCCTCTTTTAAAGGACATGGCTGTGATGGATTACCGTGATTTTGTTCGCCCAAAGTTTGTCGACCTGCTTCAGGCCCTGGGGCTTGAGTGTGAGTTCAAGCGGGCACTGGGCAGCAAATTGTTCTACCACAACCGCCAGGGTGACGAGGTGACTGTCACCGATTTTCTCGGCGGCTACGGCGCCGCCTTGTTTGGTCACAACGACCCGCAGTTCGTCGACCAGCTCTGCACACTGCTGCGCAACGACGTGCCCTTTAACGCCCAGATGTCGATCCGCGCTACGGCCGGTACTCTGGGGCGCGCGTTGAGCGAAGCCTTCAACCGTGAGTTGAAGAACAACGAAGCGTACATCTCGACCTTTTCCAACAGCGGTGCCGAAGCGGTGGAAATTGCCGTCAAGCACGCCGAGTTCCGCCGCCAGAAAAACCTGCAACGCCAGTTCGACGAACTGGACTTTACCCTGGCCCAACTGACCTCCAGCGACCGCGCCTACCGCGAAGTGGATGTGGCTGACCTCGATTTGCCGGCGGGCCTGCTGCCTGCCCACCTGACCACGGCCACGGTGCGTCAGGTGGTTGAGGCAGTGCGTCAGCACAACCTCGCCGAGTTGCACGTCGAGCCGGTGTTCGTCGCGTTACGCGGCAGCTTTCACGGCAAGTTGGTCAACACCGTGCAACTGACCTATGGCCGACAGTATCGCCAGCCGTTCGCGCGCTTCGGCTTGAACGTGGAGTTCATTGACCCCCAACAACCCCATCAACTCCAGGAGCTGCCAGCGCGCCACACCCGCCATTGGCTGACCGTGCAATGGTGCGGTGATCAATTGCTGGTCAAGCGCGATGCGTTCAGCGCGATCACCGCCGTATTGATGGAGCCTATCCAGGGCGAAGGCGGCATCATCGAGTTCGCGGCCGATTTTTATAAAGCCTTGCGCCGCCTGTGTAATGAGCAGCAGTGCCCGCTGATCATCGACGAGGTGCAGTCCGGCTTCGGTCGTACCGGGACCTTCCTGGCCAGCAGCCATTTCAATCTGCAAGGCGACTACTACTGCCTGTCCAAGGCACTGGGCGGTGGCTTAATGAAGATTGCGGCCACCGTGATTCGCAGCAGTCACTATGAGAAAGACTTCAGCTATATCCACAGCTCGACCTTCGCCGAAGACGACGCCTCCTGCCATATCGCCCTGGCGGCGCTCAATCGTCTGTTCGCCGATGATCATGCGATGCTCAAGGACGTACACACCAAGGGCGAATACCTCAAGGCCTCACTGCTTGAGCTGAAGGCGGCCTACCCCGGGGTGATCGCCGACGTGCGAGGTCGCGGCCTGCTGCTCGGCTTCGAACTGCACGACCAGAGCGCCAACAGCTCGCTGGTACAGGCTTCGGCCCAGTACAACGATGCCTTGGGCTACCTGGTTGCCGGCTACCTGCTGCAATTCGAAGCCCTGCGCGTGGCGCCGTCGGGCAGCAACTCCAATGTGATCCGCCTGGAGCCACCCGCCTGCATCAGCTTCGCCGAGATTGACGCGCTGATCAAAGCCTTGCAGAAGGTCTGCGACCTGTTGCAACGCGGCGATGCATTCCCGCTGGCCGCCACCATTTGTCATGACTTGATCCCGGCTGTGGCGCCCCGCGACACCGGCTTCCAGGTCACCGCCCATGCCAATGCCCCAGAAGACACCCCCATCGTCGCCCGCGTGGCCTTTATCAATCATTTGATCGATGCCGACATCCTAGGTGATGTCGACCCTTCGCTGGGCCAACTGAGCACCGAGCAAAAACGTGTGTTCATGCAACGCACTGCACCGGAACGCCGGGCGGCCCCCGTGGGCCCGGTAGTGATCCGCTCGAAATTGGGCATGGCCGTAGAGTTCACGTTGTACCCGCTGTGCATGGACTCCAACGCCATGGCGGACTACATCATCAGCGGCGACCTTGAGGTGATCCGCAAGGAGGTCGGCAATCGCATCCTGGATGCTCGCGCCGATGGCTACCGCGTCGCGGGCCTGGGCATGTATACCTCCATCGTGACCAACAACTGCCAGGCCCTGAAAATCCCGGACATGGCGCTGACCTCCGGCAATGCCTTGACCATCGGCATGGGCCTGGAGGCCATCGAGCAAGGCTGCAAGCAACAGGGGCTGGAGCTGCATGCGCAGACGGCCGCCGTGGTTGGCGCGGCCGGTAACGTGGCGTCTACCTATGCGTCGCTGCTGTCCGCCACGGTCGACCACTTGATCCTGATTGGCAGCGGCCGCGATGGCTCGGTACGCCGCCTGGAAAAAACCGCTCAACTGATCTACGCCGACGCTGCCCGCTCGATTATCAAGGGCACGGCCGCCGAGGATCTGCTGGCGCAGCGCCTGCTCAAAATCGACGGCATCCGCGCACTGCTGCGCGAATACGGCAACAGCACACAGCTGGGGTTGCAGGTCTCGCGCCTGGTGCAGGAACGCCTTGGCGCCAACGCATTCATTACCGTCACCGATGACCTGCAAGCCCTCAAGCAGGCGCGCATCGTCCTGTGTGCGGCAAACGCGGCGCAGCCGTTTCTCGACGCCGGGCACTTTGCCGAACACAGCGTGATCTGTGACATCGCCGTGCCGTTGAACGTTGACCAGGCGATTAACACCCAGCGCAGCGACGTGCTGTACATGCACGGCGGCATCGTCCAGACGCCGTTCAACGATGGGTTGGCGCCGAATGTGCGGGCCTATCTGAAACAGGGCCAGTTGTATGCCTGCATGGCCGAGTCGGTGCTGATGGGCCTGGCGGGGATCACCCAGCATTACTCCTACGGCGACATCAGCCGCGAGCAAGTGCAGCAGATTCGTGCCTTGGCGGCGATCCATGGCTTTGGCCTGGCGCAGTTCAAGACCCACAACTCACTCTAAGGAACGGCCATGACCCCTAAAACAGCGGTAGTCACCGGAGGCAGTCGCGGCATCGGCAAAGCGGTCGTCCTGGCACTGGTCGAGGCCGGCTACCAGGTCGCGTTCAACTACGTGCGTGACGAAGCGGCGGCCCTGGCGGTGCGTGATGAAGTCGAAAAACTCGGCGGCGAGTGCTTCACGGCGCAGTGCGACATCAGTGACGCCCACAGCATCAAGGTGTTTTTCGAACAGGTTGAACAGCGCTTCGAGCGCATCGACCTGCTGGTCAATAACGCCGGCATCACGCGCGATGGGTTGTTGGCGACGCTCTCCACCGAGGCAATCTGCGAGGTGATCCAGACCAACCTGATCGGCACCCTGCTCTGCTGCCAACAGGTGGTGCCCGGCATGATGCGTCAGCGTCAAGGCTGCATCATCAACCTCAGTTCAGTGGCTGCGCAAAAGCCAGGCAAAGGGCAAAGCAGCTACGCCGCCGCCAAGGGCGGTGTGGAAGCACTGACACGCGCCCTGGCGGTCGAGCTGGCACCGCGCAATATCCGCGTCAACGCGGTCGCACCGGGCATCGTCAGCACCGACATGACCGCCGCCTTGCTGGAAACCCACGAGCAGGAAGTGCAGTCGCGACTGTTGATCAAGCGTTTTGCCGTGCCGGGGGACATTGCCGAGGCCGTGCTGTACCTCGCCGAGCGCGCGACCTATGTGACCGGCGAAGTACTGTCGGTCAATGGCGGGCTGAAAATGCCATGAATACACCCAGAACGTTTTTGATTACCGGTGCCGCCAACGGCATCGGCCGGGCAGTGGCGGAACATTTTGCCAACGACCCGGCCCATCGCCTGATCCTGGTGGACCGTGACGTGGCATCGCTGCGGGACTGGGTAGGCGCCGCAACCTTTGCCGCGAGCATCGAGACCCATGGCGTCGATATCGCCGACCTTGCCAGCGTGCAGGGCTTGTTCAACGACCTGTCGGCGCGCCTCGGCTTTATCGATGTACTGGTCAACAGCGCCGGGGTCTGCAACGAGAATGAACCGGAGGACCTGGACAACTGGCACAAGGTGATTTCCGTCAATCTGAACGGCACCTTTTATGTCACCTCGCTGTGCCTGCCACTGCTGGCGGATCGCGGACGCATCATCAACTTGTCGTCGATCCTTGGCCGCATCGGCAAGGTCCGCAACACCGCTTACTGCGCCTCCAAGCACGGCATTATCGGCATGACCAAGGCACTGGCACTGGACCTGGCGCCGCGCCGGATTACCGTGAATGCGATTCTGCCAGCCTGGATCGATACGCCGATGCTGCAAGGCGAGCTGGCGACGCAAGCCAGTATTGCCGGGATCAGCCAGGAGCAGATCCTGCGCAATGCCAAGAAAAAACTGCCCTTGCGCCGGTTTATCCAGGCCGACGAAGTCGCCGCCATGGTGCGTTACCTGGTCAGCCCTGAGGCCTCCGGGGTCACGGCCCAGAGCCTGATGATCGATGGCGGCGCCGGGTTGGGGATGTAGCCATGAACACAGCATTGTTCACGCGCAGCCTGTTGCTCGGCCTGGTCTCGCTGGCGCCGCAATTGGCCGGCGCAGACCTGTTGCCGGCCCATGCCGATGCGGAAGTAGGACTGGCCAGTGCCTTGCGCCTGCACGGCGACGATCCTGTCACCCAGAAGGCGGTGTATTTCAAGGCCAACCTGGAAGACAACTGGGACAGCGGCTACTACAAGGCCAAGGGCCGGGTGCGCTACGACGCGCGCTATGACGGGCACAACCCTTACAGCCAGGAGGCACGGGATGACTACCGCTTCAGTGCCGACTGGCGGCACCTGTACTGGGGCCAGTACCTGGGTGACGGTGAAGTTACCGTAGGTTGGCAGCAAGTGGTCTGGGGTCGCGCCGACGAGTTGCGGGTGCTGGACCAGATCAACCCCATCGACTATCGCGAAGGGGTGACGGCCTTGCTTGAAGACAGCCGCATCGCCGTGCCGATGGTGCGCCTGACCCAGCCCGTGGGCGAGTGGGAAGTGGAAGCCCTATGGATCACCGACTTCCTGAAAAACCAGGCGCCGGCCCAGGGCAGCGAGTTCGACGCGCCGTTGTTCGCAGTCCCGGACCCGGACCTGTTCGTGGTCGGTTCGAAGCCGGACTACCGCGGGCAGAAGGGGTTTTCCTATGGCATGAGCGCCAACGGCAGGATCGGCTCGGTGGACGCCAGCTTTGTGGCCCTCAACGCCCGCCAGCAGGACCCGGTGTATGCGGTCGAGGGCATCGCCGACGATCAGCGCGTCCTCCTGGAACGTCAGTTCCCGCGTTACAGCATGGGCGGCGCAGGCCTGGCGATTGATGCCGGCCACAGCTTCGTGGTGCGCAGCGAGGTGGCCTACTTCGATCGCTGGCACGTCACCAACCCCTACCGCACCCACGGCAGCAGCCAGAGCCCGATGATCAAGTCATTGCTGGGGGTCGACTACCTGCTGCGCAACTGGCTGATCTCTGTGCAATGGCAGGAGCAGCAGTTACTGGACTGGCAAATGGGCATGGTGCAGGACAAACGCCAGCCGCTGTTCACCCTGTCCGCCGAGGGCAACCACCTGCGTGACCGGCTCAAGTCGCGCCTGGTATTGGCCATGTCACCACCGGCCAAAGACGACGCCTTGCTGCAAGGCATCTTCACCTACACCCCGGTGGACTGGCTGAAGCTGGGCCTGGAGGTGGATGTGTTTTTTGGCAAGGAGGACCGCACTTTTGGCCAGTACCGCCAACGCGATCAACTGCGCGTGTCTGCCGGCTACCTGTTCTGAGCCCCGAACTGATCTCAATAAAAACCTCTTCAAGAAAAGGAAATTCTATGTTGCCGCCCCTCAAGGTCTTGACCGCCAGTCTCCTGATGCTGACCAGCATGGGGGCATTGGCCACCCCGAACGCCGACGACATCATTCGTCAGGCCCGTGACCGCAATGACGGCAAGAGTTTCATGTCGCAGGTGTCGTTGATCCTGCTCGACAAGCAAGGCAATAGCCGGGTGCGGGAGTTCAGCTACCTGCAAAAGGATTACCCGGACAGTGACAAGTTCACCATGTACTTCTCGGCGCCCAACGATGTGCGCAACGTCGCCTTCCACATCGAAAACCCCCACGAAGCGCTGAATGCCGAGGACAGCCAGTGGATGTACCTGCCGGTCAGCCGACAGACCCGTCGGATCTCGACCACCGACAAGCGTGGCGCGTTTATGGGCAGCGATTACTCGTACGCGGATCTGGACAAGATCCGCGCCGAAGACTATCGCCAGACACTGGTGGGCGAAGAGACCATGGGCGGGCGCGAGTGCTACGTCATCGAACGCACGCCGGTGTCTGCGCAGATTCTTGCCAAGACCGGCTACAACCAGCTCAAGGTCTGGATCGACAAGCAGAACAACCTGGTCATGCGCCAGGATTTCTTCGACGTCAAAGGCGTGATGTTCAAGCAGATGCGTACGCTGAAAGTCGAGACAGTCGATCAAATCGACAGCATCACCCTCAGCGAAACCGAAGACTTCATCGCCGGCACGCGCTCGCAACTGCGGTTCAACCAGTTGCAGTACAACGTCGAACTGGACGACTGGCTGTTCAACCAGACCGCGATCAAACGCGGCCTGAAAACCGGCGACCTGCCTGAATTTGCCGTATCCGCCCGCTGAATACTGCGCCTGCCTTTCGTGGAACCGATTGAACTATGGAACGATACCTGAACTTCGTTGAGCGCTATGCGCGCGCGATTGTATTTGTGCTGGTGGCGATCACGGCCTACTTCACCTATACCCTCGGCTCGCTGATGTCGGACACCAACCCCTACTTGCTCAAGGAAAGCCACCCAGCGCGCAAAACCATTATCGACCTGCAACACGAGTTCACCGGCACCTATGACTCGGTCATGGTGGCCCAGAGCAATGCGCACAGCGTGTTTAACACGCAGTCGCTGAACGCGCAGTTCGAAATCTCCCAGGCCCTTCGCCGGCTGATGCTGGCCAATGCCGATGATGAAGTCGAGTTGCGCCGTGTTGTCGGCCAGCACGAAGACGACAGCCGCACCCAACTGTTGGCCAGCGATATCCTCGCCGGCGGGTTTAACCAAAACGATTATGCCCAAGCCAAGGCCCTGCGCGATCACGCCCACAGCCAGGGCTGGGCAGAGCGCGACCAACAGTTTCTGACCTTCCTGGCGGAACGGATTAACCCGATCCAGGAAATGGCCTCGATGGCCGACCTGGAAAACATCAGCCTGAGTGCGGATGGCGAGCTGTGGATTCACAAGACCCTGCACGGCCTGGACATGAACCCGCAGGTGGTCGAAGCGCAGATCATGGGCAACGAGCAAATGGTCGGCGGGGTGGTTTCCCCGGACAAAAAAGTCGCGGTGGTGGTGGCCGAACTGGGCACCAAGCAAGACGACGCCCAGGCACAACTACGGGCTTACCAGCAGGTTCGCCAGATCGTCGCTGACTATCAAAGCAAACACCCGCAGTTCACCGATGAAGTGTTTATTGCCGGGACGCCGATTTTCATCGCCGCCCAACAAGAGATCATCGATCACGACCTGGCGCTGCTGTTTCCTATCGTGTTCCTGCTCGTGACCTCCATGCTGGTGTTTTTCTTTCGCAAGCCGCTGGGTGTGTTCCTGCCGCTGTTCAATATCCTCTTCTGCACCATCTGGACGCTGGGGCTGATGGCGTTGTTAAAAGTGCCCATCGACCTGCTCACGAGTGTGCTGCCGGTATTTTTGTTCACCATCTGCTGCGCCGACGCGATACATGTGATGGCTGAGTACTATGAGCAACTCAATGCCGGCAAGACGTACCGCGAGGCCAACCGCGAGACCATGCGCCGCATGGTGGTTCCGGTGGTGCTGACCACCGTGACCACCATCGCCACCTTTATGATCTCCACCACCAACAACATCGTCAGCATCCGAAACTTCGGCGTGTTCATGTCCATCGGGCTGACGGCCGCGTTGATCATCTCGCTGCTGTTGATTCCGGCGTGGATTTCCATCTGGGGCAAAGATCAGCCGCCGCGTAAAACCGTGCACAAAGAGTCGATTATCTCGCGCTACCTGGTGGCTTTTTGTGCCCGCCTGATCCGCTGGCGCAAGCCGGTGCTGCTGGTCAGCTTGCCGTTGTTGGCGCTGATGACGGTGTTTACCTTCATGGTCGATATCGAAGACTCGGGCATCGCCTACTTCAAGAAAGACAGCCCGGTGCGCGTGTCCGATGAGTTCATCAACCGCTCCCGGATCGCGGGCACTTCCCCCGGCTGGATTGCGTTCGATACCAAGACCCCGCGTGGCGCGTTGACCACTGAGACGGTGCAGTTCCTCGACAAACTCGATCATTTTCTCAAGTCCCAGCCCAACGTCAGCTACACCTATTCGGTGGCGGCTTACGTCAAGCGCATGAACCTTGTGCTCAATGATATGAACCCCGATTACCTGCGGGTACCACAGGCCCTGGAGCAAGTGACATCCCTCAACGATGGGGGGCAGGTGGAAACCTTTGAGGTCGACGGTAACGCGCTGATCGAGCAACACATCATGATGTTCGAGAACGGCGGTGGCTCCGATTTGCAGAACGTGCTCAACGCGGACTATTCCAAGGCGTTGACGCTCTACACCATGACCTCGTCGGTGGCCAGCGACTACAAGGCCATGCTCGATCGCCTGGACGCCTGGCTGCTGGTAAACAAGCCGGCCAACCTGCAGGTTACCCATGCCGGTACGCCAAAAATATGGACCGGCATATTGGCCGAGATCACCCAGGGCCAGGTACTGAGCTTCTCGCTCGCACTGCTGGTGGTCACGCTGATGATGATGTTCTGGCTGAAGTCCGTCCGCCTGGGCATTCTGGGCATGCTGACGCTGCTGACCACGTCGGTGACGGTGTATGGCTTTATGTACCTGTTGGGCATCGAGCTGAATATCGGCACGACGCTGGTGACGTTCCTGGTGGTGGGCGTGGTGGATTACGCGGTGCACCTGCTATCGCGCATCAAGCTGCTGGTTCAGCAAGGTATCCACGTGGACGAGGCGATTCTGACGGCGATGCACAGTGTCGGACGTTCGACAGTGGTCAACGTGGTGATTTTCTCCGTGGGCTTCCTTGCCCTGCTGTTTTCCGCCTACAAGCCGGTCATTGACTTGGGAACACTGGTAGCGCTGGCGCTCTTCTCCAGCGGCGTCATGACCATCTTGCTAGTAACCTTGATATCTCCGTGGTTCTTTGCGGCCATTGTGCCCGAGCAACGGGCTGATGAACGCGAACACCCAGAACGCGAGGCCGCCTTGAGCTAGAGGCTGAAACGGGCGACGCCGGCCATAGCCATTAAGTAACCACTGGTTGCCGGCGTTTCCGAACAGCGCACACCGCTTCATGAGGTCACGCAGCAAGTTCGTTCAGGCCGTTTTGGAAAGATGTTCAAACTGGCATTGGTACTGGGCGTCCTTGAGGCTGCTTTCGAACTGCTCCAGGCCGTCGTAGATATTTTGCAAGCCTTCGATCTGGGTTTTCAGTTCCAGCTTTTTATCCGCAATGGCCTGGTTGGCCAAATCCCACGGCAGCTCCTGGCCCCGGTGATCCTGAAGGATCGCCTGCATTTCCTTGAGTTTGAAACCCAGTTGCTGAGCGCATTTGATGAACGTCAGCAGCTCAACGCTTTGCTGGCTATAGACCCGGTACTTCCCTTCGCGCACGGGCGGCGGCAGTAAACCAATGTCTTCATAGTGGCGGATCGTCTTGACTGTCGTGCCCGATAGCTGGGCGGCTTTGCCGATATACATGAAAAGTCCTTTTTTATGGCACAAGAAGAGGCGCGTACTTTGGCGCGCCGCATCTTCACACATGTCTACGGGGTCGGAAACCCGAAGGTGTCAAAAGGCAGTGTATTGGCAGGGATGAAGCCGGCATCGCCTGTTGCGAGGCGATGCTGTGCAACGGCGGTGTCAGCGGCCCGCGATAGCCTGGGCTTGCTTGAGCCACGCTTCGCGCTGTGAGGCGCCGGAACCGAGGATCGGCCCGAAGGTGAGGGTCTTCAACGGTTTGATGCCGCAGAACTCCAGGGTGGTCTTGCGCATCTGGTGCAGGCCCGGCATGCGGTAGACCCACTTGAAGTACCACGGCGGGGTATCCATCGTGACCAGCAGGTGAGCCGTGCGCCCCTTCAAAAGCTTGTCGGGAAAGGCTTTGCCTTCGCGGTACTTGAAGGCAAAACCGGGAAGGAATATCCGATCTAAAAAGCCTTTCATCAAGGCCGGAATTCCACCCCACCAGATGGGATAGACAAACGCCAGGTGCTCAGCCCATGTGATATCGGCCTGCGCCTTGAGCAGATCGGGCTCCAGCAACTGAACCTGTTTGTAGCCATCGTGCAGCACTGGATCAAACCGCAGTGCATCCAGGCGTAACAGACGCACATCGTGCCCGGCATCTGTGGCCGCCTTCACATAGGTGTCGGTCAATGCCCCACAGAAACTGTCGGTTGAGGGGTGCCCCAGAATCACCAGTACTCGCTTACTCATCATCACTTCATCCTGAAAAGTTGAGCGGCCAGGATAGGGTGTGCCCGTAACGGGAGAGTCAACAGGGAGGTTTGCCAAATGCTGGTATAGCTGGGTGCATTGCGCACCGGTAGGTAAGCCCCAAATCACAGGCAAAAAAAAACCCGGAAATCCTCACTTGCGTGGGCCTTCCGGATTTTCTAAACCGCCAAAAATGGTGGGTCGTGTGGGATTCGAACCTACGACCAATTGGTTAAAAGCCAACTGCTCTACCAACTGAGCTAACGACCCGCTGTGTGGTGGCGCGTATAATACTGATTTCTAAGGATTATTCAACACCTTATTTGAAATAAATCAGAAATAACGCGTGGGGTCCGTAATTCCGGCCATTTGGAAGCCCTCTGCACGCAGCCGGCAGCTGTCGCATTTCCCACAGGCACGGCCGTCATTGTCTGCCTGATAGCAGGAAACTGTCAGCGAGTAATCGACACCAAGTCCTACGCCAGCCTTCACGATAGCGGCCTTGCTCATGTTTTGCAGCGGCGCCCGAATGCGAAAACCCTGCCCTTCTACCCCCGCCTTGGTCGCCAAATTGGCCATGCGCTCGAACGCTTCGACGAACGCCGGGCGGCAGTCCGGGTAGCCGTTGTAATCAAGGGCATTAACGCCGATGAAAATGTCGCGGGCATTCAGCACTTCTGCCCAGCCCAGGGCCAGGGACAGGAAGACCGTGTTGCGTGCAGGTACGTAAGTGACCGGGATGCCTTGGGTGGGGCTCTCTGGGACGTCGATGGTGCTATCGGTCAGGGCCGAGCCTCCAATGCCGTCGAGGTTCAGGCCGATCACCTTGTGCTCGACCACTCCAAGGTCCTGGGCAACACGGACGGCAGCCTCCAGCTCGGCGCGGTGGCGCTGGCCGTAGTCGAAGCTCATGGTGTAACAGCTGTAACCTTCGGCGCGAACCATGGCCACTAGCGTTGCGGAATCGAGGCCACCTGACAGCAGGATGACCGCGCGCTTTTGATCAGCCATGTCAGCGCCCCGGTTCGTCGTTCCACAGGTACTTATGCAACTGCAATTGCAGGCGTACGGGCAGGTTATCGGCAACCACCCAGTCGGCCAGATCGCGCGCGTTCAGGTCGTGGTGACTGGGAGAAAACAACACCTCACCGGCACGGCGGTCGAGGCCGTACTGGATCAGCTTGGAGTTGGCCCAGTCGTAGTCTTCACGGGAACAAATCACGAACTTGACCTGATCGTTAGGCGTCAGCAGTTCGATGTTCTCATAGCGGTTGCGGTGCGCTTCCTTGGAGCCTGGGGTCTTGAGGTCAACCACTCGGCTCACACGCGGGTCTACTGCGGAAATATCCAGGGCGCCGCTGGTTTCCAGGGACACCTCGTAACCGGCGTCACACAGCTGCTTGAGCAAGGGAATGGCATTGGGCTGGGCCAGGGGCTCGCCCCCCGTCACACAAACGTAGCGCGGCCGGTAGCTGGCAACTTGCTCCAGGATGTCTTCGAGGGTGCGCACGGTGCCGCCACTGAAGGCGTAGGCGCTGTCACAGTATTGGCAACGCAAAGGGCAACCGGTCAGGCGCACAAAAACTGTGGGCAGGCCAGCGGTTCGCGTTTCACCCTGTAACGAGTAAAAAACTTCGGTGATGCGTAATGTGTCTTGCATAGTCGCCACGGGCGTAACAGCTAAACAGGCTGTCCGCCTCCGTCAGGCACTTCAAGGAACCCCGCCAACGCGCAGGCCCCAGGAAGCGTGTGTCATAAAAGGGCGTGGATTCTAACGAAAAAACCCGCGCCAGGCGCGGGTTTCTTCTAAACGGGCAGTATCGCTTACAAGCGTTGCAGATCCCGTTGAGCCAACTGTGCTGCGGAAGTACCCGGATATTGGGCTACGACCTGCTGCAGAATGCCTTTGACCTTGTCGGTATGACCCAGGCGGCGTTCTACGTCAGCGAGTTTATACAGCGAATCGGGCACCTTGGCGTGCTTGGGGTACAGCTGACTGACCTTGGCAAATGCCTGGCCCGCCCCCTGCAAATCACCCTTTGCCAGATTCACCTCGCCCAACCAATACTGGGCGTTGCCCGCATACTGGCTGTTTGGGTAGCGGCCCAGGAATGCGGTAAAGGCCTTGCTGGCCTTATCGAAATCCTTGGCCTTGATCAGGTCGAAGGCTGCATCGTAATACAGCTTTTCCTTCGCAGGATCACCCGGTTCAGTGCTGGCGGCAGGGGCTTGGCTGGCAGCCGCGCCCCCTGCTGCAGCACCGGCAGCGGCACCACCGATAGCGGCACTGGGCGCGCCACCGGCGGAAGAATTATCAGGAGTAGCGGCAGGTGTGACACCGGCTCCTATACGTCGATCAAGATCCTGGTAACGCTCCAGGCCTTCTTGCTTCAGCTGACGCACCTCATTTTGCAGAACTTCAATGGTGCCTTGTTGCTGCGCCAATTGATCCTGCATGCGTTGCAGCTGGTTGAACAGTTCGCCCTGTGCCGAGGGGGCAGACGTAGCCGCCCCCCCAGCATAGGCGCCGTTCGTGCCATAACCCGCTGGCGGATAGCTGCTCCCGCTATTGTTATAGCCAGAGTTGCTATCTTCCACAGGAACCGCAGCCCACACCGCAAGCGGGGCGAAGCTGAGAGCCAATACAGTTAGAGCACGACGGCACGTTCGCATGACGAATTACTTACGCAGTTCGACGCGACGGTTTTGAGCCCAGGACTGCTCGTCGTGGCCAGTAGCAACTGGACGCTCTTTACCGTAGGAAACCAGTTCCAGTTGGCCTGGAGCAACACCTTGCAGTACCAGGTAGCGCTGAACGGCTTTCGCACGACGCTCGCCCAGTGCCATGTTGTACTCACGAGTACCACGTTCGTCGGTGTTACCTTCCAGAACAACGCGAGCGCCGTTAGCTTTCAGGTCCTTCGCGTGAACGTCCAGAGCGCGCATGGCTTCTGGCTTCAGGTCCGAACTGTCGTATTCGAAGTAGAAAGTGGTGATAGCGCGCAGAGCAGCTTCTTCGCTCAGGGAGCCGTCAACTGCACCAGTGTTAGCGCCGTAACCAGCGTTTGGATCAACAGCTGCGCCTTCACCGGCATTGTCGCCGCCTTTAGACGAGCAACCAACGGCTACGGACAGAGCCAGAGCCAGAGCAGCAAACTTACCAAACTTCAGCATTTCCATCGTGAAACTCCTAATGAACCCCAGTGTGTTAAGTACTTCTTTTTGTAGCGCCGCGTCAGTTCAGGTAAGGGGACCAGGACGGTTCTCTGACTTCGCCTTGTGCGGTAGGAAGCGGGAGCCTTACGCGTCCATTAATGGACACGAGCATCAAGACTCCCCGGCCCTGCTGGCGGGTGGCGTAGATTACCATGGTGCCGTTGGGCGCAACAGTGGCTGACTCATCAAGGTTGGTATCTGTGAGGATTTTTACGGTTCCACGCTGCAAATCCTGGGCCGCAACCCGGAAATTAGTGAACCCATCCTGACGGTGAATCATCACCAACGTCTTTTCATCAGCCGAAAGCTTAGGATTGGCGTTGTAGTTACCGATAAAGGTCACGCGTTCCGCCCCCCCACCGCCAACGCTCGTTTTGTAGATTTGTGGCTTGCCGCCGCGATCGGAGGTGAAGTAGATGGTCGAACCATCCTTACCCCAGAACGGTTCGGTGTTGATGCCAGGGCCGCTGGTCACACGGCTGATCTGGCGCGAAGCCATGTTCATCACGTAGATGTCCGGGTTGCCGTCCTTGGACAGCACGAACGCCAGGCGCGAACCATCCGGCGACCAGGCCGGTGCACCGTTGAGGCCTTCGAAGTTGGTGATCTGCTCACGACGGCCAGTATCGATGTGCTGGACGAAGATACGCGGACGCTTCTGTTCGAAAGACACGTAGGCGATACGCTTGCCGTCCGGCGCAAAGCGCGGCGACAGGATTGGCTCACGCGATTGCAGCAAGGTGACGGCGCGTGCACCGTCATAGTCCGAGCGCTGCAGGGTGTAGCGGGTGTTGTCTACCGAGAAACGCTCAGCCGTTACATAAAGCAGACGCGTCGAGAACGCACCCTTGATGCCGGTGAGCTTTTCAAACGACTGGTCCGAGATGTAGTGGGCCATGTCGCGCAGTTGTTCGGCGGTGCCCGATACGCTGCCGGTCAAGACCTGCTGCTCGGTGGCCACGTTGAACAACGTGTACTGGATCTGCAGGCGACCGCCAGCCGGCGTGATGCTGCCGACCATCAGGTACTGGGCGCCCACGGCTTTCCAATCACGGAAGATGACTTCGCTGGCCTGGGTCGGCTGGCTGATCATGTTGCCTTTCGGAATCGGAGCGTAGTAACCGGAGTTGCGCAGGTCGTCGCTGACGATCTGGGCCATGTCGTCCGGCAGCACGCTGCCGCCCTGCCAGCCAAACGGCACTACCGCGATCGGGGTGGCCCGATCGCTACCGCTGGTGACCAGGATGTTCTTTTCATCCGCCGCCGCTATCCCTGCCATACAGCAAATAACGACAAGCATTCCTCGAAGAAGGTTTCTCACAAGGCTAGATCCTCAGGTGTGAATGTCATCTTGAATGAACGATAGGGAGCGAAGTCACTTGGTTTCATTCCCTGCATCTCGGTCAACCGGCCAATATTCTTGACCGCGGCAACCGCCGAACTGTCGAACGAACCGTCACCACTGGACTTGGCCACGCTGACCGAAGTCACCGTACCGTCCGGCAACATGCCGATCTGCAGCACTACTGTCATGCCTTTGCGCGCCGAAGGTGGACGTGTCCAGCCTTCTGCTGCCCGTGCCCGAATCAGGTCGTCGAAACTGCCCGCGACTTCATCACCACGCTCATCGGCCAAGGCTTGCTGACGCTGCGGCGTGTCGGAGAGCAAATCTGCCAAGGCCTGGGCCTTTTTCTCTTCGGCGGATTTACGCGCTGCTTCCTGGGCCTTTTTCTTGGTGGCATCGGCGGCAGCTTTCTTCTTCGCGTCGTCGGCGATTTTTTTCTTCGCCTCGTCTGCTTCAGCTTTTTTCTTGGCGTCTTCGGCGGCTTTCTTCTTCGCGTCTTCGACTATCTTTTTCTTGGCGTCTTCAGCGGCCTTTTTCTTGGCCTCTTCTTCGGCAGCCTTTTTGGCTTCTTCTTCAGATTTCTTCTTGGCTATATCAGCCAATTGTTTCTCTTCAGCTTTTTTAGCTTCGGCAGCTTTCTCGGCTTTCTTGGCTTCATCAGCCTTTTTCGCCTCGTCGGCCTTCTTGGCTTCGTCAGCCTTTTTCGATTCCTCGGCCTTTTGAGCCGCCTCTTCTTTCTTTTGTTCCGCAGCAGCCTTCACCGCTTCCTGCTCGACCTTCTTCTGTTCCATCTGTTCGACTTCAGTCTGGCGCGCAGCCGACTTCTGGGCCTCACCCGCAATCTTCTGATTGGTCTGGGTAGTGGCCTGGCTTTTCGATTTCAGCTGATACAGGGTCGCCTGCACGATCGGCTTGGCTGGCGGCAGGTCCGGGGTCATGGCAAAGCTGACGAACAGCATGCCAAATACCAGGACGTGCAGGGCAATTGCCCAGACGCTAGGCCAGAAGAAGCTTTCCGAGGCGGACGGCTCTCGCTGTTGGTGCATCAGGGCGCCTCGGTAATCAAGCCAACGTTACCGACGCCGGCCTTCTGCAGCCCGCCCATAGCGCCCATGACGGAGCCGTAGTCGACCGACTTGTCGCCGCGGATGAACACCTGGGTGTGCTTGCCGCCTTCGTTGCCGGAGCGAATGATCTTGGTCACCGCGTCGGTCATCGCCGGCAGGGTCAGGGCCTTGTCCTGCTGCTTCTGAGTGTCGACTTCGCTGCCAAGGTTCCAGTAATAGGTCTTGTCAGCCTTGATCGAAATGGTCAGGACCTGAGTGTTGTTGTCTTGCGGCAAGGCTTCACTGGAAACCTTGGGCAGATCAACCTTCACGCCCTGGTTGAGCATCGGCGCGGTCACCATGAAGATCACCAGCAGCACCAGCATCACGTCGATGTAGGGCACTACGTTCATCTCGGCGACCGGCTTGCGCTTTTTGCGAGCTCGAGCGATTAAAGCCATTGGGAATTACCTGCTTATTCTTCGCTGGTGTGCACTTTACGGTGCAGGATCGCCTGGAATTCATCGGCGAAGGTGTAGTAACGGCTGATCAACGTTTCGCTGGTTGCAGCAAAGCGGTTGTAGGCAATTACTGCGGGGATAGCGGCGAACAGGCCGATCGCGGTGGCGATCAGGGCTTCGGCAATACCCGGTGCCACGGTGGCCAGGGTCGCTTGCTGGGCCTGGGCCAGGCCGCGGAACGAGTTCATGATCCCCCACACCGTACCGAACAGGCCGATGTACGGGCTGACGGAACCGACGGTAGCGAGGAACGGCAGGCTCTGCTCCAGTTTCTCTTCTTCACGGGAAATGGCGACGCGCATGGCACGGGCCACGCCTTCCATGACCGCTTCCGGATCCACACCCGGCTGCTGGCGCAGGCGCGAGAATTCCTTGAAGCCGGCGCGGAAGATCTGCTCGACGCCCGAGTCCGGGTCCGGGTTGCTGCCGGCCTGGCGGTACAGCTTGGACAGGTCGATACCCGACCAGAAGCGCTCTTCAAAGCTCTCCAGGGCACGTCGACCGGCACGCAGCAGGTTGCTGCGCTGAAAAATCATGACCCAAGAGGTAACCGATGCGGCTACCAGGGTCAGCATCACCAGTTGAACCACGACACTGGCATTGCTGACCAGGCTCCACATGGAGGAATGGTCGACGACGGTAGGTTCCACGCTAAATCTCCTGCTTTGATTGTTTACCCGCGCCGCTCACGGCGGCAAAGGCCACACGTAGAGTTTCGGGAATGGCCCGAGGTTTCAAACTGTTGGTGCGCACACACGCCACCAGGAACTGCCCCTCACAGAGCAGCGTTGCATCCGTTGCCCGCCTGACCTGCTGCTTGAAACGCAGGCTGGCACGGTTCAATTCGATTACTTCAGCGCTGACCAGCAACTCGTCGTCCAGTCGCGCCGGTGCGTGGTAACGCGCCTCGCTGGAATGCACGACGAATAACAGGTCCTCCCCTGCCAGCTGGGATTGGGCAAAGCCCAGCTCCCGTAGCCGCTCGGTTCGAGCCCGCTCCATGAACTTGAGGTAATTGACGTAATACACGATGCCGCCGGCATCGGTGTCCTCGTAATAAACGCGACAGCGATGTGCGAACGACTGATCCCCGTTTTGCGCGCGCATACTCTAGTGCTTACTCCTCAGGTTGCCAATCCGGCTGGGCAACTGTTTTTTCATTCTCGAAAAACATATCCAGTGACTGAATGACGACGCCAGCCACTAGGACAGCACAAACATCGAATAAATCGACTGGCGTGAAGCTTTTAATCGTCTACTGCATCAAGGAATTCGTCTACCACGGGCATCTCACCCAATCGTGACGGAATGTTTAGCCCGAAGTGCAGATAGGCATGGCGCGTCACCACCCGCCCCCTTGGCGTACGCATGATATAGCCCTGCTGGATCAGGTACGGCTCCAGCACATCCTCAATGGTATGACGCTCTTCGCTGATAGCCGCCGCCAGGCTGTCGACCCCGACCGGGCCGCCGTCGAACTTCTCGATCATGGTCAAGAGTAGACGTCGATCCTGATGATCGAAGCCGTGCTCGTCCACATCCAACAGGTTCAAGGCCAGGTCCGCCACGGCCTTGGTGATATGCCCCTTGGCCCGCACTTCGGCAAAGTCACGCACGCGACGCAGCAGGCGGTTGGCAATCCGTGGCGTGCCCCGGGCCCGACGGGCAATTTCGAACGCCCCTTCCGGGTCCAGGGGCAAGCCGAGAATACTCGCCGAACGGCTGACGATGGTCGCGAGGTCTGCGGTGCTATAGAACTCCAGACGTTGAACGATGCCGAAACGGTCTCGCAGCGGGTTGGTCAACATACCCGCGCGCGTGGTCGCCCCCACCAGGGTGAAAGGTGGCAAGTCGAGCTTGATCGAGCGGGCCGCCGGGCCTTCGCCAATCATGATGTCGAGTTGGAAGTCTTCCATCGCCGGGTACAGCACTTCCTCGACAATCGGCGAAAGCCGGTGGATTTCATCGATAAACAACACATCATGCGGTTCGAGGTTGGTCAACAACGCCGCCAAGTCGCCTGGCCGTTCCAGCACCGGGCCGGAGGTGGACTTTATCGACACGCCCATTTCCTGGGCAATGATGTTGGCCAGGGTGGTTTTACCCAATCCCGGCGGACCGAAGATCAGGGTGTGGTCCAAGGACTCACTGCGCCCGCGCGCGGCCTGGATAAACAGCTCCATCTGCTCGCGCACGGTGGGCTGGCCGATGTAGTCGGCCAGGCTCAAGGGGCGGATGGCGCGGTCCTGGACTTCTTCACGGTCGCGCGGGCCGGTGGCCGCGATCAGACGATCAGCTTCAATCACTTAAATCATTCCCTTCAGGGCTCGGCGGATCATGTCTTCGCTGCTCAGGTTCTTGTCCTTGATGGCCGATACCGCTTTGCTGGCCTCCTGCGGCTTGTAGCCCAGGGAGATCAGTGCACTGACGGCGTCGCTTTCAGCACTCGCAACCTGGCCCGCCGGCATATCCGGCTGGTTCGGCACCAGGGCGAACATGCTCGGCACCACTTCCCAGGCCTTAAAGCGGTCCTTGAGCTCTACCAGCAGGCGCTCGGCGGTTTTCTTGCCCACGCCCGGCACCTTGGTCAACGCCGAGGTGTCCTGGGCCGAAACCGCACGTACCAGCTCATCCACTTCCAGGCTCGACATCAACGCCAGGGCCAATTTAGGCCCCACGCCATTGAGGCGAATCAGTTCGCGGAAGAAGTCGCGGTCGCGCTTGCCAATGAAACCATAGAGTAGTTGCGCGTCTTCGCGTACCACCAGATGGGTATGCAGTGTTATCGGTTCACCGACCGACGGTAGGCGGTACAGGGTGGTCATGGGCACTTCCAGCTCATACCCCAGCCCGTTTACATCCAGAATCAGGTGCGGCGGCTGTTTCTCAGCCAGGGTGCCGCGCAAGCGTCCAATCACGGTTCAGATCCTTAAAGCTTGGGGGTCAGATCGAGGCCTGACCGGAAATAACGATTGCGCTGATGCTATCAGAGACGCAGGCGCCCGCCACGACTGCGTGCCGTGCCCAAGCCATGAGGCAGCAGGCTGGAACGAGTGTGCGCATGGCAAATGGCAATTGCCAGGGCGTCGGAGGCGTCGATCTGCGGTTTTGAGGTGAGCTTGAGCATATGCATGACCATCATCTGCACTTGCTCTTTGTTGGCCGCGCCGGTGCCGACCACGGCCTGCTTGACCTGGGTCGCGGTGTACTCGGCGATCTCCATGCCCTCCTCGGCGCCGGCGACGATGGCGGCGCCACGGGCCTGGCCGAGCTTCAACGCCGAATCGGCGTTTTTTGCCATGAACACCTTTTCGATGCCCATGGTGACCGGACCGTAGGTCTGGATCACTTCACGCACGCCGCGATAGACGATCTGCAGCCGCTCGGCCAACTCGCCCGCACCGGTACGGATGCAGCCCGAGGCCACGTAAACACAGCCGCGCGGGGTGTGTTGCACCACGCCAAAGCCGGTAATACGCGAACCGGGGTCGATACCTAGGATTAAAGTCATAATGCCTGCGGGTTGGATAAATACATTTTTTGATACACCGTAGCTCTAATGTGGGAGGGGGCTTGCTCCCGATGGCGATCGTCCAGTTAGACGTAAGCTGACTGACTACACCGCCATCGGGAGCAAGCCCCCTCCCACATTTGGATCTACGTCATTCTTCAGCCTAACTGTTCGGCCACGGATTCCGGGATGTCGGCGTTGGAATACACGTTTTGCACATCATCCAGGTCTTCAAGCATATCGAGCATCTTCAGCACCTTCTGTGCGCCGTCCAGGTCCAGTTCGGCACTGGTGGTCGGCAGCATCACGATCTCGGCGTCGGAGCCTTTGAAACCGGCCGCTTCCAGGGCGTTACGCACGGCGTAGAAACCAGCGAACGAGGTAAACACGTCGATGGAGCCATCTTCGTTGGTCACCACGTCGTCGGCATCCGCCTCCATCGCCGCTTCCATCAGCGCATCTTCATCCACGCCCGGCGCGAAGGAGATCTGCCCCTTGCGTTCGAACAGGTAAGCCACCGAACCGTCAGTCCCCAGGTTACCGCCACACTTGCTGAACGCATGACGCACGGCGGCGGCAGTACGGTTGCGGTTATCGGTCATGCATTCGACCATCACTGCCACGCCACCCGGGCCGTAGCCTTCGTAGCTCAACTCGACCATATCGTCGGTGTCGGCAGCACCCGCGCCACGGGCCACGGCACGGTCGATAATGTCACGGCTCATATTGGCGCCGAGAGCCTTGTCCAGCGCCAGGCGCAGACGCGGGTTGGAGCCCGGGTCACCACCGCCCTGGCGGGCAGCAACCGTCAGCTCGCGAATCCACTTGGTGAAGATCTTGCCTTTCTTGGCATCCTGACGCTCTTTGCGGTGCTTGATGTTCGCCCACTTGGAATGGCCAGCCATAACACAACTCCGAAATTCTTTAGAAACCTTGATCAAACCCGCCGGGCGGGCCCATCTCTTCAAAACAAGGCGCTTTAACGCAAAGGCGCATCCGAAGATGCGCCTTTTTGACTGCGTAAAAACCCTAGAGCGCTTTCACGCAGCAGCCTTACTCAGCCTTCGGCGTCTCGCGCAGGCGGATATGCAGCTCGCGCAATGCCTTGGCATCCACCACACCTGGAGCCTGGGTCATGACGTCCGCAGCACTCTGGGTTTTCGGGAAGGCGATCACTTCACGGATCGACTGGGCACCGGTCATCAGCATCACCAGGCGGTCGAGGCCGAAAGCCAGGCCACCGTGGGGCGGCGCGCCGTATTTCAGGGCGTCGAGCAGGAAGCCGAATTTCTCTTCCTGTTCCGCTTCGTTGATGCCCAGCAGGCGGAAGACCGCTTGCTGCATCTCTTTGCGGTGGATACGGATCGAACCGCCACCCAGCTCAGTACCGTTCAACACCATGTCATAGGCGCGGGACAGAGCGCCTGCCGGGTTGGCTTCCAGCTCTTCAGGCGAGCACTTCGGCGCGGTGAACGGGTGGTGCAAGGCGCTGAAGCTGCCGTCGTCGTTCTCTTCGAACATCGGGAAGTCGACGACCCACATCGGAGCCCACTTGCAGGTCAGCAGGTCCAGGTCGTGGCCCAGCTTGATCCGCAGGGCGCCCAAGGCTTCGCTGACGATCTTGGCTTTGTCGGCGCCGAAGAACACGATGTCGCCATCGACCGCACCGACGCGATCCAGGATCACATTGAGGTTGGCTTCGGGAATGTTCTTCACGATTGGCGACTGCAGGCCTTCAATGCCCTTCGCGCGCTCGTTGACCTTGATGTACGCCAGGCCCTTGGCACCGTAGATGCCGACGAACTTGGTGTAGTCGTCGATCTGCTTGCGCGGCATGCTCGCGCCGCCAGGCACGCGCAGGGCGGCGATGCGGCATTTCGGGTCGTTGGCCGGGCCGCTGAACACCTTGAAATCAACTTCAGTGAGCTGGTCGGCCACGTCAACCAGTTCCAGCGGGTTACGCAGGTCTGGCTTGTCGGAACCGTAGCGGCGCATGGCTTCTTCGAAGGTCATGTGCGGGAACTCGCCGAACTCCAGGTCCAGCACTTCCTTGAACAGGTTGCGGATCATCTGCTCGGTGATGCCCATGATCTCTTTTTCATCGAGGAAGCTGGTTTCGATGTCGATCTGGGTGAATTCAGGCTGGCGATCAGCACGCAGGTCTTCGTCACGGAAGCACTTGGCGATCTGGTAGTAACGGTCAAAGCCGGCCACCATCAGCAGTTGCTTGAACAGCTGTGGCGATTGCGGCAGGGCGAAGAAACTACCGGCGTGGGTACGGCTAGGTACCAGGTAGTCACGCGCACCTTCCGGGGTGGCCCGGGTCAGGATAGGGGTTTCAACGTCGAGGAAGCCGTTCTCGTCGAGGAAACGGCGGATGCTGGTGGTCATGCGCGAACGCAGGCGCAGCTTCTCGGCCATTTCCGGACGACGCAGGTCCAGGAAGCGGTAGCGCAGGCGGGTTTCTTCGCCAACGTCGGAGTATTCGTTCAGCGGGAACGGCGGGGTTTCCGACTCGTTCAGTACTTCCAGCTCGTAGCCCAGCACTTCGATCGCACCGGACGCCATGTTCGCGTTCACGGCACCGGCCGGACGCAGGCGAACCTTGCCGGTGATCTTCACGACGTACTCGCTGCGCACGCGATCGGCAGCGGCGAAGCTCTCGGCGCGGTCCGGGTCGAACACCACCTGGGCCAGACCATCACGATCACGGATATCGAGGAAGATCACCCCGCCGTGGTCGCGGCGACGGTGAACCCATCCGCAAAGGGTGATTTCCTGACCATCCAGGGTCTCGTTCAGTTGGCCGCAATAGTGGCTGCGCATCATGGTAGTGGTTTCACTTCTCGTAATTCGAAATTCGGTGGAGGCCCGCCTCGTCACCGTACATTAAAGCAGGGGACGGATAATGCAGGAGCCTGCGCGTAGAGTTCAACTCAGTCTGCTTTGTCGCCGCCCGCAAGATTCTTCTTCGTGCCGGTCTTGAAGTCGGTCTCGTACCAGCCGCTGCCGCTCAGGCGGAAGCCCGGCATGGACAACATCTTCTTGAGCTCCGGTGCCTGGCAGGCCGGGCAATCGACCAGCGGCGCGGCGCTGATCTTCTGAATGGCTTCCAACTGATGACCACAGGAAGCACATTGATAGTCGTACATGGGCATGGAGATGTCTCGGCGATCAGATCGTTACTGCGCCACGCCTGACCAGGGATACAGCCCCGGCATGCGCAGCAAAGCGCGGGATTATATCTGGTAAATCAAGGCAGCGCAGCCGCCTTTCTGCCCGGAGCCTCGCCCACCTCGACGGCAGGCCGGCCCCGGTGCCCGTTGACTACTCAGGGTTCGGCGAGGTCACCCGACCTTTTAATACGTGAACGACACATACCACCCTGACCAGCCCACTGAAGTTCTTCACACCTCCGTAGCGCAAGTGCACTTCCCGATCAACATAAGACAACAACGCACTGACCGAACAAGCGTTGATCCTGGCTATTTCCGTGAGGATATTCCAATAAATCTGCTCAAGTCGCAGACAGGTGGAAAACCCATTGAGCCTTACCGATCGGGACAGTGGCTTGGCCAGTCCCATATCAAACCCCTTAGCGAAGGGGTCGACGTTTATCTTATGAAAACCGCCGATTTCCATCACTCCAACATCCACTCCACGTGACATACACCTGACACTCCATTGCCAAACAGCAGCCCATGGGTTCTCCCAATGGACAGTGGAGCTATAAAACAGCAGGACGGGGCAGGCAGCCAGAAGACGGGACGTTGATCAGCGTAGGACAACGCCAGGAAATGCGCGGAAACAAGCGAGTGGCGCCAAAACGGCGCCACTGCGGGTCAACGTTTACTGGTTTTCGAGCAGGGAGCGCAGCATCCACGCGGTTTTCTCGTGAACCTGCATACGCTGGGTCAGCAGGTCCGCAGTCGGCTCATCGCTGACTTTGTCGAGCAGCGGGAAAATGCCACGCGCAGTACGTGTGACCGCCTCCTGGCCTGCCACCAGTTGCTTGATCATCTCTTCGGCGCTGGGCACGCCCTCTTCTTCCTTGATGGAGGAAAGACGGGCGTAGATCGAATAGGCGCCCGGTGCCGGGAAACCCAGGGCGCGGATACGCTCGGCAATGGAGTCCACCGCCAGCGCCAGTTCGTTGTACTGCTCTTCGAACATCAAGTGCAGCGTACGAAACATGGGACCCGTGACGTTCCAATGGAAGTTGTGGGTCTTCAGGTACAGTACATAGGTATCGGAAAGCAGTCGTGAAAGCCCATCGACGATGGATTTACGATCTTCTTCACTGATACCGATATCGATTGCCATGTTTATCCCCTTCAATTGACAAGCATTCATTGATCAGGTGCAAGGCCACTCTAGCAAGAGCACCGCAGATACGCAGCCCGGCGCGCTAGGGCGACATGCGGCAAATCGCCCCTGCACGACCTGTCAGCCCGTGCAGGACAAGCCTTTGGGGCGCATAGGAAATTTCCTTTAAGTCCGCCTGAAACACCTGCACATGTCTAGGACAAGCGTTTCCCGCAGAAATGCCGTACCCCTTTCACCCCCCGCAAATGCTTGATTTGAGTAGGCACGGCCTTTGCTGTTAAATAGGCAGCGTGTCGCCGCCGTTATTTCCCACGGCAAGCGGCATAGGCTGATGCCCGCGCACGTGCCCAACGCCTCCCATTGTTCAGAAGCGAACCGTGCCAGTCAGCTCTTCCTTGTGATCCGTCTTAACGTGAGTTAATCAAAATGTTGAAAATCGTCCACCTGCTAACGGGCGTTGCAGCTTTGCTGCTGTCCTTTATCCCGACCCTGCAGCCTGAAAGCCTGCCCTACCTGCAACAACACGACGCTCTGTACCTGGCCTTGTTCGGCCTTCTTAACCTGACGCTCGCTCCCGTAATCCCTTACTGGAACAAAGGCACACGTCATCAACTGCAAAACCTGGTCAGCGCACTGCTGGTACTGACCGTTGTCGTACAAACCCTCACCCTCCTGGCACCTATGCCTGAAGTGGGCGGCCACCCGGCCATCCTGCTCAGCCTGGTGATTGCTGTGGTCGCCATCGTTCTTCATCTGGCCATCAGCTTCTACCGTTCGTCCCCGGCGGCCGCGTCGCAAAACTACGACATGACCAATCGGGATACCGGTACCGTCAAGTGGTTCAACACGTCCAAAGGCTTCGGCTTTATTTCCCGTGATTCGGGCGACGATATCTTCGTCCACTTCCGGGCCATTCGTGGCGAAGGCCATCGCGTCCTGGTGGAAGGCCAGCGCGTGGAGTTCTCCGTGATGAATCGCGACAAAGGCCTGCAAGCCGAAGACGTGATCGCGGCCCTGCCGCGTCGCTGATACCCGCCTTCGCAGGGAAAAAAAACCGCGATCCAGCCTGGCTGGATCGCGGTTTTTTATTGCACGGGGATTAGTAGTGCGGCGGCGGCGCCTCTTCTTCGGACGTCTCGAACTGACCGCCCATCTCTTCCTGACGCTTGAGCAGCGCGGTCATCTGCAGTTGCAGGCGTTCAACCGCGCGCTGCTGGGCGACCAGGATGTCATTGAGGGTCTCGATAGTGTCGTCCTGAAAGGCCAGGCGGCTTTCCAGATCGGTGACGCGGTCTTGCAGATCCATGATTCAACCCTGGATAAAAATGAAGTCAGCCGGCAACAGCTCGCGCAAACGCGCGCGAATCGCCGTCACTTGCTGGTCTGTGTAAGGCACGGCCGGCTGCTTGCCCCACACTGGCGCTGGCCAGGCGGCATCGTCACGCTTACGTACGATCACATGCACATGCAATTGGCTGACAACGTTACCCAGCGCACCAATATTCATCTTGTCGGCGGCCAGGCCTTCGTTCAGCCACTGCGCCAGGGCCGTTGTTTCCTGCCACAGCGTTTGTTGATCTGCGACACCCAACTGAAACACCTCGCTGATACCGTTGATACGCGGCACCAGGATGAACCAGGGGTAGTTCGAGTCATTGGACAGCAGCAGACGGCACAACGGGAAGTCCCCGATGACCAGCGTGTCTTGTTGCAGGCGTTGATCTAAGGCAAACACCACGGGCGCTCCGTTCGGCAGGTCAAGTTCAGGCGCCCAGCATACCGTTGAATGCCTCAGGCTTCACGGCGATTGCGCAGAGGTCTGCGCAATCCGACAAAAAGCCTGCACCCTTTCGATGCAGGTATTTATTTGAGCTACGCTAATTCGGGCCTCACCGGGCTGCACCAAAATGACCCACTTGTGCTTCAAAGAGATCCGCTAGTACCCACTCAGAGGGGTGGTCCGGTAACGTTTTTCTCCGGTACAGCTTTTTTGCACCTGCGAACAGGGGTAACACACGGGCGTCAAGCCCAAACCAAACGGCGTAAAAAGCCCGTGCTTATGCGGTTTTTACAGGCTCTTCACGTTTTTCACGAAAAAATGACATTCGATTATCAGTTTGGGCGCGCTTGTTGCATTCACCCCCCTATCGTCGACAACGACACCGATTCGGACGCCGGTGTTTCGCGATAACAGAACAGCAGCGTTTCAATGCATCCCACGGAAGAATTCAAACTTCGAAAGGCGTTTGAAAACAGCATTGAAGTTGTCAGTCCCGTTACATTCGGACTGTGAATTTGCGACATGGAGCTAGCAATTTACGACAGCCTCGTAAAGAAGCTGAAAGGAAAGTTGGGTAAGTATCGTCAATAGGGTCTGCGTGATATAACTTTGCGCCGACACAAAAAGAAAGAGCCGCCCAGATAAAAATACAGGTGGGACGGCAGTACTCTTCCTAAAACCAAAGGAGCAAATCACGATGCGCGTGATGAAGTGGAGCATGATTGCCCTGGCTGTTTCAGCAGGCACCTCGCAGTTCGCAATGGCGTCCGCCCAGGACGATTCCAAGGGCTTTATCGAAGACAGTACCGCCAGCATCCTGACGCGTGCCTTGTACTTCAGCCGTGACCGCCGCAACCACGATGCAGAACAAAGCCGTATCGAAGAAACCGGTCTCGGCTTCCACGGCCTGTTCAGCTCGGGCTACACCCAAGGCACCATAGGTGTCGGTGTCGACGTGATCGGCCTGCTCGGCGTCAAGCTCGACAGCGGCAAGGGTCGTGCCGGTACCGGTCTGTTCCCTGAGGGTTCCGACGGCCGTTCGCAGGACGACTATTCCAAAGCCGGTGCTGCCGTTAAGTTCCGTATTTCCAATACGGTCCTGAAGGTCGGTGATCAATACACCACCGCTCCAGTGTTCGCCTCCGATGACAGCCGTTTGCTGCCGGAACTGCCGCAAGGCGTTTCCATCACCAGCAACGAAATCAAAGATCTGAAACTGGAAGCCGGTCACTTCACCTCGATCGTTGCCCAGGATCAAACCTACCGCGACAGTATCGCCAGCTCCGAACCAGGCTCAAAACGTGGCCTGCGAGACGCCAACTTCCTGGGCGGCGTGTACTCCTGGACCCCAGAGTTCACCACCAGCCTCTACTACTCGAAAGTGGAAGACTACTGGAAGAAGATCTACGCCAACGTCAACTGGACCCACGCGCTCAGCGATGACCAGTCCGTGGCTGTCGACTTCAACATCTACGACACCAAGAGCGACGGCGCCGGCCTGGTCCGTGCTGACAAAGACAGCACCACCAAGCTCGACAACCGTGCGTTCAGCCTGCAAGGCGCGTACACCATTGGCGCTCACACCTTCACCCTGGCAGCACAGAAGGTCAGCGGCGACGGCCAGTACGGCTACGGCGTAGACGGCGGCGGCACGATTTTCCTGGCCAACTCCATCGCCCGTTCCGACTTCAACGCTGAAGACGAGAAGTCCTACCAGGCTCGCTATGACCTGAACATGGCGACCTTTGGCATCCCAGGCCTGAGCTTCATGACTCGTTATGTGAAAGGTACTGGCGCCAACACCTCGACCACTAACAACGGTAAAGAGTGGGAACGCGATATCGAAGCCAAATACGTGATCCAGAGCGGTCCAGCCAAAGACCTGAGCCTGCGCGTACGTCAAGCGACCTATCGTTCGTCTGACCAGGTTTACTCGGGTTCTCTCGACGAACTGCGTCTGATCGCGCAATACCCGCTGAACATCTTGTAATTGCCCGTTCAATTACAACGATGACTTAAGGCCTCGGCCTTAAACAAAAAAGCCGCTCCCCTGTTTACAAGGGAGCGGCTTTTTCATTGCAGTTTTATTTCAGCGAAGAATAACTAGCAAGCTAACTAACGAGATACAGGTGATACGTTTAACCTGACCTTTCGGCCAACTCAAACGTAACTGTTGAACTTACTTCGGTGCTGCTTCCTGCATGACTCGAATAACCCGCTGCGGAAAAGGAATATCAATATTCGCGGCCTTCAAACGATCACGCGCCAGTTCATTGAGCATGAACACCACGTCCCAATAATCCGACGTCTTGGTCCAGCAACGCAGGGAGACGGTGATCGAGCTATCGCCCAAGGTCGACACCACGGCCACAGCGGCAGGATCGGCCAGCACGCGCGGGTCTTTTGCCAGCTCCAGCAGCACTTCACGGGCTTTCTGCAGGTCCGCCTCGTAGTCCACACCCACGTCAAACACCACCTTGCGGGTCGGCTGACGGTTGGTGTTGGTGATGATGCCGTTGGACAGGATGCCGTTAGGCACGATCACAGTCTTGTTGTCGCCGGTTCGCAGCACAGTGTGAAAGATCTGGATGCTATCGACAGTCCCCGAGGTGCCCTGGGCTTCGATCCAGTCACCAATGCGGAACGGGCGGAACAACAGAATCAGCACACCACCCGCGAAGTTGGCCAGGCTGCCTTGCAACGCCAGGCCGATGGCCAGGGTAGCAGCACCGATGGCAGCTACGAACGAGGTAGTCGCCACGCCGATCATCGACGCCACACTCACAATCAGCATGACTTTCAGCGCGATGTTCGCAAGGCTGGTGATGAAGTGCTGCAGTGCCAGGTCCGCGTTACGCAAGGCCAGCAGGCGGCCCACTCGGTGGGTCAATACGTTGATCAGCCACCAGCCAATGGCCAGGGTGATCACCGCCAGCAACACCCGGCTGCCGTATTCCATGATCATCGGGATCCACGACTGCGAGGTCTTGATCAAGTGATCCATTTCAGCGTTTAAATCCATGTAGCTTCTCCTGTATGGCGGATGTGCGGCTTTATTGACTGCTTAAAATGCAAATGAGCCCCGTAGGGCTCAAGTGAGGGCGCAGGTTGTGGGGCGTGGGACGCCGAAAACGCCCGCAGGTTCCCCAATGTGCCATCAGTCGCGGAAGTTATTGAACTGCAGCGGCATGTCGAAGGTCTTGGCGCGCAGGGCCGCGATAGCGTCTTGCAGGTCATCACGTTTTTTGCCGGTGACGCGAACCTGCTCACCCTGGATGGCAGCCTGGACTTTCAGCTTGGCATCCTTGATATGGGCGACGATCTTCTTCGCCAGTTCCTTGTCGATGCCTTCCTTGAGCACGGCTTCCTGCTTCATCAGCTTGCCGGAGGCGTAGGCATCCTTGATTTCAAGGCACTGCGCGTCGATCTTGCGTTTGACCAGCGACAGCTTGAGGATCTCGATCATCGCTTCCAGCTGGAAATCGGCTTCGGCGGTCAGGTTGACGGTCAGTTCCTTTTCCTTGAATTCGAAGCTGCCCTTGCCTTTCAAGTCATAGCGACGGTCCAGCTCCTTGACGGCGTTCTCGACGGCGTTGGTGACTTCGTGTTTGTCCAGTTCAGATACCACGTCGAACGAAGGCATGTGATTTCTCCAATATAAGGGGCGGGCTCAGTAGAGATGGAGCGCGCCCGAGCTAAAATGCCGAGGCATTATAGCGGTTCTTTCGTCGCGTTCACTGTGAGCGATCCTACGGAGCAAAAACTGATGTCGACCACCTGGCATATTCTCGGCGCCGGCAGCCTGGGCACACTGTGGGCCACCCGCCTGGCGCGCGCCGGTGTGCCCGTCAGGTTGATCCTGCGCGATGCTGCGCGCCTGGCCAGCTACCGGGCTACACCAGGCTTGACCCTGGTCGAGCACGACGTCGCCCACACTTACCCAGTGATCGGCGAAACACCCGACAACCCAGATCCCATTCATCGCCTGCTGGTAGCGTGCAAGGCCTACGATGCCCAGAGCGCTGTCGCACAACTGCAACATCGCCTGGCACCGGACGCCGAGCTGATCCTGCTGCAAAACGGCCTCGGCAGCCAGGACGCGGTGGCCGCCCAACTGCCCCAGGCCCGCTGCATGTTTGCCTCCAGTACCGAAGGCGCATTTCGCGACGGTGACTGGCGCGTGGTATTCGCCGGCCATGGCTACACCTGGCTGGGGGACGCGAGCCACCCTACCCCACCGTTGTGGCTGGACGACCTGCACGCTGCGGGCATCCCCCACGAATGGAGCACCGACATCCTCACCCGCCTGTGGCGCAAGCTGGCGCTCAATTGCGCGATCAACCCGCTGACAGTGCTTTACCAGTGCCGCAACGGTGAACTGCAACACCATCAATGTGAAGTCGCGACCCTGTGCGCCGAACTTGGCGAATTGCTGGAATGCTGTGGCCAACCCGCCGCCGCGCAGGATCTGCAGCACGAAGTGGAACGGGTGATCCAGGCCACCGCCGCCAACTACTCCTCCATGTACCAGGACGTGGTCAACGCCCGTCGCACCGAAATCAGCTACTTGCTGGGCTATGCTTGCCAGGCGGCCGCTCGTCACCAATTGAGCCTGCCGCATTTGCAACAGCTGCAAGTGCGCCTGGTTGAGCACTTACTTGCACGCGGATTGCCCCGCGACTGAGCCACGCGCTACCCTGCCCGCCTGTCTATCACCTGGGAAAACCCTGATGCCGCTGCGCCAGCGTCTAGAAAACCTACCAGTCGGGCAGAAACTGCTGGCCGCCCTGCTGGTGCTGCTGACCACCGTCCTGCTGGTGGCCAACCTGACCTTTATCAGTGCCGCCTATTGGATCTCCCAGGAAAGCATGGCCCCCCAGGCCTTGCAGGCCATTGGCCGGCTGGTGTCCAACCCGGCCCTTGCCGCCGAAGCCCTCGAATCCCCGACCAAGGCTGACGCGCTGCTGAATGAACTGACCAGCTATTCGCCTTTGCGCGCCGCCGCCTTGTACGACGGCGAAGGCAATCTCCTGGCGCAGATGCAACACGGCGATCGCCTGCACCTGCCGGACAACTACCGGCATATCGAAGCCTGGCGGGTGACCGAATTTCGCAGTAACCAGATCATCACCCTGCCCCGCCCCGGCCAACCGTCCGGCCACCTGCTGCTGGTGGCCAGCAGTGAGCTGCCGATGGCCTTCTATACCGGCACATTGACAGCCAGCCTGGGCATCCTGATTTTCAGTGTGTTGCTGTGGATGATCATCGCCCGGCAGATCAAACGCCTGATCACCCGGCCGATCCATGAGCTGGAAGAGTTGTCACGCCAAGTGACCCGCGAAGAGAACTACGCCCTGCGCGCCAGCCGGGGCAACCACGATGAAATCGGCAGTCTGGCCGAAGCCTTCAACACCATGCTGTCGCGTATCGAAGCCCGTGAGCAGCAGCTCAAGCGCGCGCGGGATGACTCACAAGCGGCCTACGACCAGGCACAAGGTCTGGCGGAAGAGACGCGCCACACCAACCGCAAGCTGGAGCTCGAAGTCCAGGTGCGCAGCAAGATCGAGAAAAAGCTCACCGGTTTCCAGAACTACCTCAACAGCATCATCGACTCGATGCCTTCGGCACTGATCGCCTTGGACGAACAGCTCTACGTCACTCAGTGGAATCAAGAGGCCACGGCCTTGTCCGGCACGCGCCTGGATGAAGCGCTGAATCAACCGATCTACCTCGCCTTCCAGCCGCTCAAACCGTACCTGCCGCAGATCAAGGCCACGGTGGAACAACACACGGTGGAGCGCATCGAGCGCGTCACCTGGATCAAGGACGACGAGCCCAAGCATTACGCCCTGACCTTCTATCCACTGATGGGCGGTGCCGGGCGCGGTGTAGTGATCCGTATCGACGACATCACCCAGCGTCTGTCACTGGAAGAAATGATGGTGCAGTCGGAAAAAATGCTGTCCGTCGGCGGGCTTGCTGCCGGCATGGCCCACGAGATCAACAACCCGCTGGGGGCGATCCTGCATAACGTGCAGAACATTCGCCGGCGCCTGTCCCCAGACCTGCCCAAGAACCTGGAACACGCCGAACAAGTGGGCGTTGAGCTGGGCATCGTCAACCGCTACCTGCAAAGCCGCGAAGTGCCGCAACTGCTCGACGGCATTCAGCAGGCGGGGGCACGGGCGGCAAAAATCGTCACCCACATGCTCAGCTTCAGCCGTCGCAGCAACCGCCAGATGGCTCCTTGCGACTTACCGGCACTGATCGACCAGGCCGTAGAAATCGCCGGTAACGACTTTGACCTCGCCATTGGCTTCGACTTCAAGGGCCAGGCGATCATCCGTCAGTTCGACCCGCAACTGGGCCCCGTACCGGGCACCGCCAACGAACTGGAACAGGTGCTGCTCAACCTGCTGAAAAACGCCGCCCAAGCCATTCACCTGCGCGAAGACGACAGCGAGCCGGGGCGCATCATCCTGCGCACCCGCCTTAACCCGCCGTGGGCAGAGATCCAGGTGGAAGACAACGGCATCGGCATGAGCGAGAACGTGCGCAAACGCACCTTCGAGCCGTTCTTTACCACCAAGGAAATCGGCCAGGGCACCGGGCTTGGGCTGTCGGTGTCGTATTTCATCATCACCAACAACCATAAGGGCCAGATGGAGGTGCATTCCACCCTCGGCCAAGGCACCTGCTTCACCCTGCGCCTGCCCTTGGCCGGCAGCCAACTGCCACCTTACGAACTTACCCAACTGGAGCACTGACCATGGGCTTTCGCCTGTCGAAGATTTACACCCGTACCGGTGACAAAGGCGAAACCGGCCTCGGCGACGGCCGCCGCGTGCCCAAGGACCATCCCCGGGTGGAGGCCATTGGCGAAGTGGATACGCTGAACAGTCAGCTCGGCTTACTGCTGGCCTATCTCGAAGCCCTGGGCGGACAGCATCCGGGCTTGCAGGACGTGGTCGAGGTGCTTACGCCTTGCCAGCATCGGTTGTTCGATCTGGGTGGCGAGTTGGCTATGCCGGAGTACAAGGCACTGAATGCGGCAGAAGTGGATCGGCTGGAAGCCGCGATTGATCGCTGGAACGAGGAAGTCGGACCGCTGGAAAACTTTATCTTGCCCGGTGGTTCAGCGCTGATTGCCCAGGCCCATGTATGCCGCAGCCTGGCGCGCAGTGCCGAGCGACGCTGTCAGCATTTGAATGCGGTTGAACCGTTGGAAGGGGTGGGGTTGGCGTATATCAATCGTTTGTCGGATTTGCTGTTTGTGGCGGCGCGGGTGATTGCCAAGCGCCAGGGGGTTGCTGAAGTGTTGTGGCAGGCGGCGGCAAAGCCACACTGATGATGATTCGGTGACTGACAGGGCTTCACCGGGGGCAAGCCCCCGATAGGGCCCTTCAGAGCACCATCAAACCTCAGGCCAGAACGCCCGAATCCCTGCGACACCTTGAGCGCCGGCTTCCCACGCCTGCTCCCGCTGCGCAGGCCCAACCCCACCCAACAGAAACACCGGTTTGCTGAACCCACGGATCAACTCTGCCGCCTGCTCCCAGCCCAACGGCTGTGCATCAGGATGGGTCTGGGTCGGCTGCACCGGCGACAGCGTGACAAAATCCACGTCCATCAATTCCGCCAACGCCAGTTCTTCCGCGTTATGGCATGAAGCCGCCAACCAGCGGTCCTTCGGCAATGGCCGGCCTTTGCTCGCATATTTGCGCAGTTGGGCCGAGGTCATATGCCAGCCGGCCGCCGGAAAGTCCCCGAGCCATTCAAACGGTCCCTTGAGCATCAACTGCGCCTTACCGGCGCACAGGCCCACCGCATCTACCGCAAGGTCGCGGTATTTGGGGTCATAACCGTTGGGCGCCCGCAGCTGGATCAGCTTGATGCCACCGGCGATAGCCTTCTGAATCCCGCGCAGGAGCGTGGGCGTTTCCAGCTCGCCCGGAGTAATCAGGTAGTCGGCGGGCAAGCGTGCAGCAGCCACAATCGGCGCATTGGCTGCGGGGAACTCATAGTTGGGCAGATCACGCGGGGCCACCCATTCCAGCGGTTGTCCCTCGGCGCCGTGGGGCTCGCCGGTAAAGGCCGAGACTTCCCAGACATCCAGCAATACCTGCTTGTCCGGGTAGTCATGCTGCACCTTGATCAGCGGTCGCGCCGTGGTGACCTGGATCCCCAGTTCTTCCTGCAACTCACGGGACAGGGCCGTGGCGACCGACTCATCGGCCTCCACCTTGCCACCGGGAAACTCCCACAGGCCGCCCTGATGCTGGGTATCGGCACGGCGCGCCAGCAGGATCCTGCCGTCGACACTGCGGATCACCGCTGCTGCTACATGCACTCGTTTCACCGCGCTTATCCTCTTCTATCAGGTACGGTATTCCGCATTGATCTTCACGTACTCGTGGGACAGGTCGGTGGTCCAGATGGTTTCGCTGCACTCACCGCGACCGAGTTCGATGCGGATGGTGATTTCTTCCTGCTGCATCACCGCCGAACCCTGGGCTTCGGTGTAGGTTTCGGCACGGGCGCCACGGCTGGCGATGCACACGTCGCCCAGGAACACGTCGATCTTGCTCACGTCCAGGTCCGGCACGCCGGCACGGCCGACGGCGGCCAGAATACGGCCCCAGTTCGGGTCGGAGGCGAACAGCGCAGTCTTGATCAGCGGCGAGTGGGCCACGGTGTAGCCGACATCCAGGCATTCCTGGTGATTGCCGCCGCCGTTGACTTCAACCGTCACGAACTTGGTCGCGCCTTCGCCGTCACGCACGATGGCCTGGGCGACTTCCATGCACACGTCGAACACCGCTTGCTTCAGCGCCGCGAACAGCGGGCCGCTGGCGGAGGTGATTTCCGGCAGGTCGGCTTTACCGGTGGCGATCAGCATGCAGCAATCGTTGGTCGAGGTATCGCCATCGATGGTGATGCGGTTGAACGACTTGTTGGCGCCATCCAGGATCAGGCTGTGCAGTACGTCACGGGAGACTTTGGCGTCGGTGGCGATATAGCCAAGCATGGTGGCCATGTTCGGGCGAATCATGCCTGCGCCCTTGCTGATACCGGTCACGGTAACCGTCACACCGTCGTGCACGAACTGGCGGCTCGCGCCTTTTGGCAGGGTATCGGTGGTCATGATGCCGGTGGCGGCAGCTGCCCAGTTGTCCACAGACAAGTCATCCAGCGCGGCTTGCAGGGCGCCTTCAATTTTCTCGACCGGCAGCGGCTCACCGATGACACCGGTGGAGTACGGCAGCACTTGGCTTGCGTCCACACCGGCCAGTTGGGCCAGCTTGGCGCAGGTGCGCGCAGCGGCGACCAGCCCTGGCTCGCCGGTACCAGCGTTGGCATTACCGGTGTTGGTCAGCAGGTAACGGATCGGGCCGGCAACGCGTTGTTTGGCCAGGATCACCGGCGCGGCGCAGAAGGCATTGAGGGTGAACACGCCTGCAACGGTCGAGCCCTCGGCACAGCGCATCACCACTACATCCTTGCGCCCTGGGCGCTTGATGCCGGCCGAAGCGATACCGAGCTCAAAACCGGCAACCGGGTGCAATGTGGGCAAAGGACCAAGACCAACAGCCATGAATGCGCTCCTTAAAATTAGATGATGTCTGTGCCGTCGTGATCGACGGTGAAATTAATGGCAAAACGCCGCGACGGCAGAGGCCGGTCGCGGCGCGGGGTGTTGCAGCGTCAGGCGAAAATCTTATTCGATCTGGCCGTGGCAGTGTTTGAATTTCTTGCCCGAACCGCAATAGCACAGTTCGTTGCGGCCCAGCTTCTGCTCGTTGCGCACCGGGGACTGGGCCAAGGCCACATCGACCTCTTCGCCCAACACCTCAGGCGCTTCCAGACCCGGGGCTTCGTCGTGCTGGAACTGCATGCGCGCCGCCAGTGCCTCGGCTTCCTGACGCAGGCGAGCTTCTTCCTCGATCGGGTCTTCGCGACGCACCTGAACGTGGGACAGCACGCGAATCGAATCGCGCTTGATCGAATCCAGCAGCTCGGAGAACAGCGTGAACGACTCGCGCTTGTACTCCTGCTTCGGGTTCTTCTGGGCGTAGCCGCGCAGGTGGATACCGTGACGCAGGTGGTCCATGGTCGACAGGTGGTCTTTCCACAGGTCGTCCAGCACGCGCAGTACGATTTGCTTCTCGAAGGTGCGCAGTGCTTCGGCACTCGCCTGCTCTTCTTTCTCGTTGTACGCGGCCAGCAGCTCGGTCATGAGCTTCTCGCGCAGGGTTTCCTCGTACAGGTGGTCGTCTTCGTCGAGCCATTGCTGGACCGGCAGATCGACACCGAAGTCGTTCTTCAACGCAGCTTCCAGACCGGCGACATCCCACTGCTCAGGCAACGACTGCGGCGGGATATGGGCGCTGACGGTGGCGTTGAGCACGTCCTGACGGAAATCAGCGATGGTCTCGCCAATGTTGTCGGCGGCCAGCAACGTGTTACGCATGTGATAAATCACTTTACGCTGTTCGTTGTTGACGTCATCGAACTCAAGCAGTTGCTTACGAATGTCGAAGTTACGACCTTCTACCTTGCGCTGTGCCTTCTCGATGGCGTTGGTCACCATGCGGTGCTCGATCGCTTCACCGGACTGCATGCCCAGGGCTTTCATGAAGTTCTTCACCCGATCCGAGGCGAAGATGCGCATCAGGCTGTCTTCCAGGGACAGGTAGAAACGGCTGGAACCGGCGTCACCCTGGCGACCGGCACGGCCACGCAGTTGGTTGTCGATACGACGGGATTCGTGGCGCTCGGACGCAATCACCTGCAAGCCACCGGATTCCAGCACGGCCTGGTGGCGTTTCTGCCAGTCGGCCTTGATCTGGGCGATCTGCTCAGGGGTCGGGTTGTCCAGCGAGGCCACTTCCACTTCCCAGTTACCGCCCAACAGGATGTCGGTACCACGACCGGCCATGTTGGTGGCGATGGTCAGCGCGCCTGGGCGACCGGCCTGGGCGATGATCTCGGCTTCTTTTTCGTGGAACTTGGCGTTAAGGACCTTGTGCTCGATGCCTTCCTTGTTGAGCAGGTTGGAGACGTGCTCGGAAGTTTCGATGGTGGCGGTACCCACCAGGATCGGACGACCCTGGGCCATACCGTCCTTGATGTCGTTGATGATCGCCGCGTATTTCTCTTCGGCGGTCAGGAACACCAGGTCGTTGAAGTCTTTACGGGCCAGCGGCTTGTTCGGCGGGATGACCACTACCGACAGACCGTAGATCTGGTGGAATTCGAACGCTTCGGTGTCAGCCGTACCGGTCATGCCGGACAGCTTGTTGTACAGGCGGAAGTAGTTCTGGAAGGTGGTGGACGCCAACGTCTGGCTTTCGGCCTGGATGTTGAGCACTTCCTTGGCTTCGATGGCCTGGTGCAGGCCTTCGGACAGACGACGACCCGGCATGGTACGACCGGTGTGTTCGTCAACCAGTACAACCTGGCCGTCCTGCACGATGTATTCGACGTTGCGATGGAACAGCTTGTGGGCGCGCAGGCCAGCATATACGTGGGTCAACAGGCCCAGGTTGTGGGCCGAGTACAGGCTTTCGCCTTCAGCCAGCAGGCCGATCTGGGTCAGCATGTCTTCTACATACTGGTGACCGGCTTCGTTGAGCTCGACCTGACGGGTCTTCTCGTCGATGGTGAAGTGACCTTCTTTGGTCACCACGCCTTCCACTTCCTCGATGTGCTGCTCAAGACGCGGGATCAACTTGTTGATCTCGGTGTACAGGCGCGAGCTGTCTTCGGCCTGGCCGGAGATGATCAGCGGGGTACGGGCTTCGTCGATGAGGATGGAGTCGACTTCGTCGATCACGGCAAAGTTGAGTTCGCGCTGGAATTTTTCTTCCATGCTGAACGCCATGTTGTCGCGCAGGTAGTCGAAACCGAATTCGTTGTTGGTGCCGTAGGTGATGTCGGCGGCATAGGCCGCACGCTTCTCTTCCGGCGGCTGGAACGGCGTTACCACGCCGACGGTCAGGCCGAGGAATTCATACAGCGGGCGCATCCAGTTGGCGTCCCGGCGAGCCAGGTAGTCGTTCACCGTCACAACGTGCACGCCCTTGCCGGACAGTGCGTTGAGGTAAACACCCAGGGTGGCTACCAGGGTCTTGCCTTCACCGGTACGCATCTCGGCAATCATGCCTTCATGCAAGGTCATGCCGCCGATCAACTGGACGTCGAAGTGGCGCATGCCCATGACACGCTTGCCGGCTTCACGGGCAACCGCAAAGGCTTCGGGAAGCAGCTTGTCGAGGGTTTCACCTTTGGCTATGCGGGCCTTGAACTCTTCGGTCTTGGCGCGCAATTGCTCGTCCGACAGGGCAACCATCTGCTCTTCGAAGGCATTGACCAGCTGCACCGTCTTGAGCATGCGTTTGACTTCGCGCTCATTCTTGCTTCCAAAAAGTTTCTTTAACAAAGGCGCAAACATATCGGCAGGTTCTTCCACACATAGGGATGGAGGGCGCACCGTGAGTGGCCCGAGCAGCCCTCACGGCCGCATGCGAACGCGCATTCTACCCGGAATCGTGGGTGAGGAAAGTGGCGTTGTTCCCCGATGCTGGCATGGTGCTGTGAGAGGGCTTGTTTAAAATAAGGGCTTTTGCGCGAACTTCAACCCGTGGAGTCGATTGATTTTGTGGATAAAGTCCCGGCAATGCATTGCCCGGGGCCGTGCAGACGCTTTCTGCTAAGATGGCCGCTCTGTTACTTAAGGTGTCCAAACATGGCATTTCGCCCTCTTACAGCCCGCGCGCCCAGCGTGTTGCTTCGCGAAGCCAAGCCGTTGAAAGCCATCTTTGGCCATGCGCAACGCTTGGGCCATTTGCAACGCCTGCTCGAAAGCCAACTGCAACCAGCCGCCCGCGAACACTGCCATGTGGCGTCCTGGCGAGAAGGCAACCTGCTGCTGATTGTCACAGACGGCCATTGGGCCACCCGTCTGCGCTATCAGCAAAAACGCCTGCAGCGTCAATTGATGGCATTCGATGAGTTCGCCAGCTTGACGCGCATCCAGTTCAAGGTACAACCACCGACCGTGCAACAAGGCGCGGCAGGCCACACCATGGACTTGTCGGAGACGGCGGCCGAGACGATTCAGGCCACGGCCGACGGCATCAGCGATCCGGGCTTGCGCGCAGCACTTGAGCGGCTGGCCGCCCATGGCAAACCCAAACCCTGAACCGCTACTTGCGCTTGCTGCCCCCCAGCAAAGACCCCAACAAACCACGTACCAGTTGGCGCCCCATCTGATTGGCCGCCTGCTGCATCGCTGATTTCAATGCCTTGCCTGCGGTGGTTCCCAGAAACGCCCCAGCCTTGTCAGCAAAGCTAGGCTCCTCGGCGGCCGGCGTGGCCTCCTCGGCGGGTCCAAGCTCCTTGCGCGCCATCAATACTTCATAGGCCGACTCGCGATCAATCGGCTTGTCATAGCGCCCCTGCAACGGCGAACTGGCCACCAATGCGGCGCGTTCAGCCGTGCTGAGTGGCCCGATTCGCGATTGCGGCGGCGCGACCAGCACGCGCTGGACGACTTCCGGCGTGCCTTTTTCCTGCAAGGTGCCCACCAATGCCTCACCCGTGCCCAACTCGGTCAAGACCGATAAAGCATCAAACGCGGGGTTCGGCCGGAATCCATCGGCTACCGCCCGCAAGGATTTCTGTTCTTTCGTGGTGAACGCCCGCAGGCCGTGCTGGACGCGCAAACCGAGTTGCGCCAGCACCGTGTCCGGCAGGTCGCCCGGCGATTGGGTGACGAAATACACTCCAACCCCCTTGGAGCGAATCAGCCGCACCACTTGCTCCAAACGATCTTGCAAAGCCTTGGGCGTGTCGGCGAACAGCAAATGCGCCTCGTCGAAGAACAGCGCCAGCAGCGGTTTGTCAGCATCACCGCGCTCTGGCAGTTGCTCGAACAATTCCGCCAGCAGCCACAGCAGGAAGGTCGCGTATACCTTTGGCGCCTCATGCACCAGGCGACTGGCGTCCAACAGGTGGATACGCCCGCGCCCATCGCTGGTGGGCTGCAAGATGTCTTCAAGCTGCAGGGCCGGCTCGCCAAACAAGGCTTCGGCGCCCTGCTGCTCCAATACGGCCAGACGCCGCAACAGCGCCTGACTGGAGCCGGTGGTCATCAGCGCCGCGTCTTCGCCGAGCAACTGCGGGTGATAACGCAGGTGGTTGAGCAGTGCCTTGAGGTCTTTGAGATCCAGCAGTAACAGACCTTCGCGATCCGCCACCTTGAATGCCGCATAGAGGGCCGACTGCTGACTGTCAGTGAGCTCCAGCAAACTGCCGAGCAACAGCGGGCCCATTTCGCTGATGGTAGTGCGCAATGGATGGCCGGACTGCCCGTGGATGTCCCACAGCGTTACGGGGTAGGCCTTGGCCGTGTAATTAAGGAAAGGCATGCCGGCGATACGCTCGGCCACCTTGCCCTCGGGGGTGGCGGCAGCACCCAGGCCACAGAGGTCACCTTTGATATCAGCCGCAAATACCGCCACGCCCGCATCACTGAAGGCTTCGGCCAGGCGTTGCAGCGTGACCGTCTTGCCCGTGCCGGTAGCGCCGGCAATCAACCCATGACGGTTGGCCAGGCGCATGGCCTGGGCAATGGGCTGGCCATCAAGACCGGCACCGATAAGGAGTTGCGTGGAGTCAGGCATTTTGTCACCCATGGTTAATCTTTAGTGTCGCCAGGTCGATAAGACAGGTGTGAGACCCACAAAGTCTAAAAATCGCTCAGATAGTTCCTACATGGACCAACGGGAATATCAAAGCTTTTTTGACACTACCCTTTCGCGTGTTCCACAAGGACACGCTTCGGATATTAAGACCTTAGCGGACCCTTCAAGCTATGAATAAAAATCTACGTTTCAGCCATAAAATCCTGCTTGCAGCCTCCCTTATCGTCATCGCGGCCTTCGCACTGTTCACCCTCTACAACGACTACCTGCAACGCAATGCCATTCGCGACGACCTTAACAATTACCTGCATGAAATGGGCGATGTCACCGCCAGCAACATCCAGAGCTGGCTTAACGGGCGCATTGCACTGGTGGAAAACGCGGCACAAAACATCGCCATCAACCCCGAGCCGTCGACCGTTGCCAGCCTGCTGGAACAGAAAACCCTGACGTCGTCCTTCATGGCTACCTACGTGGGCGACAGCAAAGGGGCCTTCACCATCCGCCCCGACACCAAGATGCCAGATGGCTTCGATCCGCGTGTTCGCCCCTGGTACAAGGGTGCCCAAAGCAGCAACGGCTCGACGCTGACCGAACCGTATATCGATGCCGCAACGGGGCAACTGATCATTTCCATCGCGACCCCCAGCGCCAAAGGCGGCCAAAGCATTGGCGTGGTGGGCGGCGACCTGAGCCTGCAAACCCTGGTGGATAACATTGGCGCGCTGAACTTCGGCGGCATGGGCTACGCGTTCCTGGTCAGTGCCGATGGCAAGGTGCTGGTACACCCGGACAAAAGCCTGGTGATGAAAACCCTGGCCGACATGTATCCAAAAAACACGCCGAAGATCAGCGGCGACTTCAGTGAAGTCCAAGCCAATGGCAAGGACAACATCGTGACCTTTACACCGATCAAGGGCCTGCCGTCGGTGAACTGGTACCTGGGCATTTCGGTGGATAAAGATAAATCCTTCGCCATGCTCAGCGAATTCCGCACCTCGGCGGTGATCGCCACGCTCATTGCTGTGGTGATCATCATTGCCTTGTTGGGCATGCTGATTCGCGTCCTGTTGCAACCGCTGCACGTGATGACCCGTGCCATGCAAGACATTGCCGATGGCGAAGGCGACCTGACTCGCCGCCTGACCATCCAGAATCACGATGAGTTCGGCACCCTGGGCACTGCATTCAACCGCTTCGTGGAGCGGATTCATACGTCCATCCGCGAAGTGTCCTCGGCCACCCAACAGGTCAACGAAGTCGCACTGCGGGTGGTCAGCGCGTCCAACTCGTCGATGGTCAACTCAGACGAACAGGCCAACCGCACCAACAGCGTTGCCGCCGCGATCAACGAACTGGGCGCCGCCGCCCAGGAAATCGCCCGTAACGCCGCACAAGCCTCCAACCAGGCCAGCGATGCACGGCACTTGGCTGAAGACGGGCAACAGGTGGTTGAACGTAATATCAAGGCGATGACTCAGCTGTCGGCAATGATCAGTGCCTCAAGCAGCAATATCGAAGCACTTAACAGCAAGACGGTGAATATCGGCCAAATTCTCGAAGTGATCACCAGTATTTCCCAGCAAACCAACCTGTTGGCACTGAACGCCGCCATCGAAGCCGCACGTGCCGGTGAAGCCGGGCGCGGGTTTGCGGTAGTTGCCGATGAAGTGCGTAACCTGGCTCATCGCACCCAGGAATCGGCACAGCAAGTACAAAAAATGATCGAGGAGTTGCAAGTCGGTGCGCGGGACTCGGTCAGCACCATGAGCGAAAGCCAGCGCCACAGTCATGACAGCGTGGAAATCGCCAACCTGGCCGGTGAGCGCCTTAACAGCGTGACCCAACGCATTGGCGAGATCGACGGCATGAACCAGTCGGTTGCCACCGCAACCGAAGAGCAGACCTCGGTAGTGGAGTCGATCAACATGGACATCACCGAGATCAACACCCTCAACCAAGAAGGCGTCGAAAACCTGCAATCGACGCTGCGCGCCTGCGCCGACCTGGAACAGCAGGCGTCACGGTTGAAACAACTGGTGGGCAGCTTCCGGATCTGATCCAGGCACCCGTCGCTGGATTCAGCGGCGGGTTATGTTTCTTCTTTGGATTGGGACTTTTCCTGTTCCTGCTCCCACAACTCGGCGGCACCTGGAAAGTCGGTGCCATCCTCACTGTCCAGGTCATCCGGGTCATACCGGCTCAAACACCCCTCCCCCAGTGTCGCGGGTGCTTTGGAGGTGGCTTTGTCCAGGGGATCACTCATGGGTCAATCCTCAGCGGCAGGCAAGAAAAAGGGCCTGCCGCGATTTAACGCCCAGGCCCTCCATTCTTCAATCCAAACGCGTTGATCAGAACACGACAGTCTTGTTGCCGTGCACCAGCACGCGGTCTTCCAGGTGATAACGCAGGCCACGGGCCAGCACCATCTTCTCGACATCCCGGCCAAACCGCACCATGTCTTCAATGCTGTCGCTGTGGCTGACGCGCACCACGTCCTGCTCAATGATCGGCCCGGCATCCAGCTCTTCAGTGACGTAATGGCAGGTTGCGCCAATCAACTTCACGCCACGCAGGGAAGCCTGGTGGTAAGGCTTGGCCCCCACGAACGAAGGCAAGAAGCTGTGGTGAATGTTGATCACCTTGCCCGCGTATTCGCGGCACAGCTCCGGTGGCAGGATTTGCATGTAGCGCGCCAGCACGACCACGTCGGCCTCATGCTGCTTGACCAGGCGAGAGACCTCGGCGAACGCCGGCTCCTTGTCCTGCGGGTTGACCGGCACGTGGTAGTAAGGGATGCCATGCCACTCGACCATGCTGCGCAGGTCGTCATGGTTGGAGATCACGCAAGCGATCTCGCAGTCCAGTTCATCGCTGTGCCAGCGGTGCAGCAAGTCGGCCAGGCAGTGGGATTCGCGACTGGCCATCAACACCACGCGCTTTTTCTGCTCGGTGTCGGTGATGTGCCAGGTCATCGAAAACTCTTCTGCGATGGGCGCAAATGCCTCGCGGAAAGCCTCAAGACCAAAGGGCAGCGTGTCGGCACGGATTTCGTGACGCATGAAGAACCAACCGCTGAGATTGTCCGAGTGATGGCTCGCCTCGGTGATCCAGCCGTTGTGGGAGGCCAGAAAGTTACTGACTTTGGCAACGATGCCAACCCGGTCCGGGCAAGCAATCACCAGCCGAAAAGTGCGCATTAGGGGGGAACTCCAGAACTTCGCAAAGGCCGCCATTCTAGCGATTGTGCAGAAAAACTGCAGTATTCGATGAGGGTTATTCTGATCCGACGTCCTGGCCACATCCCTTAATAGCGTATGGTTTTACCGCAGCTATATGAACGAACAGCGCAAGCTCAAGCAATTATGAAGAAATTAAGGACATTATTTTCCGCGTAGCACCTAATAATTAACTCGATTGCATAGCGCCTCCACAAACATTCAAACTAATTCACCTAAATGCGTCCTTAAATGTTTACTTGGGCAAACCGCCTGACTATTATTGGGCCACTATCCCTGTCAATCAGCGTTCTACATAAGGTAGTCCACATGTCTCTGATCAACGAATACCGTGCCACCGAAGAAGCTATCAAAGAGCTGCAAGCTCGTTTGAAGAACCTGTCCCAAGATGACAAACTGAAAACCGAGCTGGAATTCGAAGGCAAACTGCGCACCCTCATGGGGGAGTACTCCAAATCCCTGCGTGACATCATTGCGCTGCTGGATCCAGAGTCGAAAGTTAAAGCACCACGTGGTGGCGCCGTGAAAACTACCGGTACCAAGCGTGCTCGCAAGGTCAAGCAATACAAAAACCCGCACAATGGCGAAGTGATTGAAACCAAAGGCGGCAACCACAAAACCCTGAAAGAGTGGAAAGCCAAGTGGGGCGGTGATGTGGTTGAAGGCTGGGCTACCCTGCTGGGCTAAGCTTCGCCAGGTCTGCGCTTGATACGCGACCCATTAAAAACGCCAGCTTGCTGGCGTTTTTTATTGATCGTCTTTTCTACAGCCCGCTATTACGTATTCACACGAGCGGCTAAAGCGTCAGCATATTCCTGCCACTGCTCCAGCACCTGCTGCTGAAACGGCGTCGCACTAACGGCCAACTCCTGCCGAGCTTGATTAAATGCCTCCAGGGTATTCGGCGCACCGAATTCAGGTTTTTCCAAACGTTGCTGACAGAAAAGTTTCCAGCGCTGTTGCTCCTCGCTGTTCAGCGTATCGGGGAAGTTACGCGCCCGGTAACGAAACAATAATTCAGGCAAACGGTGATCATCAAAAGGCCACTGCTGGCTGGCTAATTGTGCAGGCTCAGCCGCCCGGACTTGCTCGCATAACCGTCGATCACGATCCCCGATAAAACCGTCGTAAAGCTGCTGTTCCGGGTCTGCACTCGGGGCAAAATCTTCCTCAGCGTAAATGAGCGCCAACTTATCGCGCCAAAGTTCCTGTGCGTCAGTTAGCCGCAGAGCCCGCGACTGATACATATCCATATCCAACTGCAGGCGTTCACGATCTTCGGCCCGCAGCACGTTCAAGGGCGCGACCACGGGGCAACGGTTGATATGCACCAATTTGAGCGGTACCGGCAGCTCACCTTCGGCCAGGTCATCACGACGGGTGTACAGGCGTTGACGCAAGGCAGCGGCATCCATGTCCAGCAGCGCCTGGGGATCGAGCCCAAGGTCGCAGACAATCAGCGCATTGCGGTTGCGCGGATGCCAGGCCAAGGGCAGTACAACCCCCAGGTAATGACGCTCGGCGGAAAAACGCCCGGAGATATGCACCATCGGCTGCAGCAAGCGCACTTGATCCATCACGCGTTGTTTACTGCGTAGCTGAAACAACCAGTCGTAAAGCTTGGGCTGCTTCTCGCGAACCAATCGAGCCAGGGCGATCGTGGCACGCACGTCGGATAACGCATCGTGGGCCTGGCCGTGGTCAATGCCGTTGGCGGCGGTCAAGCGCTCAAGCTTGAGGGTCACCCGCCCGTCCTGCTGCGGCCACTCGATGCCTTCCGGGCGCAGGGCGTAGGCGGTGCGAACCACATCGATCAGATCCCAACGGCTGTTACCGCCCTGCCATTCCCGTGCGTAAGGGTCGAAAAAATTGCGATACAGGCTGTAGCGCGTCATTTCATCGTCAAACCGCAAGGTGTTGTAACCTGCACCGCACGTCCCCGGGGCCGCCAGTTCGGCATGTACACGGGTCATGAAATCGGCCTCGGCCAGGCCTTTTTCCGCCAGTATTACAGGGGTGATCCCGGTAATAGCACACGCCGCCGGATGGGGCAGGATGTCGTCGCTGGGCTGGCAGTAAAGATTGACCGGCGGACCGACCTCGTTGAGATCGAGATCCGTACGAATGCCGGCAACCTGGAGTGGGCGATCGCTGCGCGGATTGATGCCGGTGGTTTCATAGTCGTACCAGAAAATGGAGGTCACGGGCTATTCCTGTGCTGAAGATCGACAAAGTCTAGGCGTTGAGCCGTGTCCGGGGCCAGCACCAAATAGACTGTACAAACATCCAGCAAAACCTCGAATAGTTGCTTCCATCGCCGACGCTGTTAGCATCCGTGTCTCCCAAACGCTCTGCACTGCCAAGGATCGCGATGCCATCAGCCCCATTGGATACCCGCTACCAGATCGAGACCCCGGAGGGTATCGACCTGCCACTGCGTCCAGCCGGCCTGGTGCCACGGGCGCTGGCATTTGCCTTCGACCTGGGCGCACGCGCGGTGGTCATGGGCGTGCTGCTGGTGCCATTGGCGTTGCTCGGCAATATTGGCATCGGCCTGGGCTCGCTTCTGCTGTTCCTGGTCAGTTGGTGGTACATGGTGTTGTTCGAGGTACTCAACCAGGGCTGCTCACCGGGCAAGCAGGTCATGGGCTTGCGGGTAGTGCAGGATGACGGCACACCTATCGGTTGGTCAGCATCGTTGATCCGCAACCTCCTGCGGTTTGTCGACATGCTGCCTTTCGGCTACTTTCTCGGCGCAATCAGTTGCCTGCATCATCCTCACTTCAAACGCCTCGGCGACCTGGCCGCTGGCACCTTGGTGGTCTACCGCGAACAGCCCCTGGCACGTCCCCAGGTACCGCAAGCCGCACCATTGCGCTTACCCTTCGCCCTGGAACTGAGTGAGCAGCGAGCGATTCTTGGCTTCGCGGAACGCCAGGGTGAGTTGTCCGCCGAACGGGTACACGAGCTCGCCTCGATCCTTGCGACGCCGCTGCAAGTGTCGCCGGCCCGCGCCGTGGAGCAGCTCAATGGCGTGGCCCGCGGCCTGTTGGGGCCGACATGAAGCAGAGTCTCTTTGAAAGCCGTTACCAATCCCAGTGGCAATCCTTCGCCGAAATACTGGGGCAGTTGGAACAAGGCAAGGCCAAGGCCAATGACGTGGCCGATTTCCCACACCAATACCGGCGTCTATGCCAGCACCTGGCCCTCGCCCAGGAACGCGGCTACAGCAGTTACCTGGTGGACCCCCTGCAACAACTGGCGTTGCGCGGCCATCAACAACTTTATCGCCACCGCAGCCAATTGGCGGCGAATGTGCTGAGTTTCATACTGGCCGACTTTCCACGACTGGTGCGAGAACAGTGGCGCTTCGTGTGGATTGCCAGCCTGCTGTTCTTTGGCAGCCTGTTGGGCATTGCCCTGCTGGTCTACCTGTTTCCCGACCTGATCTACAGCATTGTCAGCCCCCAGCAGGTGGCCGAAATGCAGGGCATGTATGACCCCGATGCCAGCCGGCTGGGGCGTGCTGCCGAACGCGCATCGAGCGAAGACTGGATGATGTTTGGCTACTACGTCATGCACAACACCGGTATCGCTTTTCAGACATTTGCCGCCGGTTTGCTGTTCGGTCTGGGCAGTGTGTTTTTCCTGATATTCAATGGGCTGATCATCGGCGCGATTTCCGGGCACCTGACCGAAATCGGCTATGGCCAGACCTTCTGGTCATTTGTCATCGGCCATGGGGCTTTTGAGTTGACGGCCATTGCACTCGCCGGCGCAGGAGGCTTGCAACTGGGCTGGGCGTTAATCGCACCGGGGCAACTGACCCGTGGTGAATCCCTACGCCTCGCCGCTCGCAAGAGCGTGCAACTGCTGTGCGGTGTCATGGTGTTCCTGCTGATTGCGGCATTTATCGAAGCCTACTGGTCCTCCACCACCCAGATCGCCCCTTGGGTCAAATATCTGGTGGGCGCTGCACTTTGGCTGCTGGTGGCGACTTACCTGACCTTTGCCGGACGGACTCGCCATGCGCCTGAGTGATGCCAGCGTGGCGATTCGCCCGCGTACCGCATGGGAGGCCATGGACCTTGGGGTATTAATGGCCCGCGAGCATCGCCTGCTGCTTATGAGCAGCTGGGCGCTGGTGACCCTGCCGGTTTTTGCCTTGCTCACCGCATTGCTATGGAAATACCCATCTGCCGCCATGTTCCTGTTCTGGTGGTTCAAACCGGCCTTTGACCGCTTGCCTTTATATATCCTCTCCAAAGCCCTGTTCGGCGAAACGCCCAGCCTCAAGCAGGCTGTACGCCAATGGCCAAGATTACTTAACCACCAACTGCTGGCGAGCCTGACCTGGCGCCGATTTAGCCTCAGCCGCAGTTTTGTGATGCCGGTCAGCCAGCTCGAAGGCCTGGACGGCGAGGCGCGCCAGAAACGCCTGGGCGTGCTGCAGCAGCGCAATGCCGGTGCCGCGCGCTGGTTGACCACCGTCGGGGTGCACCTGGAAATCGGGTTGTGGTTCGGCTGCATGGCGCTGTTCTATCTATTCATTCCGCAACAACTTGAACTGGACTGGGATTGGCAAAGGCTGGCGCTGGCGACGGGCTCTGAAGGGGTCTGGCTGGAACACTTGAGCAACGCCTTCTACGCCTTGATCCTGGTGTTTTGGGAGCCTATCTATGTCGCCTGTGGTTTCAGCCTTTATCTCAATCGTCGCACCGTACTGGAGGCATGGGACCTGGAGCTGGTGTTCCGCCGCCTGCGCCAACGCCTGAGCAATGTGGCCCCACTGTTACTGCTGGTGATCGGGCTGACATGGCTGTCATTCAACTCGCCCGCAATGGCGGATGAGGCCAAACCACTGCCCCCCCAGAATGCCAGCCAGTCCATCAAGTCGCTGCTGGACAAGCCTCCCTTCAAAAATCCGGAAACCGTCACCCGCTATCGCTTTGACAAAGAAAAACCCGTCGTTAAAAACAAGGCACACAGTGACGGCAAACTTCCGGCGTGGCTGCAGGCACTGCTGGACAACTTCAATAGCAATACTTTCAAACATGTCGCCCAAGGCATGGAAGTACTGCTATGGAGCCTGCTTGTCGGTGGCCTGGCCTTGTTGGTGTGGCGTTATCGGGACTGGTTGCGCACGTTTGTCGGCCAGCGCGGGGCACGCATGCCCAAAGCGGCCAAACCAGTGCCCGCGCAATTATTCGGCCTGGAACTGGGCACCGAGACCCTGCCTGAGGATATCGCCAGCACCGCCGAGCAACTCTGGTCTACCCAGCCACGGGAAGCCCTCGGCCTTTTGTATCGTGGCCTGCTGAGCAGGTTGCTGCATGACTTCAACCTGCCCCTTAAAAGCGCTGACACGGAAGGTCAGGTCCTGCAACGCATTCACCAGTTGCAGCAGCCGCAGTTACTGGCCTTCAGTGATGAATTGACTCGGCACTGGCAAAACCTTGCCTATGGCCATCACCTGCCCCCGGTCTCAGCCCAGCAGAAATTGTGCAACGATTGGCGCGCCCTGTTCAGTTCGGGAGGTGCCCGATGAACCGGCCATTACTGTGGGTGGGCCTACTGGTGGCGTGCCTGATTGGAGCGGGCGGCTATTACGCGTGGAGCAAAGCGATCCCCTATGAAGAGGTCGTGGACCGCGGCCCCTCCCCGGAAGCCATGGCCAACCCTTACCTGGCGGCCGAACACTTTCTGCGCCAGCAAGGCCTGGCCGTGGAGCACGCCAATGGCCTGGAACGCCTGACTACCCTGCCCGCCAGGGGCAACAGCCTGTTGCTACTGGGCGAACGCGGCAACATGTCGCCACGCCAGGTAGGGCAACTCCTGGACTGGGCCAAGTCCGGCGGCCATCTACTGGTAGTCGCCGAGGCCCTGTGGGATGAAGAAACCGGGAAGAGCGGCGACCTGCTGCTCGATCGCCTGCATATCCACCAAGCCCTCAGCGACGAACCCGATGACCCCGCCCCGGCCCGCAAAAACAAAGCACCGGACCTGACCAAACTGTATGTCGACAATGACACCGCCCCGGTCTATTTCAGTTTCGACACCGACTTCAATCTCATCGACCCCAAGCACCTGGCACAGTTTTCAGCCAATAGCGCCAGGTCGAGCCACCTGATGCAACTCGACCTCGGGCAAGGCCGCGTAACAGTGATCACCGACAGCGACCTGTGGAAAACGCCCGACATTGGCAAACACGATAATGCCTGGCTGCTGTGGTATCTGAACCAGGGCACCGCCGTGACCTTGTTGTTCAACAGCGACGTGGATGACCTGTTCACGCTGCTGTTGCGTTATTTCCCCCAGGCGCTGGTGACGCTCATTGCCTTGCTTGCCCTGGCACTCTGGCAGGCCGGCATGCGCCAGGGCCCCATCCATGCGCCCGCCCCCAAGGCCCGTCGGCAGTTGCAGGAACACCTGAAAGCCAGCGCCGACTTCCTGCTGCGTCGCAGCGGCCAAGGCACCCTATTGCAGGCGTTGCAGCACGATATCCTGCGCACCGCACGGCGGCGCCATCCCGGCTTTGAACATCTCGACAACACGGAACAATGGCGAGTACTCGCACACCTGACGCGCCAACCCTCTCACGTCATCAGCCAGGCTCTCGGCCCACTTCCGGCAAAACGGCTTTCCAGCGCCGATTTCAGCCGACAGGTGGCATGCCTGCAAACTCTCAGGAATGCCCTATGAGCGAATTTCCAAGCGCTACCGCTTTGACCAGCGAAGCCCTGCAGCGCGCCAGTCAGCAAGCCCAGGCCCTGCGCGTTGAACTGCGCAAGGCCGTAATCGGCCAGAACCAGGTGATCGATGATGTCTTGACCGCGTTGATCGCCGGCGGCCATGTGCTGCTCGAAGGGGTGCCTGGACTGGGAAAAACCTTGTTGGTGCGGGCACTGGCGCGTTGTTTCGACGGCGATTTCGCACGTATCCAGTTCACCCCTGACCTGATGCCCAGCGATGTCACCGGCCACGCTGTCTATGACCTGCACACCGAGCAATTCAAGTTGCGCAAAGGGCCAGTATTCACCCACCTGCTGCTCGCCGACGAAATCAACCGCGCCCCGGCCAAGACCCAGGCGGCCCTGCTCGAAGCGATGCAGGAACGTCAGGTCACCCTGGAGGGCGAGGCATTGCCCATCGGCCAGCCGTTCATGGTGCTGGCGACCCAGAACCCGATTGAGCAGGAAGGCACCTACCCGTTGCCGGAAGCAGAACTGGACCGCTTCATGCTGAAGGTTCGCATGGACTATCCCGACGCCCAACAGGAGCTGGAGATGGTGCGCGAAGTGACGCGTTCGTCCCGGGCCGACATGCTGGATGTTCATCCCCTGCACAAGGTGCTGCAGGCCGAAGACATATTGCAGCTGCAGCAGATCGCCAGTGAGCTGGCCCTGGATGAGCAGGTACTCGACTACGCCGTACGCCTGGCACGCGCCACCCGCAGTTGGCCAGGGCTGGCGATCGGCGCCGGCCCGCGGGCCTCCATTGCGTTGGTTCGTGGTGCGCGTGCGCGCGCCTTGTTACGTGGTGGCGAGTTCGTCACCCCGGATGACATCAAGGGATGCGCCCTGGCAGTCCTGCGCCATCGGGTACGCATTGCGCCGGAACTGGATATCGACGGGCTGGAGGTCGACCAAGTGCTCCAACAGTTGCTCGACCAGATTCCGGCACCCCGGCAATGACGCGCCCATGAAACCATCCCGTCTGCTGTTGATCTGGCTTGGCGTACTGCTGAGCTTGAGCATTCTGCTGGGTGCTGCACAAGCGTTGCAGTTCAAGGTGCCCGATACCTTGCACTCCGTAATGTGGGGCTTGCTCCTGGCACTGTTGCTGCTGTCCATGCTGGATGCCCTGCGACTGCGTCGCCGGCCATCCCCACGGCTGCGACGGCAGATGCCCGGCAGCCTGGCGCTGGGACGCTGGGGAGAAGTGCGCCTGAGCCTGGAACACGACTATCCACAACCATTGACCGTGCAGGTGTTCGATCACGTCCCCGACGGGCTGACCGTGGAGAACATGCCCCAGGCCATTACGCTGCGCCCCGGTGTACGCAGCGAGCTGGGCTACCGCCTTCGCCCTGTGCGCCGCGGGCACTTCAGTTTCAGTCGCTGCGAGTTCCATCTGCCAAGTCCGTTAGGCCTGTGGTCGGCACGACGTTTTATCGAGGCCAACGATGCCACCCGCGTCTACCCGGATTTCGCCCGCCTATACGGTGCACAGCTGCTTGGCGTGGATAACTGGCTGAGCCAACTAGGCGTACGCCAACGTCAACGGCGAGGGTTGGGGCTGGAGTTTCATCAACTGCGCGAGTTTCGCGAGGGTGACAGCCTGCGACAGATCGACTGGAAGGCCACCGCCCGACAACGCACCCCCATCGCTCGGGAATACCAGGATGAGCGCGACCAACAAATCGTATTCATGCTCGATTGTGGCCGACGCATGCGCAGCCAGGATGACGAGCTCTCCCATTTTGACCACGCCCTCAACGCCTGCCTGTTACTCAGCTATGTCGCCTTGCGCCAAGGTGATGCGGTGGGGATGTGCACCTTCGCCGGTGACGCGCCACGCTACCTGGCGCCGGTAAAGGGTAGCGGCCAGCTGAACCTGTTGCTCAACGCGGTGTATGACCTGGACACCACTCGACGAACAGCCGATTACCAGGCGGCAGCAAGCCAGCTGTTAGCCCGGCAGAAACGTCGCGCGTTGGTGATCGTGGTCACCAACCTGCGCGATGAGGACGATGAAGCGCTGCTGACCGCCGTCAAGCGCATCAGCCGCCAGCATAGGGTGCTGGTGGCCAGCTTGCGGGAGGAGGTACTCGATCAACTGCGCCAATCTCCAGTGCAAACCTTGCCCGAAGCGCTCGCCTACAGCGGCACCGTCGATTACCTCAACACTCGGGATGAACTGCATGACCGCCTGAGCGCCCATGGGCTGTCGGTGCTGGACACCTCGCCATCGGGACTGGGAGCGGCCTTGGTGACACGCTACCTGGGGTGGAAGAAAGCCGGCGTATTCTAAGCGACGCGCTGAAAAAGAGCGCACGACCACGGCCAGGGCAACAACCTCAAAGCCGGGTCGACAACGCGCTGTCTCTAGGCCGAAGCCTGCAAGGGATCAAAACTGAAGTACTGCAACAACACACTGATCAACTGCCCGTATTCCTCGGGCGCATGGCGCACGCTGAACCCGGAGTCGTAATGCTGGGGGTTGATATCTTCATGGCTCCACAGGCAAGTGGCCGTCAGGTCAATAGCGTGGAAGGTGTCATCAGCTCCAGGAATCTTCAAGCGTAGCTCGAAGTCCACGTCGACCATCATGGGCAACTGGCTGATTAACATCAGCCCATCTTCCGAGACATTCCCCAAGAAGCCGATGGGTTTGTCGGTAAGGCGATTAAACACTTGAAGGAAGTAAGGTAGCTGATGCCGCTCGATCCGTCGGTCGGTAAACATGGTGAGATCGCCATCCAATGGCCATGACTCTGGCCGTACCAGTGATTCGGAACGAGCATATACGCTCGCTCTCCTGGATCTCGGTATGACAACAGACAACGCTTGTCACTAGGCAGCTGCCGAATCCAGACCCCGCATTCGTTCGGATAGAAACTTATACAAACGAACATCCAAAGAATAGCCCAAGACTGGCAACGGGCCAGTTATTAAATGACGAATATCATCACAATGACGCCGGACGCGGCTGAGCAGCGCTGGCGCCTTTGTAGTACCCCAGTTGCTGGAGGGTATCGAGCCTCGCGCGAGCACGATAGGCATACTCACTCGACGGGTACTGATTGATGATGAATTGATAGGTTTGCACCGCATCAACGAACAATTTCTGCCGCTCCAGGCATTGCCCGCGCAGCATCGAAACCTCTGGCTGCACATAACGCCGGGTTCGGCTTTCGCGGTCGACCTGGGACAATTCCAGGGTAACGCGCTGGCAGTCGCCGACCCCATAGGCGCGGTAGGCGTTGTTCAAATGATGGTCCATCGACCAGCGGGTGCAGCCGACGACACTGACGGCGAGGGCAGCAATGAGCAAAATTCGCATGAGGGTTCTCCTGTCTTGTGCAGTGTATCGACCCCACGTCGAAAATCTTCAAGGATGTTCGTCTATTCGATCAACGCGAAAACAAGCGATTGGTCGATAAGTAGTGCAAACGAACAATGACTACAACCAAAGAGCATAGTAGCCTTCCTCAGCGCTTGAACTCAGGAGTCTGTGCATGTCCGTCCGTCGTACCAAAATCGTCGCCACCCTTGGCCCGGCCAGCAACTCGCCGGAAGTCCTCGAACAGCTGATTCTGGCTGGTTTGGACGTTGCCCGTCTGAACTTTTCCCACGGCACCCCGGACGAGCACAAGGCTCGCGCCAAGCTGGTGCGTGACCTCGCCGCCAAGCACGGCCGCTTCGTCGCACTGCTGGGTGACCTGCAAGGCCCGAAAATCCGTATCGCCAAATTCGCCAACAAGCGTATCGAGCTGAAGATCGGTGACAAGTTCACCTTCTCCACCAGTCACCCGCTGACCGAAGGCACCCAGGACGTCGTGGGTATCGACTACCCGGACCTGGTCAAGGATTGCGGCGTCGGTGACGAGCTGCTGCTGGACGACGGTCGCGTTGTGATGCGCGTCGACACCGCTACACCGACTGAATTGAATTGCACCGTGATCATCGGCGGCCCGCTGTCCGATCACAAAGGCATCAACCGTCGCGGCGGTGGCTTGACCGCCCCGGCCCTGACTGAAAAAGACAAGGCCGACATCAAGCTCGCTGCTGAAATGGAAGTGGACTACCTCGCCGTGTCCTTCCCGCGCGACGCCGCCGACATGGAATACGCCCGTAAACTGCGCGACGAGGCCGGCGGTACCGCCTGGCTGGTGGCGAAGATCGAACGCGCCGAAGCCGTGGCCGATGACGAAACCCTCGACGGCCTGATCAAGGCGTCCGACGCCGTGATGGTTGCCCGTGGCGACCTGGGCGTGGAAATCGGTGACGCCGAACTGATCGGTATCCAGAAGAAGATCATCCTGCACGCACGCCGCCATAACAAAGCGGTAATCGTCGCGACCCAGATGATGGAGTCGATGATCCAGAACCCGATGCCAACCCGCGCCGAAGTGTCCGACGTGGCCAACGCCGTGCTCGACTACACCGACGCCGTGATGCTCTCGGCCGAAAGTGCCGCCGGCCCGTACCCACTGGAAGCCGTGCAGGCCATGGCGCGTATCTGCGTCGGTGCCGAAAAGCACCCGACCAGCAAGACCTCCAGCCACCGCATCGGCAAAGTGTTCGAGAGCTGCGACCAGAGCATTGCCCTGGCAGCCATGTACACCGCCAACCACTTCCCGGGCGTGAAGGCGATCATCGCCTTGACCGAAAGCGGCTATACACCGTTGATCATGTCGCGTATCCGTTCTTCGGTGCCGATCTACGCGTTTACTCCCCACCGCGAAGCCCAGGCCCGCGCGGCGCTGTTCCGCGGCGTATACACCATTCCGTTCGATCCGGCTTCACTGGCGCCGAACGAAGTCAGCCAGAAGGCTATCGACGAGCTGGTCAAGCGCGGCGTCGTAGAGAAAGGCGACTGGGTCATCCTGACCAAGGGCGACAGCTACCACACCACCGGTGGCACCAATGGCATGAAGATCCTGCACGTGGGCGACCCGCAGGTCTGAGTTAAACGCTGAAACACCACTGTGGGAGGGGGCTTGCCTCCTCCCACAGTGGTGTTTCAGCGTTTAACTCAGACCTGCGGGT
>NZ_JAFLXD010000031.1:0-81184 GCF_019891415.1 Pseudomonas sp. SH10-3B | reverse complement strand
ATAGAGCCAAATAACACGACACTATCAACTCCTTCTGGACTTCGATGAACTGAAGCAAACCGCTGTCTAATCTTGCATAACTCTTTGTTTAACAAGGAGTTTTACGTTTCGACTGCGCCGGAAGTGGGGCGAATTATAGACTTCTAGGATCTGCGGTCAAGCGTTAATTACGCTTTTGTTGCAGAGGGTGCTTTTTTAGCAATAAGTCGGGGGATTCGGCGCGCTACCGGCGGTACACGCAACACCAGGAGCAGCGCACCTATAGAAGCATAGATCGCCCATTCCTTCAGATCGGCCCGCACGATCCACAACATATGCAACAAACCAAGCCCAAGAATCACATACACCAGACGATGCAGCTTCTTCCAACGACTACCCAGTCGGCGTTGGCTATAGCGATTGGACGTCACCGCTAGCACCAACAAAGACAGGAACCCTAATGCCCCGACAATAATGTAAGGCCGCTTACGCAGCTCCACACCCAATTGCGACCAATCCAGTCCCAGGACAAACACACAGTACGCCGCCAAATGCAGCACTACATAAGCAAAGCACCACAACCCAAGCTGCCGACGCACCGCGATCCACCCCGCCCAACCGCTCAGTTTCTGCAGCGGCGTCATTCCCAGAGTAATCAGCAGCAGGATCAAAGTGCCCAAGCCCAGCCGATCAACCAGCACCTTGCCCGGATCCGGCCCCAAGGCAAAACTCCACGCTTCATATAGCCATAACAATGGCCACACTGCCGCAGTCATAAAAACGCCAATGCGCCAGACGGGGTAACGCATCAGTAGTTCTTCCGCAGATCGAGACCGGTATATAAGGAGGCAACCTCATCCGAGTAGCCATTGAACATCTGCGTCTCACGCACATTGGGACTGAACAGGCCGCTTGGCAGACGGCGCTCCCGCGCCTGGGTCCAACGAGGATGATCCACTGTGGGGTTCACATTGGCATAGAAGCCATACTCATCTGCCGCGATGCTCTGCCAGGTGGTTTTTGGCTGCTCACTCACAAGGCTGATGCGCACGATGGACTTAACGCTCTTAAAACCGTACTTCCATGGCACCACCAGACGTAGCGGCGCACCATTTTGATTAGGTAACTCGCGCCCATACATGCCAACGGCAAGAATCGCCAAAGGGTTCATCGCTTCATCCAGCCGCAACCCTTCTACATAAGGCCAGTCGATCAAGCCAAAACTCGAACGCTGCCCAGGCATACTCTTGGCATCCTGGAGGGTTTCAAAACGGATGTATTTGGCCTTGGAGGTCGGCTCAACCTGCTTGAGTAAGGCAGAGATCGGAAAACCCATCCACGGGATGACCATCGACCACGCCTCTACACAGCGCAAACGATAGATCCGCTCTTCTAATTGATAGGGCTTCATAAAGTCTTCAAGCGCATACCGCCCCGGCTTGGCAACTTCACCATCAATCACCACACTCCAGGGCTCGGTTTTGAGTGAGCCTGCATTTTTCGCAGGATCGCCCTTGTCTGTACCGAACTCATAAAAGTTGTTGTAGTGGGTTGCATCCTTGAACGGGGTGATGGACTCATCCTTGACCGTCACCGCCTGCCATTTCGTTGCCGGCAATTTTTCGGCAAACCAATTGGGCGCCTTGCCAGCCTCAACATCGGGATAACGCGCGGCCTCGTCAGCACTGGCCCAACGCGGCAGGCTGCTGGCAGCAATGCCGACAAGCGCACCACCGAGCAAGCTACGGCGAGAAAGGTAGAAGGACTCAGGCGTGACATCCGATTCTTGGCAATCGGACGCTTTGGGCAATTTGATTAACATGGCAACTCCGCAGCATTGGAGAACTGATGCACCAATAGACTGCGGAGTATGGGGGAAATTACATTAAGGCAACGTTTTGTCCCGACGCATATGCAGCAAGTACTGAATTGGCCCCGAAGCGGCATAGACCAGGAAGGCCAACAGCAGAATCCGAGGAGGGTCACTGAAGACCACCGCAAACACCAGTACCACTGCCAGGATCGCCACAAAAGGTACACGCCCTTTGAGATCAAGCTCCTTGAAGCTGTTGTACTTGATGTTGCTGACCATCAACATACCGGCCGCAGCAACCATCAGAGCCACCAGGAACGACATTTTCGACCCCTGGATGCCGTAGTCGCTGAACGCCCAGACAATACCCGCCACCACGCCTGCCGCTGCCGGACTAGCCAAACCAATGAAGTAACGCTTGTCAGCAGTTCCCACCTGGGTATTGAAGCGCGCCAGACGCAGCGCCGCACCTGCGACATAGATGAAGGCAACCATCCAGCCAACCTTACCCATATCACCCAGCGCCCAGGCGAAGGCCAGCAGTGCAGGCGCAACACCAAAGGCAACCATGTCCGATAGCGAGTCATACTCGGCACCAAAGGCGCTTTGGGTGTTGGTCATGCGCGCCACGCGACCATCAAGGCCGTCCAGCACCATGGCCACGAAAATTGCGATGGCAGCAAAGCCGAAATACTTGCTGGCGCTCGCCGCATCACCCGCCGCCAGTGCGCTCTGGGCACTCATGGAGTTGATAATGGAATAGAACCCGGCAAACAAGTTTGCCGTAGTGAACAGATTGGGCAGCAAATAGATGCCACGATGCCGGACCTTGCGGCCTTCAGCGTCATGCCCTTCTTCGACATGCTCATCGATCGGCAGCAGGCTTTCGGCGTCAGAAGCCTGGTTTGGCTCTTCGGGACGTTCGCTCATGGACTTTACCTTGCAACGGTGTGAAAAAAATTCGACCAATACTTGCGGCGAGTGTTCGCCCGCAAACGATGCAGCTTTATACCAGAACCCGCCCCCCAAACGAAAAAACGCGGCCTAAGCCGCGTTTTCTGTTGATGCGTACGACTTAGTTTTTAGCTTTATCGACGATCTTGTTGGCACCGATCCACGGCATCATGGAGCGCAGTTGCTCGCCGATGACTTCGATACCGTGCGCAGCGTTGTTGCGACGCTTGGCGGTCATCGAAGGGTAGCCGGTAGCGCCTTCGCTGATGAACATTTTGGCGTATTCGCCATCCTGAATACGTTTCAGGGCGTTGCGCATAGCCTGGCGGGACTCGGCGTTGATCACTTCCGGGCCAGTCACGTACTCGCCGTATTCGGCGTTGTTGGAGATCGAGTAGTTCATGTTGGCGATACCGCCTTCGTACATGAGGTCAACGATCAGCTTCAGTTCGTGCAGGCATTCGAAGTAGGCCATTTCCGGCGCGTAGCCAGCTTCAACCAGGGTTTCGAAACCGGCTTTAACCAGCTCAACGGTACCGCCGCACAGAACGGCTTGCTCGCCGAACAGGTCGGTTTCGGTCTCGTCCTTGAAGGTGGTTTCGATGATGCCGGTACGACCGCCACCTACGCCAGCAGCGTAAGACAGCGCAACGTTCTTGGCGTTGCCCGAAGCATCCTGGTAGATCGCGATCAGGTCAGGGATACCGCCGCCTTTAACGAACTCGGAACGTACGGTGTGGCCCGGAGCCTTAGGCGCGATCATGATCACGTCGAGGTCAGCGCGCGGCACAACCTGGTTGTAGTGGATCGCGAAGCCGTGGGAGAAGGCCAGGGTGGCGCCCTTCTTGATATTCGGCTCGATTTCGTTCTTGTACAGCGCGGACTGGAACTCGTCCGGGGTCAGGATCATGACCAGGTCGGCAGCAGCAACGGCGGAAGCAACGTCAGTCACTTTCAGGCCGTGGGCTTCCGCCTTGGCAACGGTGGCCGAGCCTTTACGCAGGCCAACAGTCACGTCAACGCCGGAGTCTTTCAGGTTGCAAGCTTGCGCGTGCCCCTGGGAGCCGTAGCCGATGATGGCGACTTTCTTGCCCTGGATGATCGACAGGTCACAATCTTTATCGTAATAAACTTTCATGAGGTTCCTCTATATATCCAGGCCTTAAGGCCATTCGCTAATTTGGGTTAGATGCTGAGTACTTTGTCGCCACGGGCAATCCCGGTGACACCACTGCGTACCGTTTCCAGAATCGAGGCCGTCCCGATCGACTGGATGAAGCTGTCCAGTTTGTCGCTCGTACCGGTCAGCTGAACGGTATAAACGCTGGCGCTCACATCGACGATCTGCCCGCGATAAATATCGGTAGTGCGCTTGATCTCGGCACGCTGGGCACCCGTGGCCTTGACTTTAACCAACATCAGCTCGCGCTCGATGTGGGCACTCTCCGACAGGTCGACCAGCTTGACCACTTCGATCAGCTTGTTGAGGTTCTTGGTAATCTGCTCGATCACCTCATCATGGCCAACGGTGGTCAACGTCAGGCGCGACAGGGTCGGGTCTTCGGTCGGCGCCACGGTCAGGCTTTCGATGTTGTAGTTGCGTTGCGAAAACAGGCCGACAACACGAGACAGAGCGCCGGGTTCGTTCTCCAGAAGCAGGGAGATAATGTGCCGCATGATTAAGTACGCTCCGTCTTGTTCAGCCACATATCGCGCATAGAGCCGTCTTTGATCTGCATCGGGTAGACGTGCTCGCTGGTATCCACCTGAATATCGAGGAACACCAGGCGGTCCTTCATGGCGAACGCTTCTTCCATCTTCGGCTTCAGATCTTTCAGATCGGTGATGCGAATGCCAACGTGGCCATAGGCTTCAACCAACTTGATGAAATCCGGCAACGATTCCATGTAGGAATGGGAATGACGGCTACCGTAGCTCATGTCCTGCCACTGACGAACCATACCCAGCACACCGTTGTTCAAGCAGACAATCTTCACGGGAAGACCGTACTGCAGGCACGTCGACAGTTCCTGGATATTCATCTGAATGCTGCCTTCACCGGTGACGCATGCGACGTCAGAGTCCGGGAAACTCAGCTTCACACCCATGGCTGCTGGGAAACCAAAGCCCATCGTGCCCAGGCCACCGGAGTTGATCCAGCGGTTAGGCTTGTCGAACTTGTAGTACTGCGCGGCGAACATCTGGTGCTGGCCTACATCGGAGGTCACAAAGGCGTCGCCCTTGGTCACTTCGCAGAGGGTCTCGATCACGGTCTGTGGCTTGATGATGCTGCCGTCGCCCTTGTCGTAAGGGAACAGGCCACGGTCACCACGCCATTCGTCGATCTGCTTCCACCAGCTGGCAACGGATTCCTTGTTCGGCGTCTCGCCGATGTCCTTGAGCGCAGCGACCATTTCAGTCAATACACTTTCAACAGGACCTACGATCGGCACATCGGCCTTGATGGTCTTGGAGATGGACGCCGGGTCGATGTCGATATGGATGATCTTGGCATTCGGGCAGAACTTGCTCGCGCCATTGATCACGCGGTCATCGAAACGCGCGCCCACAGCCAGGATCACGTCGGCGTGATGCATGGTCAGGTTGGCGGTGTAGCTGCCGTGCATGCCCAGCATACCCACGAACTGACGGTCCGTACCCGGGAATGCGCCAAGGCCCATCAGGGTGTTGGTTACCGGCAGGTTGAGCAGCTTGGCCAGTTCGGTCAGCGGTGCGGAACCGCCGCCCAGAATCACGCCACCACCCGAGTACAGCACTGGACGCTTGGCCGCCAGGAGCATCTCTGCCGCCTTGCGGATTTGCCCCGAGTGCCCACGGACGGCCGGGCTGTAGGAACGCAGCTTGGCTTTCTTCGGGAAAACGTATTCGAATTTTTCAGCCGGGTTGGTCATGTCTTTCGGGATATCGACCACGACAGGGCCCGGGCGACCGGACTGCGCGAGGTAGAAGGCCTTTTTCATGATTTCCGGGATTTCCGACGCATGCTTGATCATGAAGCTGTGTTTCACGATCGGCCTGGAGATACCGATCATGTCGGTTTCCTGGAACGCATCGGTCCCCACCATGGTGCTTGGCACCTGGCCGGAAATGATCACCATCGGGATGGAGTCCATATAAGCAGTCGCAATGCCAGTAATGGCATTGGTTGCGCCTGGACCGGACGTTACCAGTACCACGCCGGCTTTACCGGTGGCACGGGCGTAACCGTCAGCCATATGGGTCGCGGCCTGCTCGTGGCGAACCAGGATGTGGGTAACAGCCGGTTCCTTGAACAGTGCGTCGTAGACATGCAGCAGAGCACCACCTGGGTACCCGTAGATATAGTCGACGCCTTCGTCACGCAAAAAGCGGACGAGCATCTCACCGCCAGATAAAAGCTCCACGTTGTTCACCTCTAAAACGCCAGAATACCGTCCGTTGAAAACCGACGGGTCTTAATAGGTTTACTTCTCAACAGAGCATGAGCGACGGTGGTCGCCGACTACGTCAGCACTGACTGAGCAAGTATTGGGATCGTCCCAAGTGTTGCGGGCTTTTCCCACCCAGCGCGAGGTAACGCGTTGCGGGTGTAACAGGTCGGCGCGGATGTGCGCCTCATGATCTGCTGAGCGGGCCTGCTTCTGGCAGTCCCGATACAGCGGACTTTGGATTCTTCTGTTTCAGGCCTCTCAAGTCAAGCAATAATTGCGCTTTTTTCCAACTAAGCGCATGAGAACGCAGAAGAAAGGGCTTTGATGAGGGATAAAACTCGCCTGAATGTCGTCAAGCGGTAGAAATGTGCGCAAGACTGCCGGAAAAACCGGCAGCCAGGCAATTAACGAGCGTCGACGATCAGTTGATCGAACTTTTTCAGCGCATTACGCAAGCCAAGGCTCTCTCGCGGCCGATCGGCATAGACCATCTCGGCCATTTCGAGAATGCCTGAAGCATTGGGCAACGGCAGATCCTGTTCGAGGATCTGTTTCATGCGCACCAGGAAGATCCATTGCAGCCACTGGTGGAAGTCCAAGGTGTCGACAGAGAACGGCTCAACGCTGCTCAGTGCTTCGGCGCTGGGGGACACTTCGTCCCACCAGCCCTGCACACGCAATTCGCGCTCGATCAGCAATAACTGTTCGGCAATCGCGGGAAAACGTACATCCATCAGAGGCTGACCTTGGCTTTCTGCCGGGCCTGGGCAGCGCCGGCGGCGTCACCTTGTGCCGCGCGCGCATCACCAATCAAAGCCCACAGACTGGCTTGAAGGTCAGGACGGCCGTTGGCCAGGGTTAGGCCACGACGCGCAAATTGCTCAGCCTGCGGCGCATCGCCCTGGGCCATGCGTACCTGAGCCAGGCGATACAGCACTTGCGGCTCGCGCGGTGCAACACGTTGCGCACGCTCAAGGCTGGATGACGCACCATTCAGGTCACCACCCGCCTGCTGTTGCTGGGCAGTGGTCAGCAACGCCAGTACCGGACCGTCCAACTGCTCGTCAGCCGACAGGCCGCCAGCGCTGGAGGACGATGGAATGCCACTCGGCGTCGACGGCATGTTGTAGGTGCCCTGATTGATCGGCGCGGTCTGCATCGGCGCGGAATCGATCGGCCCGGAGGCACTTGGCCCAGGCGTCCAAGGCTCGGCACTGATTGGCGCCGAGGTGGCCGCACCGCCGCCTGGCACCATTACGACCACACCCGAATCCTGCGGCACCGCCTGAGGTTTGGCCTGGGCCGGACGGTTGGTCACGGTTTGGCGAAAACCACCGTTGGCCGAGATCCGGTCGTTATTGGAAACAGCTGTACTCGAATCCACCACAGGAATAGAGCCGCGCTGCACGCTGGAGCAACCGCCGAGCAAAGCCAGAGCTGTAATAGCTGGAATAAACCACTTGTTCACTTGAAACCCTCTTTGCTTAATTCATCCAGCCCTTGACCCAATCCATCACCGATTCCGCATCTGCAGGGGCACCGCCACCGCACGCAGCACCGGGTGGTGGTTCGCTGCCGCGAATATACGGCATCTGCACCGCGCCCGGACAGTTTGCATCGGAGCCCTGGCCGGTATGCGGATCAATCCAGGCCTGCACAATGTTATCCGGCTGCGGCATGTTCAACGGCAGCGGGTCAGCCTTGCGCATAAAACTGGTCCAGACCTGCAATGCGCCGGTGGCACCGGTAAATGGCGTCTTGCCATTATCGTCACGACCCAGCCATACCACTGCGAGCACATCCTGACCGAAACCTGCGAACCAGCTATCGCGCGAGTCGTTACTGGTACCGGTCTTACCCGCCAGCGTCAGGTTGGAAGGCAACACCTTATAGACCGAGCTACCGGTACCTTCACGCATGACACGTTGCATGGCGTTCTGGATCAGATAGATGGAGCCCGCATCGAAACGCTGCTGAATTTGGAACGGATAGCGCTTGAGCGGCTCACCCTCAGCCGTCAGTACACTGCGAATCCCGCGCATCGGAGTATTGAAGCCACCGTTGGCGAGGGTCTGGTACATGGTCGCCACCTCAATCGGCGTCATGGCGCCGGCGCCCAGCAGAATCGATGGGAAGGCCGGGAATTCGCGGGTAATGCCCAGGCGAGCGAGTGTCTTGAGGACATTCGGCACGCCAACCTCAAGCCCCAGCCGAGACGTGGAAATGTTGTAGGAATGCGCCAAGCCCTGATACAGGAACACCGTGCCGTGGGAGCGGCGATCAAAGTTCTGCGGCGTCCAAACCTGGCCGTCGGCCCCTTTGACCGACAGCGGGTCATCCGACAGCCAACTGGTGAGGGTGTATTTACTCGGTTTTTCCAACGCCGTCAGGTAGACCGCTGGCTTGACCAGCGAGCCGATCGGCCTCACCGCATCCAGTGCGCGATTGAACCCGGCAAAGCTGGCCTGGCGGCTGCCGATCATGGCCTGGACTTCACCGGTTTCCGGGTTAGTCACCACCATTGCGGCTTCTACTTCGTCGGCCCCCTTACGGCCCGTCAAGCGTTTGAAGGTGTCGTTGACCGACGCTTCTGCCTTCATCTGCAGAATCGGGTCGAAGCTGGTGAAGATCCGCAGGCCCTCTTCGGTCAAGTCTTCGTCGCGATAGTCTTCACGCAACTGGCGCTTTACCAGATCGATAAAGCCTGGGAATGAACTGTCTGCCAACTTCCCGCGGGTTGTCACACCCAGTGGCATTTTCTTCGCTGCGGCAACTTGTTCAGCCGTGGCAACGCCTTGCTGCTCCAGCACATCGAGCACCAGGTTACGGCGCTCCAGCGCACGCTCGGGATTGCGACGCGGGTTGTAGTAGGACGGCCCCTTGACCATGCCCACCAACAAGGCCACTTGATGCAGCTTCAACTCGGACAGCGGCTGACCGAAGAAGAACTGGCTGGCCAAACCGAAACCGTGCACCGCGCGCTGGCCATCCTGGCCGACGAATACCTCGTTGAGGTACGCCTCAAGGATCTCCTGCTTGCTGTAGTGCAGTTCAAGCAGCATCGCCATCATGGCTTCGGTGAGCTTACGGGTCAGGCTGCGCTCGTTGGTCAGGTAGAAGTTTTTCACCAACTGCTGGGTCAGCGTACTGCCGCCCTGGGTCATCCTGCCGCCGGAAGTATTCACCCAGACGGCACGGGCGATCGACTTCGGCGAAACACCCCAGTGACTATAAAAGTCACGATCCTCTACAGCGACCAACGTTTCGAGCAGATACGGCGGCACCTGATCAAGCTTGATCAGGATGCGATCTTCAAGATTCTTCGGGTAAATCCCGCCGATCATCAGCGGTTCAAGGCGTACCACCGGTAACTTCGAGCCGTTGAGCGAGGACAGCTCGGCCACATAGTCGCCGGAGAAGCGCACGCGCACCGGCTGGGCTTTTTCCAGGCCTTCATAGAACTGAAAGCCGCGCGTATTGAGGTCGACGGTATTGCCGCTGACCGCCGCCGCGCCCGGACCATTGCTCACGGGTTCGCGTCGGTAGCCCAGGGCGTCGAGCTCGGTGAGGAAATCATCCTTGCTCAGCTTCTGGCCGGTGAACAGCTCCAGTGGGCGTGCATACACCTTGGCCGGAATGGTCCAGCGCTTGCCGGAGAATTTCTCCTGGACCACAGCGTCGAGGTACACCGCAAAGCCGGCGAGCACCACAAGGCCCACCAAGCCGAGCTTGAGCGCCCAGCCAAGCCACGGACGCAGGCCGCGGGAAGGAGGTTTTTTACGGGAACGAGGAGATCGGGATCGAGTCATGGCGGCGGATTATACGCACTTTATTGATGATCAACATGAGCCGGACAGCGGTTTGCACGACCGCCCGTAGCAGCCATAATGCGCGCCATGATTTCCCCCCGACTCTGAAGGATCGCCCGTGAGCCAGTCACTGATCGCAGCCCTGCAAAACCCGGCTTTGTACCCTCATCCGGTTGAAGCGTTCCAAGTCATCGAAACGCATATTTCCTGGGTCATCCTGACCGGTCCCTACGCCTATAAATTGAAGAAACCGATGAACTTCGGGTTTCTGGACTTCACCGACCTGGAAAAACGCGGGCATTTCTGCAACGAAGAACTGCGCCTCAACCAGCGTCTGACAACCGATTTGTATCTGGACGTGTTGCCGATTACCGGGACTGCCGACGCCCCGCAATTAGGTGGCGACGGTCCGGTGATCGAATACGCACTAAAGATGCGTCAGTTCCCGCAAAGCCAACTGCTCAGCACCCTGCAGGCCAATGGCGAACTGACCGCCGCACACATCGATGAAATGGCCAGGCAGATCGCGCACTTTCACCTCACCGCACCTAAAGTGCCGCAAGACCATGTGGCCGGCACCCCGGATGAAGTGATGGCGCCGGTACGGCAGAACTTCGACCAGATCCGTCCATTCCTCAGCGACAAAGCCGACCTGATCCAACTGGAAGCCCTGCAAGCCTGGGCCGAAAGCAGCTTCGAGCGCCTGAAACCACTCCTGGCACAGCGCAAGCTCGACGGTTTCACCCGCGAATGCCACGGTGATATCCACCTCGGCAACGCCACCTTGATTGACGGCAACGTGGTGATCTTCGACTGCATCGAGTTCAACGAACCGTTTCGCTTCACCGATGTGTACGCCGACACCGGCTTTCTGGCCATGGACCTGGAAGACCGCGGCCTCAAGTCCCTGGCCCGTCGCTTTATCAGCCAGTACCTGGAACTGACCGGTGACTATCAGGGCCTTGAAGTGCTCAACTTCTATAAAGCCTACCGCGCCCTGGTCCGTGCCAAGGTGTCGCTGTTCAGCATGCCGAGCGAGGCAAGCCCGGTGCAACGCGCCACAACCCTGCGCCAGTACCGCAACTACGCCAACCTGGCGGAAAGCTACAGCACCATTCCATCGCGCTTCCTGGCGATTACCCATGGCGTCTCGGCAGTGGGCAAAAGCCACGTTGCCATGCGTCTGGTGGAAGCACTGGGCGCTGTGCGCGTGCGCTCGGACGTGGAGCGCAAGCGCATGTTCGGCGAGCAGCAGGTGGAAAACACGCCACAGGCCGGCATCTACGCATCCGACGTCAGCGCCAAGACCTACGCGCGCTTGAATGAAATCGCGGATACCGTACTGCGCGCCGGCTTCCCGGTAGTACTGGATGCCACCTTCCTGAAACGCGAACAACGCGACGCAGCAGCCAAGGTTGCCGAAGCAACGGGGGCGCCGTTCCTGATTCTGGACTGCAACGCGCCACACGCCGTTATCACCAGTTGGTTGGCGCAACGTCAGGCAGACAAAAACGATCCGTCCGACGCGACCCTAACCATTATCGAAGAACAGCAGGCCAACCGTGACCCACTGACCGCCGAAGAACTGCTGTTGAGCAAACGCGTCGAAACCAATCAAAGCGGGACTCTCGATGCGTTGGTGGCACAAATTCGCCAGCGCCTGCCAGGACTGTAAGAAAAATTTCTTGGTCGTGTCGCCTCCTTGGGCGCACGCCCAAGGAATAGTGGCACTATAATGGCGTCATAAATCCAACAGGAGTCGTTTTCATGAGTCAGCCCAAGCTTCTAGACACACCGCTCTACGCACTCCTGCATAAAGACGACATTCGTGGTTTTAATCAGCAGCGCCCTGCAGACGGCATTATCGATATGCGTGGTGGCGATTTCCGTGGCCTGGACTTACGTGAACTGAACGCCATCGGTGTGGATTTCACCGACGCGTATTTTCGCTCCACCGACTTGCGCGGCCTGGATTTGCGCGACTGCTCTTTGGAAGGCGCCAGCCTGGCCCACGCGCAGATTTCGGGCACCTACTTCCCGCCTGAGTTGACTGCCGACGAGATCCTCATGTCGGTCAATTTCGGCACGCGCCTGCGCTATCGCACCAAGTAAGATTCGATCCAAGCCCGACTACGCGCAACGCGTAGCGGGCGCTTCACGCATGCCCGCCGTCAAAATCCCCGCGCCATTCTTATAAGCTTTTGGCCGTTTCGGACCAAAGAACCACGCTTTTCCTACTGAGCGCTACACTCCTGTTCAGGCTGTCCTGGTCACGATACCCACCGCACCATTCGGCCGTCGCAAGGAGGCTTGATGAACGATGAGCTGCAACACCTGAAAAACCTCGGCAAGACGTCAGCACAGTGGCTGCATGCGGTGGGCATCCACAGTGCGTCAGACCTGCGCCGCCTGGGAGCCGTCGATGCGTATCGAGCAGTCAGGACGCGCGGGTTCCGCGCATCAAAAGTGTTGCTGTATGCAATCGAAGGGGCACTGATGGATGTGCACTGGAACGACATTCCGGTCGAGCGTAAGGAGGCGTTGAACCGCCAGCTGGACGCTATTTCAACTCGGCAGAAGAATTAGCTCGGCTAGTAGGCCCAATATTTACGGACATTTCGAACGGACGTTTGATGAAAACGGAAAATCGTCCGAAAACAATTGTTGACTCTCAAATGAGAATCGTTATGATTATCACAACTGGTCGCGAGATCAGCCGATAACTGAAAGACCATTGGTTCGGACTCTCAGATTATCTCCTCATCAGGCTAATCACGGTTATTTGACCCGGCTCTTGCCGGGTCTTTTTTTGCCTGAAAAAAGGCACACCTCAGCGCGCAATGATCAGCGGGTGACCACGCTCCGGATGCGGCTGCACCAATACATCCAAGCCAAACACTGCTTTAAGCGGCTCAGGCCGAAGCACCCTCACCGGCGTATCCAACGCATGAGGACGCCCCTGCTCCAGCAGCAGGATACGATCACAGTAACGGGCCGCCAGGTTAAGGTCATGGAGGATCACCAGCACCGCCGCACCCCGATCGGCAAAGGTGCGAATCGCTTGCAGGGTCGTATGTTGATGCAAGGGATCCAGCATCGATGTCGGCTCATCCAACAGCAACGTCTGCCCCGCCTCACCTGGCCATAGCTGCGCCAGCACCCGCGCCAGGTGTACGCGTTGACGCTCGCCGCCAGAAAGCGCCAAGTAACTACGACCGCTCAAGTGGTCGACATCCGCCGCCTGCAAGGCTGCGCGGATAACTTCATCATCGCGCACACGCCCCGTCTGATGGGGCAGACGGCCCATGCCAACCACTTCTTCGACACGGAATGCGAAGTCCAGGGTCGAAGTTTGGGGCAACACTGCGAGTCGCTGTGCACGCTGCGATCCGCTCCAGTCTTTCAACGCCTGCGAACCCAGCCACACGCTGCCCTGATCGGGATGTAACTCACCGCACAACGCCCCCAGCAACGTACTCTTGCCTGCGCCATTGGGCCCCAGCACACCAAGCACTTCACCCGGCAGCAGGTCCAGCGTGACATCCGCCAGCACGATCTTGCGGCCACGCCGGATCTGCAGGTCTTCAACACGCAGCATCAGGCACGTCCCCGCAACAACAGGTAAAGAAAAAACGGTGCGCCAATAAACGCCGTCACGATACCAATCGGCAATTCAGCCGGCGCCAAGGCCAGTCGCGCGACCAAATCGGCAAACAGCAACAAACTCGCGCCCGCCAGTATTGACGCCGGCAACAGCACGCGGTGATCCGGCCCGGCCAGCAACCTGACCAGGTGCGGCACCACCAGCCCGACAAAACCAATCATGCCCGCCGCAGCCACCGCAGCGCCCACACCTAATGCGGTACAGAACACCAACTCGCGCTTGAGCCCTTCAACATCAATACCCAGGTGACTGGCCTCGGATTCGCCGAGCAACAGCGCATTCAACGCCGTGGCCCGGCGCGGCAACCAAAGCGCCACACCGGCACTGACCAGCAATAAGGGCCATAGCCGCGAATAGCTCGCGCCGTTGAGACTGCCCAGGTTCCAGAACGTCAGGGTACGCAGGGTGGCGTCGTCCGCCAGGTAGGTGAACAGGCCCACCGCCGAACTTGCCAGCGCAGTGAGGGCAATACCGGCGAGCAGCATCGTCGCCACATTGGTCTGACCGTTGCGCCGCCCCAGTCGATAGACCAGCGCAGTCACGCCCAGCCCGCCAAGAAACGCGCATAACGACAGCAGATAGGGCCCGAACGCCTCCGGCAACCCGCCGAAAAACGAACCGCCGACAATCGCAATTGCCGCCCCCAGTGCCGCCCCGCTGGAAACCCCGACCAACCCCGGATCGGCCAACGGGTTGCGAAACAGCCCTTGCATGGCCACGCCCGACAGTGCCAATACGCCGCCAACCGCCAGGCCGAGCAACGTACGCGGCAAACGAATCTGCCCCAGGATCAACTCAGCCTGCTCCAGGCCTTGCGCCTCGATCGGCACGCCCAGCAAGCGCAATGCTGCCTTGAGTGTATCCAGCAACGGCAAGCTCACCGGTCCCAATGCCAACGAAAGCCAGATGGCGAACAGGCATAGCAGAGACAACCCGATAAACAGCGTTTTCGGTTTAACCAGAGTGGTCATGGGGCGGGTTTAGCCTCTGACGGGTAAAAGCCGGCCGAGAGTTTCACAAGACTTTGCGGCAGGCGTGGCCCAAGCCCACCCACCAGCAAGGTCGGGTCCAGCTCGAACACGCGGCCACGCTTGGCCGCCGGCGTCGAAGCCAGGATCGGATTTTCCTTGAACAGCGCCGCGCGCGCCGCACCCCCCGTAAGGGCGCGGTCGGCAAACACCAGCACATCGGGGCTCAGCCCTGCCAACGACTCTACCGAAAACGGTTTGTAACCACTGTGCGTGGCCAGGTTACGCCCGCCGGCCTGCTGCAACACCCAATCGCCCGCCGTGTCCTTGCCGGCAATCAGCGGCTTGCCGCCAGCATTACCGATCAGCAGCAACACACCGGGTGCCTTCTGCGAGGCCCGAGCCTTGGCGACCCAGTTTTTCTGCTGATCAAGCGCCTGTTCATATCCGGCAAACAATTCACTGGCCTTAGCCTCACCTCCCAGCAACTTACCCAAGTGCTGGAGATTACCCTTCAAGGTCGGCAAATCCGGCTGCACCGAGAACATTTCGACCTGGACACCTGCACTGCGAATCTGCGCCAGCACCGGCGGCGGCCCCATCTCTTCAGTTCCTACCAGCACCTGCGGGCGCAGGCTGAGAATGCCTTCGGCCGACAATTGCCGCTGATAGCCGATACTTGGCAATGCCTTGAGCGATTCAGGATGCTGACTGGTGGTATCGACGCCTACCAACTTCGATTCACCGCCCAATGCCGCGACCCATTCCGACAGAGCCCCACCGGCACTCACCCAGCGTTGTGGCAGTTCAGAGGCTTGCGCCCCATGGTTGACCAGCAGTCCGACAACAAGCGCAATAGCGCTGGCACTCAGGCGCATAACAGGGTTTCCTTCCAAGGGCAGGGCCTTTCGAGCACTCATCGATGTGACAGATACCCCCTGCCCGGCATCGAACTGAGCACCCAGTCAGCTAACGGGCGAAGCCGGCATTTGATAATTGTTTGCATTTGAACGTCAAGGCACTTAAGGATTGAAATGAAGTTTCTCTGCCCCTCGGACACGCTCGCACCCAACAGCAGCCTCGGTTTTACAATCGATGGCAGCCCGCTGCTAGTGGTACGCAGGGATGGCATCGCCTACTTCTATATCAACCGCTGCCCACATCGCGGTATTCCACTGGAATGGCAACCCGACCAGTTCCTTGACGACAGCGCCAGCCTGATTCAATGCGCCACCCACGGCGCGCTGTTCCTGATCGAGAGCGGCGAGTGCATTGCCGGCCCATGTGCAGGTAAAAGCCTCAAGGCCCTGCGCGGTCGCGAAGACGAGCAGGGCCTGTGGGTGGATATCTAGTCGAGCAGCACCTCTAAGCGCCGCTCCACACAAATCTCTTCGGACGTCACACGCACCCCATACGCCAACACTTCCACACCGGCGGCCTTGGCCTCGCGCAAGGCCGCGCCATAGGCGGCATCGATTTCCAGCGCCGGGCGCACGGCATCAATTCCCGAGAGGTTGACGCAGTACAACTGCACCGCCCGCACACCTTCCCGGGCCAGGTGCGCCAGCTCCCGCAGGTGCTTGGCGCCACGTTGGGTCACGGCATCGGGGAAGGCGGCAACCCGGGTGCCATCAAACCCCAGCGTGACGCTTTTGACTTCCACGTAGGCTGCGCCGTCGGGGTATTCCAGTCGAAAGTCGATACGGCTTTTCTCCTGGCCGTAAGGCACTTCCCGCTTCAACGCGGTGAACCCGTTCAGCTCAGTAATCACTCCTGCGCGCAGCGCCTCCTCAACCAGCTGATTAGCCCGCGCCGTGTTAACGCACGCCAACCGGCCCTGGGGGGTTTCGGCAATTTCCCAAGTGCCGGGCAGCTTGCGCTTGGGGTCATTGGAACGACTGAACCAGACCTGCCCGCCCTCCACCATGCAGTTGAGCATCGAACCGGTGTTTGGGCAGTGAATGGTCAAAAACTCGCCGGTAACGGTTTCGATATCGGTGAGAAAACGCTTGTAGCGGCGAATCAGTCGACCTTCTTCGAGGGGAGGATAAAAGCGCATCAGCCTTGCCAGCTCCGTAGACCACGCTGGATTCGTTCCACCGCCTCCTGTAGCCGATCAAGGTTTTGCGTGTAGGCAAAGCGCACATGATGGCCGGCTTGATAGCGACCAAAATCCAGGCCGGGCGTAAAGGCGACATGTTCGGTTTCGAGGAAATGGCGACAAAACGCGAAGGCATCTCCGCCGAACGCACTGATATCGGCATACAAATAGAACGCCCCTTCCGGCTCAACGGCAATCCCGAAGCCTAACTCGCGCAAAGCGGGCAGCAGGAAGTCGCGGCGCCGGCCAAATTCGGCGCGGCGCTCTTCCAGGATGCCCAGGGTTTGCGGGGTAAAGCAGGCGAGCGCCGCATACTGGGCCAGGGTGGGCGCGCTGATATAGAGGTTTTGCGCCAGCTTCTCCAGTTCGCCCACCGCAGCGGGCGGCGCGACCAGCCAACCCAGGCGCCAACCGGTCATGCCGAAATACTTCGAAAAACTATTCAGGACAAAGGCCTCATCGTCGACCTCCAGCACGCTGGCGGCGTCAGTGCCGTAGGTCAGGCCGTGATAGATCTCATCCACCACCAGATGGCCGTTGCGCGCCTTGATTGCAGCGGAAAGTTCGGCCAATTCATCGCGTGAAAGGACTGTGCCGGTAGGATTCGCCGGGGAGGCAACCAACGCGCCCACGCTGTCCTGATCCCAATGTCTGGCAACCAGGTCAGCGGTCAGTTGATATCGCACGTCCGGGCCCACCGGCACCAGTTGCGCGGCGCCTTCCACCAGTCGCAGGAAGTGCCGGTTACACGGGTAACCCGGGTCTGCCAGCAGCCAATGTTTGCCTGGATCCACCAGCAGGCTGCTGGCCAACAACAACGCTCCGGAGCCCCCAGGGGTGATCAGAATACGCTCGGGATCGACGCTCAATCCGTAGCGTTGCTGGTAGAAACCGCTGATGGCTTCACGCAATTGCGGCAGGCCACGGGCCGCTGTATAGCGAGTCTTGCCATTGGCCAATGCCGCGTGGCCGGCTTGGATGATCGGCTCGGCGGTGGTGAAGTCTGGCTCACCGATTTCCAGGTGGATCACATCATGGCCTGCCGCTTGCAGCTCATTGGCGCGCGCCAGCAACGCCATGACATGAAAAGGTTCGATGGCGCGACTGCGCGCACTGTAGGGCTGAGCCATTAGCCTTCCTTAACGGTGAGGACAAAATCAGGATTCTACCGAACCCTCGCGGTAAAACATGCTCTATTGCCTGCCCGGCCGTCCAAGATGAACCCGGCAAGCGCTTGCAAAACGACTAAAATCAACGTTCGGGACGATACATACCCCGCCACAGCGGGCTGCTGCAGTTTGCAACCCCCGCGTGACGGGCCTCGACAACCGGGAGTGGCGCGCCCTGAATCTATCTGGTAAGTTCGCCCGCTTGCAGCCGCAGGGCCGGCAGGTGTCGGTGACGTTGCAATCCTGCGCAATGGATTAGAAGAGTGAGAGGCGGTCTATTCATGTCCACCCAAGCAAAGCAGAACATCAGCGGCTTCCAACCCTACGTTGAATCGAAGGGCGAGGAATACATGGGCAAGCCCATGCGCGAGCACTTCTCCAAAATCCTGAAGCAGTGGAAGCAGGACTTGATGCAGGAAGTCGACCGCACGGTTGACCACATGAAGGACGAAGCAGCCAACTTCCCGGACCCGGCAGACCGTGCCAGCCAGGAAGAGGAATTCGCCCTCGAACTGCGCGCCCGTGATCGCGAGCGCAAGCTGATCAAGAAAATCGACAAGACGCTGCAACTGATCGAAGACGAAGAATACGGCTGGTGCGAATCCTGCGGTGTCGAGATCGGTATACGTCGCCTGGAAGCCCGCCCAACTGCGGACCTCTGCGTAGACTGCAAGACCTTGGCTGAAATCAAGGAAAAACAGGTCGGCAAGTAATCCAGCCGAGCTGAACGAATGGGGCGTGCAAACGCCCCATTTTTGTTTCTGGGATTTACCGACTTCCAGTAGTATCCGGCCCATGACTGCCTCTACCTATATCGGGCGTTTCGCCCCCACGCCCAGCGGCCATTTGCACTTCGGCTCGCTGGTTGCCGCCCTCGCCTCCTACCTCGACGCTCGCGCCAACCATGGCCGCTGGCTGATGCGCATGGAAGACCTCGACCCTCCCCGCGAAGAGCCCGGCGCCCAGGCGGCGATCCTGCACGCCCTGGAGAGTTACGGCTTTGAGTGGGATGGCGAACTGGTCCGACAAAGCGAGCGGCATGACGCCTACGCCAAAGTACTGAACGATATGTTCAACCACGGCCTGGCTTACGCCTGCACCTGTTCACGTAAACAACTGGAGCCCTACGACGGGATTTACCCAGGCCTGTGCCGAAATGCTGGCCACGACCAGCAGGACGCCGCCATCCGCCTGCGTGTTCCCGAGCTGGAGTACCACTTTACTGACCGTGTACAAGGAGAATTCCGACAGCACCTGGGCCGTGATGTCGGCGACTTCGTCATCCGTCGCCGCGATGGCCTCTACGCCTACCAACTGGCCGTAGTGCTCGACGACGCCTGGCAAGGGATTACCGATATCGTGCGCGGCGCCGACCTGCTCGATTCCACGCCGCGCCAGCTGTACCTGCAAGAGTTGCTGGGCCTGCGCCAGCCGCGCTATCTGCACGTACCGTTGATCGTCCAGCCGGACGGTAACAAGCTGGGCAAATCCTATCGTTCCCCGCCGCTGAATCCCGACCAGGCGACGCCATTGCTGTTGCGAGCCCTGCGCGCCCTTGGCCAGCAACCTGGCACCGAACTGCTGCACGCCAGACCTCGGGAGCTGCTGGATTGGGGCATTGAGCACTGGGATGCCAGCAAGATCCCGCGCACACTGACCCTGGCCGAAGCGCAATTGAGCTGAAGGCGCTTGCAGCCTGCCAGCCATCCGTTACCATCGCGTAGGAGCGAGCTTGCTCGCGAAAAACTCCCAGGCAACACGTTTATCCAGGATGTACGCGTTTAGGTTAGCGCCCTTCGCGAGCAAGCTCGCTCCTACAGAAAACCGTTGCATTACCGCACTCTCAATCAAAGGCCAACATGTACATCTATCGATTGGTCCTGCTGCTGGTCGTCGGGATCTACCTGTTTTCCCCCGCCATCATGGATTGGTGGATCGACGCCACGGGCGCCTGGTATCGCCCCTATCTGCTGTGGCTGATCCTGATTGTCGTGACCTTCATCCTGCAGAGCCAAAAAGATGCCGATGAGCTTTAGCCTCACCCAGATGCTGCTGATCAGCGCCGCCTACCTGGCTGCACTGTTCGGCGTTGCCTGGATCAGTGAGCGCGGAATGATTCCGCGGGCGATCATTCGCCATCCGTTGACCTACACCTTGTCCTTGGGCGTGTACGCCAGCGCCTGGGCGTTTTATGGCACGGTGGGCCTGGCCTATCAGTATGGTTATGGTTTTCTCTCCAGTTACCTTGGCGTGTCCGGTGCCTTTCTGCTGGCGCCGGTATTGCTGTATCCGATCCTGAAAATCACCCGGACCTACCAACTGTCGTCCCTGGCCGACCTGTTTGCCTTTCGCTTTCGCAGCACCTGGGCCGGCGCACTGACCACCATTTTCATGCTGATCGGCGTGCTGCCCCTGCTGGCCCTGCAAATCCAGGCCGTGGCCGACTCCATCAGCATCCTGACCCGCGAGCCGGTGCAACACCGCGTCGCCCTGGCCTTCTGCGCGTTGATCTCGCTGTTCACGATTTTCTTCGGTTCACGCCATATCGCCACCCGCGAGAAACACGAAGGCCTGGTGTTTGCGATTGCGTTCGAATCGGTGATCAAGCTGATCGCCATCGGCGGCGTCGGCCTCTACGCGCTCTATGGCGTATTCGACGGCCCGCAACAGCTGGAACTGTGGCTGCTGCAGAACCAGACCGCCCTCGCCGCCCTGCACACCCCGTTGCAGGAAGGCCCATGGCGCACGCTGTTGCTGGTGTTCTTCGCCTCGGCCATCGTGATGCCGCACATGTACCACATGACCTTCACCGAGAACCTCAATCCGCGCTCGCTGGTCAGCGCCAGTTGGGGCTTGCCACTGTTCCTGCTGCTGATGAGCCTCGCTGTGCCGCTGATCCTGTGGGCCGGCCTGAAACTCGGGGCCACCACCAATCCCGAGTATTTCACCCTCGGTATCGGCATCGCTGCCAACAGCCCGGCCCTGGCGTTGCTGGCCTATGTCGGTGGTTTGTCGGCAGCCAGCGGACTGATCATTGTCACGACGCTGGCGCTCTCGGGCATGGCGCTCAATCACCTGGTGCTGCCGCTGTATCAGCCGCCGGCCGAAGGCAATATCTACCGCTGGCTGAAATGGACGCGCCGCGCATTGATCGTCGCGATCATCATGGCCGGCTACGGGTTCTACCTATTGCTGGGTGCAGGGCAGGACTTGGCAAACCTGGGCATTGTCGCGTTTGTTGCCACCTTGCAGTTCCTGCCGGGAGTGTTGTCGGTGCTGTACTGGCCGACCGCCAATCGCCGTGGGTTTATCGCCGGTTTGCTGGCCGGCATCCTGGTGTGGGTCGTCACCATGCTGCTGCCATTGGTCGGCAACCTGCAGGGGTTCTACATTCCGCTGCTGAACATGATCTACGTGCTGGACGACACCAGTTGGCACATGGCGGCGATTGCCTCGCTGGCCGCCAACGTACTGATGTTCACCCTGATATCGCTGTTCACCAACGCCAGCCCGGAAGAGACCAGCGCCGCCGAGGCGTGCGCGGTGGATAACGTGCGTCGACCGCAACGCCGCGAACTGCACGCGGCCTCGCCCCAGGAGTTCGCCACGCAACTGGCCAAGCCCTTGGGGGCCAAGGCTGCGCAAAAGGAAGTCGAGCAGGCGCTGCGCGATCTGTACCTGCCCTTTGACGAGCGCCGCCCATATGCGCTGCGTCGCCTGCGCGACCGCATCGAAGCCAACCTCTCCGGCCTGATGGGCCCCAGTGTGTCCCAGGACATGGTGGAAACCTTTCTGCCCTACAAGGCCGGCGGTGAAAACTACGTCACCGAGGACATCCATTTCATCGAAAGCCGGCTGGAGGATTACCACTCACGCCTCACCGGCCTGGCGGCCGAACTCGACGCCCTGCGCCGTTACCACCGCCAGACCCTGCAGGAACTGCCGATGGGCGTGTGTTCCCTGGCCAAGGATCAGGAGATCCTGATGTGGAACAAGGCCATGGAAGAGCTCACCGGCATCGCCGCGCAACGGGTGGTGGGCTCGCGCCTGAACACCCTGGGCGATCCGTGGAAGGAACTGCTCCAGGGTTTTATCAACTTGCCCGACGAACATTTGCACAAGCAGCACCTGGCGCTCGACGGCCAGACGCGCTGGCTCAACCTGCACAAAGCCGCGATCGATGAACCGTTGGCCCCCGGTAACAGCGGTCTGGTGCTGCTGGTCGAAGACCTGACTGAAACGCAGATGCTCGAAGACAAACTGGTGCACTCCGAGCGCCTGGCCAGCATTGGTCGCCTGGCCGCGGGCGTGGCCCACGAAATCGGCAACCCGATCACCGGTATCGCCTGCCTCGCGCAGAACCTGCGGGAAGAGCGTGAGGAAGACGGCGAAATCATCGAAATCAGCGGGCAGATCCTCGAACAGACCAAACGCGTGTCGCGCATCGTGCAGTCGCTGATGAGCTTTGCCCATGCCGGCGGCCATCAGAATCTGGATGAGGCAGTGTGCCTGGCTGAAGTGGCCCAGGATGCCATTGGGCTGCTCGCCTTGAACCGGCGCAATTTCGAAGTACAGTTCTTCAACTTGTGCGACCCCGACCATTGGGTCGACGGCGACTCACAACGCCTCGCCCAAGTACTGATCAACCTGCTGTCCAACGCCCGCGATGCAACCCCGGCCGGCGGCGCGGTACGTGTCAAGACCGAGGCTTTCGAGCATACGGTCGATCTGATCGTCGAAGATGAGGGCAGCGGTATTCCACAGAACATCATGGACAGATTGTTCGAACCCTTCTTCACCACCAAGGACCCAGGTGAAGGTACCGGTCTGGGCCTTGCACTGGTCTATTCCATCGTTGAAGAGCATTATGGACAAATCACCATCGACAGCCCGGCTGACACCGAAAGCCAACGCGGCACCCGTATTCGGGTGACCTTGCCGCGTCATGTCGAAGCGACGTCCGCTGTGAACTGAGACCGTCGAGAGAATTGAATCAATGCCGCACATTTTGATCGTCGAAGACGAAACCATTATCCGCTCTGCCTTGCGTCGCCTGCTTGAACGTAATCAGTACCAGGTCAGCGAAGCCGGCTCGGTGCAGGAAGCACAAGAGCGTTTCAGCATCCCCACGTTCGACCTGATTGTCAGCGACCTGCGCCTGCCTGGCGCACCGGGTACCGAGCTGATCAAGCTTGGCCAGGGCACTCCGGTGCTGATCATGACCAGCTACGCCAGCCTGCGCTCGGCGGTGGACTCCATGAAGATGGGCGCGGTGGACTACATCGCCAAGCCGTTTGACCACGATGAAATGCTCCAGGCCGTGGCCCGCATCCTGCGTGACCGCCAGTCAGCCGTCAGTGTGCCTGCCGAACAACGCCCCGCCGGCAAAGCCATCAACGGCGCCGACAAACCGGGCGTCGACAACAGCAACGGCGAGATCGGCATCATCGGCTCCTGCCCGCCGATGCAGGACCTGTACAGCAAGATCCGTAAAGTCGCGCCGACCGACTCCAATGTATTGATCCAGGGCGAGTCAGGCACCGGTAAAGAACTGGTGGCCCGCGCCCTGCACAACCTGTCCAAGCGCGCCAAGGCGCCGATGATTTCGGTGAACTGTGCGGCGATCCCCGAGTCGCTGATTGAGTCCGAATTGTTCGGCCACGAGAAAGGCGCGTTTACCGGCGCAAGCGCAGGGCGTGCGGGCCTGGTGGAAGCTGCTGACGGCGGCACGCTGTTTCTCGATGAGATCGGCGAGCTACCACTGGAGGCACAGGCGCGATTGCTGCGCGTGCTCCAGGAAGGCGAGATTCGCCGTGTGGGCTCGGTGCAATCGCAGAAGGTCGATGTGCGCCTGATCGCGGCCACCCACCGGGACCTCAAGAGTCTGGCCAAGATCGGCCAGTTCCGTGAAGACTTGTATTACCGCCTGCATGTGATCGCCCTCAAGCTGCCGGCCCTGCGTGAGCGCGGCGCCGACGTCAATGAGATCGCCAGCGCGTTCCTGCTGCGCCAGAGTGCGCGCATCAACCGTACCGACCTGAAGTTTGCGCCAGACGCCGAGCAAGCGATTCGGCATTACTCTTGGCCGGGTAACGTGCGGGAGCTGGAGAATGCCGTTGAACGTGCGGTGATCCTGTCGGAAAGCCCGGAAATTTCCGCCGAGCTGCTGGGTATCGATATCGAACTCAGTGACTTGGAGGATGACGATTTCATCGGCCTGGCCCCGACACAAGGCGGCGGTAGCAATACCAGCCATGAGCCGACGGAAGATTTGTCCCTGGAAGACTACTTCCAGCATTTCGTCCTTGAGCATCAGGACCACATGACCGAGACCGAACTGGCACGCAAACTGGGCGTGAGCCGTAAGTGCCTGTGGGAACGGCGCCAGCGTCTGGGCATTCCACGGCGCAAGACCGGTGTGGCCAGCGAAAGCTGAGGGTGCGCCCCCACAGGTAACACCCACCGATGTGAAAAAACTGTTACCGCTGATTTTTCACGTAACAAAAGCCGGGGCTTACGGTAACGAAGCCCCGGCTTTTTTTGGCCCCTCAAAAACCAGAAACCACCTCAACCCCCGGTTTTGCTGGTCGGCGCAAAAGTTGGCACGCACCCTGCTATATGCTTAGTACAAAAACAATAACAAGCTTTGTACAAGACAATAAAAATAAGACGAATCGACTCACGCATAACAAAAACAACACGGCGGAGGCGCAGCTAACTGATTCTTTTGGAGAGGCGTTGCATTTGGGGCTTGCCCCGCAACCAGGCCGAGAACAACAAAAACTGCCCTAAGGCAGAGCCTGAACTGGTTGGATCGTAGATCAGCAACACAGCGACCAAAGCAATCCGTTTGCTCTTGACTCCCGATTGGGAGTGTCATGAAGGTGAAGCTTCATGGCGAGGGCGATCAACAAAAACAAGAAGCCCGAAACCAATAATAAAAATAGAGCACGCAACTACTTCTGGGGGAGCTTCGGCTCCCCTTGTAGTTTCCGGGATTTGACGATTTAAGGCTTATGGCGCAAGGCCGGCAGCTTGTTCCTACACCATCCCCTGACTAAATGCTAGAATCCCGGCCCATCATGCGGTCATTCTTCGTTATGGCCGAACATTCCTTCAAACAGTGCATCCCATGCTGAAGAAGTTGTTCCAGTCATTCCGTTCTCCCTTGCGTCGTACGCAACACAAACGCAGCACGCCTGAAGTGCTCAATAGCAGCCAGCATTCGCTGCAACGCGCTCAGTTCAGCCGTTATGCGGTGAATATCGTCGAACGTTTGCAGAACGCCGGTTACCAGGCTTATCTGGTAGGCGGTTGTGTACGCGACATGCTGCTCAATATCACGCCGAAGGATTTCGACGTCGCCACCAGCGCCACGCCTGAGCAAGTGCGTGCCGAATTTCGCAATGCGCGAATCATCGGCCGCCGCTTCAAGCTGGTGCATATACATTTTGGCCGCGAGATCATCGAGGTCGCGACCTTCCGTGCTGGCCACCCGCAAAACGATGAAGAGGAAGACACCAATCAGTCCTCTCGCAACGAGAGCGGGCGCATCTTGCGCGACAACGTCTATGGCACTTTGGAAGAAGACGCGCAGCGTCGTGACTTCACCATCAATGCCCTCTATTACGACCCGGTCAGCGAACGCATTCTCGATTACGCCAATGGCGTACACGACATTCGCAATAACCTGATCCGCCTGATCGGCGACCCGACGCAGCGCTATCAGGAAGACCCGGTGCGCATGCTGCGGGCCGTGCGCTTCGCCGCCAAGCTCAATTTCGGTATCGAGAAACACACTGCCGCGCCCATTCGCGAACTGGCACCGATGCTGCGGGAAATCCCCTCGGCGCGCCTGTTCGAAGAAGTGCTCAAGCTGTTCCTCTCGGGCTACGCCGCCGACACCTTCGAAATGCTCGTCGACCTGCAGTTGTTCGACCCACTGTTCCCGGCCAGCGCCGAAGCACTGGAACACAACCCGACCTATACCCACACGCTGATCAGCGAAGCGTTGATAAACACCGATCTGCGCATCAAGCAGAACAAGCCGGTAACACCGGCGTTCCTGTTTGCCGCCTTGTTGTGGCCTGCCCTGCCCAAGCGCGTACTGCGCCTGCAGGACCGTGGCATGCCGCCGATCCCGGCCATGCAGGAAGCCGCTCACGAGCTGATCGCCGAACAGTGCCAGCGCATCGCTATCCCGAAACGTTTCACCATGCCGATCCGCGAGATCTGGGACATGCAGGAACGCCTGCCCCGCCGCAGCGGCAAGCGTGCCGACCTGCTGCTGGACAACCCGCGCTTCCGTGCTGGCTACGACTTCCTGCTGCTGCGTGAAAGCGCCGGCGAGCAGACCGACGGCCTCGGCGAATGGTGGACCGATTACCAGGATGCCAATGACAGCCAGCGCCGCGATATGATTCGCGACCTCGGCAGCAAGGGTGATGCCGAAGGCGCTGGGCCGAAGAAGCGTCGTCGTAGCGGCACCAAGCGTAAACGCAGTGCGGCCGATGCCTCGGGCGCCGCGGGCGAATAAACGTGGAACGCATCTACATCGGCATGGGCAGCAACCTGGCTGCCCCGGATCAACAATTGCGCAGCGCTGTCGAGGCGTTGGCACAATTGCCAGACACTTGCGTCGCCGGCGTTTCCGCCTTTTACCAAAGTGATTCGCTGCTACCGGGCCAACCGCGCTATACCAACGCGGTTGCCGCCCTGGACAGCAGCCTTGCGCCACTAGAGCTGCTGGACGCGCTGCAAGCCATCGAAAACGACCAAGGCCGCGAGCGCCTGGAGCGTTGGGGGCCTCGCACCCTTGACCTGGACATTCTGCTGTTTGGCGATCGCCTGATCGACGAACCGCGCTTGAAGGTGCCCCACTACCAGATGCACCTGCGTGCATTTGTGTTGTATCCGCTGGCCGAACTGGCGCCTGCCGCATTGCAATTGCCGGATGGCGAACGCCTCAGTGCCCTGCTTGAAGCCTGCCCGTTTGTCGGCCTGGAACGGCTCCCCGTTGCTGAATCGCGTCAGTAACAGCGGTAACACCGTCATCGTAACAATGCGGTAACACATCCAATTGACTTCCCGTGTCCTCCTCACGACTATAGGCGTCCCGCTGCCGCCAACCCGGCAATGAAGGGCGCAATCCAGGCCTTATAAGCACTGCTCTCAAGACAGTGCGCCTGTATAAACGAAGACTCACGCGCGTTACTCGCTGTTTCCAAGCGCCTGAACGAGGACCCTTTTCATGCCAGACATTACCCTGACCACCTTGCAGAGCCTCAAGCTCAAAGGTGAAAAAATCACCATGCTGACCTGCTATGACGCCACCTTCGCCCACGCCAGTTGCCAGGCCGGGGTTGAAGTGTTGCTGGTGGGTGACTCCCTGGGCATGGTTCTTCAAGGGAATGACAGCACGCTGCCCGTCACCACCGATGAACTCGCCTATCACACCGCCAGCGTCAAGCGCGGCAACGACGGCGCATTTATCATCGCCGACCTGCCGTTCATGGATTACGCCACTGTCGAGCAGACGTTCCACAACGCTGGCAAACTGATGCGCGCCGGTGCGCACATGGTCAAAGTGGAAGGCGCCGTATGGCTCGCCGAGTCGATTCGCCTGCTGGCTGAACGCGGCGTGCCGGTCTGTGCACATATGGGCCTTACACCACAGTCGGTGAACATCCTCGGCGGCTACAAGGTACAAGGCCGCAACGAAGCCCAGGCGCGCCAGATGCGTGCCGATGCCATCGCCCTGGAACAAGCGGGCGTTGCGATGATCCTGCTCGAATGCGTACCCAGCGAACTTGCAGCAGAAATCACCCAGGCCGTTAAAGTGCCGGTGATCGGTATTGGCGCAGGCTCGGCCACCGATGGCCAGGTGCTGGTACTGCACGACATGCTCGGTTTGTCGATTACCGGCCGCGTACCGAAGTTCGTGAAGAACTTCATGACCGGCCAGGACAGCATCCACGCCGCCTTGAGTGCTTACGTTGCCGAAGTCAAAGGCGTGACCTTCCCAGGCGCCGAACACGGATTCTCTGCATGAACACCGTAAAAACCGTACGCGAGCTACGCGCCGCCGTCGCCCACGCCCGCAAGGCCGGCAAACGCATCGGCTTCGTGCCTACCATGGGTAACCTGCACAGTGGCCATGCCAGCCTGGTCAGCAAGGCTGTGCAGCAGGCGGACTTTGTCGTGGCGAGTATCTTCGTCAACCCACTGCAATTTGGCGCTGGCGAAGACCTGGACAAGTACCCACGCACCTTGGCAGCCGACCAGGAAAAGCTCCTGCAAGCCGGCTGTAACCTGCTGTTCGCGCCGACCGTCGAGGAGATGTACCCCGGCGGCACGACCGGCCAGACCCGCGTCAGCGTCCCGCAATTGTCCGAAGGTTTGTGCGGCGCCAGCCGTCCCGGGCATTTCGAAGGTGTGGCGACCGTGGTCAGCAAACTGTTCAACATGGTTCAGCCGGACATGGCTGTATTTGGCCAGAAGGACTACCAGCAACTGGCCGTGATTCGCGCCATGGTCCACGACCTGAACATGCCGATCCAGATCATTGGCGAGCCCACCGTGCGCGCCGATGATGGCTTGGCACTGTCCTCGCGCAACGGTTTTCTCAGCGAAGAAGAACGTGCGATCGCGCCGGTGCTGTACCGCAGCCTCAGCCAGATTGCCGCCGCCATCAAAAGCGGTGACCACGACTTCGCCAGGCTTCGCGCCGAACAGGTGCAGCAGATCGAGGCGGCCGGGTTGCGCCTGGATTACCTCGAAGTGCGCCAGGGCGTACACCTGCGGACCGCCACGGCTGAGGATCGGGATATTGTGATTCTGGTGGCGGCCTTTCTGGGCACCACCCGCCTGATCGACAACCTGCACCTGAACCTCAACTGACCTCTCTGAACACCCCGCCGATTGCCCTGATCGCTGTGCCGGTATAAAAAAGTACCGGCCACAGCGCAGACAAAGCCAAGACATATCGACACGCTAGGTTTAATGTAATCGCCCGGCGCTATAGTTAGCGCTGTCTGGAACCCACTCCTTGAGATAAGACTGGATGTTCCGGGCTTTGAAGTGTCCTAAAGGCAGTCCCCGTAATAAAAGGAAACCCGCAGCGATGGCGTACTACCGCACTCCTCATGACGTTACCGCTCTGCCCGCCTGGCAAGCGCTCAATCAACATCGCCAAGCCATGCAGGATTTCAGCATGCGCGAAGCGTTCAATGCCGATCCTCAGCGCTTTTCCCAGTTCACGTTGAGCAGCTGCGGACTTTTCCTCGATTACTCGAAAAACCTGATCACCAGCGAGACCCGCGACCTGCTGGTGGGCCTGGCCAACGAGGTGGGTCTTAAAGACGCAATCAATTCGCTGTATGCCGGCGAACCGGTCAACTCCTCCGAAGGCCGCCCAGCCCTGCACACCGCCTTGCGCCGCCCGGTGGGCGACAAGCTGTCGGTCAACGGCGTGAATATCATGCCGGACGTGCACAAGGTGCTGAACCAGATCACTGACCTGGTCGGCCGCATCCACGACGGCCTGTGGCGCGGTTACACCGAAAAGCCGATCACCGACGTGGTGAACATTGGCATCGGCGGCTCGTTCCTCGGCCCGGAACTGGTTTCTGAAGCGCTGTTGTCCTACGCCCACAAAGGCGTGCGCTGCCACTACCTGGCGAACATCGATGGCAGCGAGTTCCACGAGCTGACCATGAAGCTGCGTGCCGAGACCACGCTGTTCATCGTCTCGTCGAAATCCTTCAACACCCTGGAAACCCTGAAAAACGCCCAGGCCGCCCGCGCCTGGTACCTGGCCCAGGGTGGCTCGGAAGCCGAGCTGTATCGCCACTTTATCGCCGTGTCGAGCAACAACGCGGCAGCCGTGGCCTTCGGTATTCGCGAAGAAAACATCTTCCCGATGTGGGACTGGGTGGGCGGCCGTTATTCGTTGTGGTCGGCCATCGGCTTGCCAATCGCCCTGGCCATCGGCATGTCCAACTTCAAGGAACTGCTGTCCGGGGCCTACACCATGGACCAGCATTTCCAGAACGCGCCCTTCGAACAAAACATGCCGGTGCTGCTGGGCCTGCTGGGCGTGTGGTACGGCAACTTCTGGGGCGCACAAAGCCATGCGATCCTGCCGTACGACCACTACCTGCGTAACATCACCAAGCACTTGCAACAGCTGGACATGGAATCCAACGGCAAGAGCGTGCGCCAGGACGGCAAACCGGTGTCCACCGACACCGGCCCCGTGATTTGGGGGGGCGTAGGCTGCAACGGCCAACATGCTTATCACCAGTTGCTGCACCAAGGCACCCAACTGATCCCGGCCGACTTCATCGTGCCGATCGTCAGCTTCAACCCGGTGTCCGACCACCATCAGTGGCTGTACGCCAACTGCCTGTCCCAGAGCCAGGCACTGATGCTCGGCAAGACCCGCAGCGAAGCCGAAGCCGAGCTGCGCGACAAAGGCATCGCGGAAGACGAGGTGCAGAAGCTGGCGCCACACAAGGTCATCCCGGGCAACCGTCCGAGCAACACCCTGGTGGTGGAGCGCATCAGCCCGCGTCGTCTGGGCGCGCTGGTGGCCATGTACGAGCACAAGGTGTTCGTGCAGAGCGTCATCTGGGGCATCAATGCCTTCGACCAATGGGGCGTGGAGCTGGGCAAGGAGCTGGGCAAGGGCGTATACAACCGCCTGACCGGCGCCGAAGAAACCTTGGCCGAAGACGCTTCGACCCAGGGCCTGATCAACTACTTCCGTGGTCGTCACCGCGGCTGATGCAGGTATTACAGGGCCAACGTCCGTTTGGACGTTGGCCTTGAACCCTCCCTCTACTGAGTGCATCTTTATGACTTGTCGCAAAAACAAGAATAAGGATCGCTCATGTTCGATATCAGCACGTTTCCGACCGCCGATGCCGTCCGCCGGGCTGCGCAACTCAGTCAAGAGGACTACCAGCGCCTCTATCGCCAATCCATCGAACAGCCGGACACGTTCTGGGCCGAACAGGCCAAGGGCTTTCTCGACTGGATAACGCCGTGGCACACCGTCCAGCAGTCAGACATCAAGACCGGCGCCGCCCAATGGTTTGCCGGTGGCCAGTTAAACGTCAGCTACAACTGCATCGACCGCCACCTGGCGCAACGCGCCGATCAGCCGGCCTTCATCTGGGAAGGCGATGATCCTGCAAACTCCTGCAAAATCACCTACCGCCAACTGCACCAAAACGTCTGCCGCCTGGCCAATGTGCTGAAAAGCCGTGGCGTGAAGAAAGGCGACCGGGTGTGTATCTACATGCCGATGATCCCGGAAGCGGCCTACGCAATGTTGGCCTGCACACGGATTGGCGCGGTGCACTCGGTGGTATTTGGCGGGTTCTCACCGGATGCCTTGCGCGACCGCATTCTGGACGCCGACTGCCGCACGGTGATCACCGCCGATGAAGGCGTGCGCGGCGGTAAGCCGGTGGCGCTGAAACAGAATGTCGACAAGGCCCTGGCGAGTTGCCCCAACGTCCGCACGGTGCTGGTAGTACAACGCACCGGCGCCCAAGTGAATTGGAGCGAAGGCCGCGACCTCAAGTATCAACAGGCCCTGGATGCGGCGAGCGACGATTGCCCTCCCGAACCGATGGACGCCGAAGACCCGCTGTTTATCCTCTACACCTCCGGCAGCACCGGCAAACCCAAGGGCGTGCTGCACACCACGGGAGGCTACTTGCTCCAGGCGGCAATGACCTTTAAGTACGTGCTCGATTACCGCGACGGTGAGGTGTTCTGGTGCACCGCCGATGTGGGCTGGGTCACCGGCCACAGCTATATCGTGTATGGACCGTTGGCCAATGGCGCTACCTCGCTGATGTTCGAAGGTGTGCCAAGCTACCCGGACAGTTCGCGCTTCTGGCAGGTCATCGATAAACATCAGGTGAACATCTTCTACACCGCCCCTACCGCCTTGCGTGCCTTGATGCGCGAGGGCCACGGCCCGTTGGAGACGACCTCCCGCGCCAGCCTGCGCCTGCTCGGCAGCGTGGGCGAGCCGATCAACCCGGAAGCCTGGGACTGGTACTTCAACGCTGTGGGCGAACAGCGTTGCCCTATTGTCGATACCTGGTGGCAGACCGAAACCGGCGGCATCATGCTCAGCCCATTGGTCAGCGCCCAACGGATCAAACCGGGTTGCGCCACCCAGCCGATGTTTGGCGTACAGCCCGTGCTGCTGGATGAACAAGGCAAGGTCATCAACGGCGCAGGCAGCGGTGTGCTGGCGATCAAGGCCAGCTGGCCGGGGCAGATTCGCAGCGTGTACGGCGACCCGCAGCGCATGGTCGACACCTATTTCAAACCCTACCCTGGCTACTACTTCACGGGTGATGGCGCGCGCCGTGATGAAGACGGCGACTACTGGATCACCGGGCGTATCGACGATGTGATCAACGTGTCCGGCCATCGTATTGGCACGGCCGAGGTGGAAAGTGCGCTGGTGCTGCATGACCAGGTGGCCGAGGCCGCCGTGGTGGGCTACCCCCACGATGTCAAAGGCCAGGGCATCTATGCCTTCGTCACCCCCATGAATGGCGTCGAACCCAGCGACGCACTGAAAAAACATCTGCTGGAGTTGGTCAGCAAGGAAATCGGCAGCTTTGCCAAGCCGGAACTGATCCAATGGGCACCGGCCTTACCGAAAACCCGATCCGGCAAGATCATGCGCCGGATTTTGCGCAAGATTGCCTGCAACGAACTGGACAGCCTGGGTGACACCTCGACCCTGGCCGACCCCAGCGTCGTCGACGGCCTGATCGACAAACGCCTGAACCGCTAGGAAACCCGAGTCGCCATGGAATTTATCCGCAGCCGTATCGAAACCCAACTGATGAGCCTCACCGGCTTGTCACTGGGCCAACTGGACCTGGAAAACCCCAAGGGCGATCCAGGCCTGTTCGGGCCGGACTCGGTCTGTTGGCAAGTCCATGGTGACTTCAGCAGCATGCTCATCGGCGGCATCAGCGCCTTGATGCTGCAAGCCTTGCACCCATTGGCCCTGGCCGGCGTGTGGGACCATTCGAACTTTCGCCAGGACATGCTCGGGCGCCTACGCCGTACTTCGCAGTTTATCTCCGGCACTACATTCGGCTCGCGCAAAGACGCCGACTGGCTGATCGAAAAAGTGCGCACCATTCACTTGCAAGTGATCGGTCATGCGCCTGATGGACGGCCGTATGCGGCCAGCGATCCGGAGCTGCTCACCTGGGTGCATGTGGCAGAGGTCAGCAACTTTCTCGCCGCTCACGTGCGCTATCGCAACCCGAGTCTTTCGGGCCACGATCAGGACCGTTACTACAGCGAGATCGCCCTGGTGGCGGAGCGCCTGGGTGCGCGGCATGTGCCACGCTCACGGCAGGAGATTTCCGATTATCTGGCGCGCATCCGCCCGCAACTGCTGTGCGACGACCGCAGCCGTGAAGTGCTGCGCCTGCTGCTGAACGCCCCCTCCCCCAGTGCGCTGGCCAAGCCATTTGGTGCGTTGATGATGCAAGCCGGAATCGACCTGCTGCCGGACTGGGCCAGCGCCATGCTCGATCAGCACCAGAACCCGCTGCAACGCCAGATGATTCGCACCGGGGTCAGGCGCAGCGCGCCGTTGCTGCGCTGGGCAATGCGCGATGGTTCGGTGCAGCGTGCACACCGGCGGATGGGGTTGATGTAGGCGGTAGCCCATAACTGTTAGACTTCGCGCCCTCATTTCCCCAGCAAGGCGCGCTCCATGTCTCCCTTGAATCAGGCGCTGCGCGCCGCCCTCGATCATCGCCAAGACCTGATCAACGAGCTGCACGCCCAGGGCACCGACTGCTATCGGCTGTTCCATGGCAGCCAGGAAGGCGCCGGCGGCCTGACCATCGATCGCTATGGCCCGCAGTTACTGGTGCAAAGCTTCCATCAGTCGCTGGAAACCGCCGACCTGCTGGACCTGCATCAACTGATCAACCAGTACATGGGCCTGGAGTTGCTCCTGGTATATAACGACCGCTCCCGCGGTAACTCGCGGGTCGATCGCGAAGATTCGGTGTACCGCGCCGAGCCTGCCGCGCTGGAAGACCTGGTGGGCCACGAATGGGGCCTTAATTACCGTGTGCGTGGGCGCCACGCCGGTCAGGACCCGCTGCTGTTTCTTGACCTGCGCAATACGCGCGGCTGGGTCAAGGACCACAGTGCCGGCAAGAGCGTACTGAACCTGTTTGCCTACACCTGTGGCGTAGGCCTGAGCGCAGCGGCCGGCGGAGCGCGCGAGGTGTGTAACCTGGACTTCGCCGAGGGTAACCTGGCGGTCGGGCGTGAGAACGGCGTGCTCAATCCCCAGCTTCCAACCATGGAGTTCGTGCAATCGGACTACTTCCCGGCGATTCGCCAATTGGCCGGACTGCCGATCACTCAGCGTCGTGGGCAGAAACTGCCGAGCTATCCACGCCTGGAGCAGCGCCAATATGACCTGGTATTGCTTGATCCCCCTGCCTGGGCCAAAAGCGCCTTCGGTACCGTCGACCTATTGCGCGACTACCAGAGCCTGCTCAAGCCTGCACTGCTCGCTACTGCCGACAATGGCGTGCTGATCTGCTGCAACAATCTGGCAAAAGTCAGCATGGAGGATTGGCGTGAACAGGTGCTGCGTTGTGCGGAAAAGGCTGGGCGTCCGGTGCGGGATTGGAAAATCATGACGCCAGGCGCGGACTTTCCTTCACAAGATCAACAGCCACCGCTGAAGACTCTGATACTTCAGCTGTAAGAAGCATCCTAAAGGCCCGGTTCTTCGGAACCGAAAACCCGTGCCATACTCCAAGGCACTCCTGTTTGACATAGATGGCGCCGCCCCATGCCCAAAGGATTGATTCGCGCCGCTGGCGCCTTGTTGACCGCCCTCGCGTTGTACAGCTTGCTGGGCTTTCTGATTTTGCCTGGCATCGCTCTTCGCGTTGCCAACCAACAGTTGGCCAATTACGCCACGGTGCCGGCACGCATCGAACGGATCGAACTTAACCCGTTCAGCCTGGAAGTAACGGTATGGGGCTTGAAGATCGGCGAGCCCGGTAAGGAACAGGTAGGTTTCGAACGGCTTTACGCCAACCTGCAGGTCGATAGCCTGTGGACCCGCGCCCTGCACCTGGCTGATGTGCAACTGGACAAGCCCAAGACCGAGTTGTTGTTCGACAAATCAGGCCAGCTGAATCTGGCGCAGTTGTTCAAGCTGCCACCGAGCGAGCCTACCCCTGCTAACCCCGACACCAAACCGTTCCCGCTGCGTGTCGACAGTATCAAGCTGACCAGCGGTTACGTGCATTTTCAAGACTTGCGCCCCAGCGAACCTATCGAATTCCTCTACGACACCCTCGACTTCGAGCTGAAGAACCTCAGCACCCTGCCAGAAGACAACGCGGACATGACCCTGGTGGCCGCCGGTCCTGAAGGTGGGCAGATCGACTGGAAAGGCAACTTCAGCCTGGTGCCGATCACCTCCGAAGGTACGCTGAAGGTCACCGGCGGCAAGATGAAAGCCTGGTGGCCTTATGTGCGTGACGCCTTGCCACTGGTGCTTGAAGACGGCGTGCTCAACTTCAGCACCGCGTACAAGTTCTCCCTGGCCAAAGAGACCGAACTGAACCTGACCAACACCGCCGCCAGCATCGCGCCCTTTGCCATCAAAGCGCCGGATGGCCGCCCATTGGTGCGCCTGGAACGCCTGGACGTCAGCGAAACGACGATCGACCTGGCCAAGCAGCAAGTGGTGGTCGGCAAAATCCGCAGTAACAAACTGGAAACCTGGGCAGCCCGTGAGGCCGACGGGCAACTGGACTGGCAAAAGCTGTTCGCCAGTCAACCGAACAAACCGGCCAAGGCGCCGGAGCCTGCCAGTGCACCCGCCACTGCAGACTCGCCAAAACCTGAACCGGTCGCGCCCAGCAAACCTTGGCAAGTGCTGCTCAAGGATGTGCAACTGCGCAATTATCAGGTGCACTTGGCCGACCGCCAGGCCAAACCGGCCGTCGCACTGGAACTGGGCCCGCTGAACGTCGACGTGCAGAACTTCGACAGTCTCAACCAGAGCCCGTTTACCCTGAAGGTCGACACCGGCCTGGGCAAGCAGGGCAAGATCCAGGCAACCGGCGTGGTCAATCTCAACCCGGTCAGCGCCAAGCTGAAGGTCAACACCCAAGACATCGACCTGCGAGTGGCCCAATCCTATATCAGCCCGTTTATTCGTCTGGAGCTGCGTAGCGGCATGCTTGGCAGCAACCTGGACGTGAACCTGAAAAGCACCGATCCCCTGGCGCTGCAGATCACCGGCCGAGCGCAGGTCGATCAATTGCACACTCTGGACACCCTTAAGACCCGCGACTTCCTCAAGTGGCAACGACTGGTGCTGGAGGGCGTGAACTACCAGCACGGCGATAGCCTGTCGATCGACAAGGTCAATCTGTTGCAGCCGTATGCGCGCTTCATGATCAATGATGATCGCACCACCAACGTCGATGATCTCTTGATCCCACAGCCGGCCAGCAGTGGCACCCAGTCGGCGGCAAAACCGACCAGCAAAGACAAACCTCTGGGCATTCATATCGGGCAGATTGCGATCAACGACGGCTCCGCCAACTTTGCCGACTTCAGCCTCACACCCAACTTCGCCACTGCCATCCAACAGCTGAACGGGCAGATCGGCACCATCGACAGTCGCCAAGCCAAACCGGCCAGTGTGGATATCAAAGGGAAGGTCGATCGCTACGCGCCCGTTACGATCAAGGGCAGCGTGAACCCGTTTGATCCGATGGCCGCACTGGATATTGCCACCAGCTTTAAACGTGTCGAGCTGACCACCCTGACGCCCTACTCTGGTAAGTTCGCCGGTTTCCGGATCCGCAAGGGCCGCCTCAACCTCGACCTCCACTATGTGATCATCAAAGGCCAGTTGAAGGCCGAAAACAAAGTAGTGGTCGAGCAACTGCAACTGGGTGAAAAAGTCGACAGCGCCGACGCCGTGGACTTGCCGATTCGCCTGGCGATCGCCCTGCTTAAGGACAGTGACGGCAAGATCTCTATCGAACTGCCCGTGACAGGTGATTTGAACAATCCGCAATTCAGTGTGATGCCGATCGTGTGGCAGACCCTGCGTAACTTGGTGGTACGCGCCGCTACGGCGCCATTCAAGTTCATTGGTGGGCTGGTAACCGGAGGGGGTTCGGAGGACTTGGGTAATGTGTCGTTCGCCGCGGGCTCCAGCGAATTGAACAAAGACGCCGAGGACGCCCTGGGCAAGCTAGCCAAGGCGCTCAAGGAACGCCCTACCCTACGCCTGGAAATCGAAGGCACGGCCGATGCCAGCAGTGATGGCCCGTTCCTGGCCGGTCAGCGCCTGGAACGTGAATACCAATATAACTACTACAAAATCCTGCAGCGCCGTGGCGATAAAGTCCCGGCCCAAGCATCGTTGCTTGTGGTCCCCGAGAAGGAAAAGGCACCGTTGCTGGAAGGCATTTACCGCACCCGCCTCAAACAACAACCACCGGCCGAATGGAAAAACCTGAGCGATGAAGACCGTACCGCGAAACTGCGTGACGGGGTGATCACGTTCTGGAGTTCCAGTGATGTGCTGCTGCGTCAACTGGGCCAGGACCGCGCAAGCACGATCAAGGATTACCTGGTGGACAAAGGCCAGCTGGAAGATGACCGGGTGTACTTTATTGATGCCAGCCTGGGCCAGGCAGAGAAGGATGGCCGTGTCGTGACCCCAATGCACTTGGATGCCGAGTAATCAGCGATCCACATGGATCAAGGTGTGGGAGCAAGCCCCACCTTTGATCTTTATCCGATTCACGTTTGTTTCAGCCCACAATAGAACAGGCCCCGACACAAGTGCCGGGGCCTGTAATGACCACATCCGTGTGGTCGGTCGCATGAACCCTTGAGGTGCATTAAGTGGATATCTGACTCACCCGTTGCCGCCTCTGTCTAGTTCAGACGAATCGTTAAGCGTTACTCTGCTTTCAGGCCATCGGCCGATACAGCTTTAACGCCTTTGATTTTCTTGGTGATATTCACCGCGGTGGTTTTCTGTGCTTCGGTCACTGCAACCGAAGAGGACAGGGAAACCACGCCTTTGTTGGTTTCGACTTTGATGTCGGTGCCAGGAATACCTTTCTCGGTTACCAGGTCAGCTTTCACTTTGGTGGTGATCCAGGTATCGGAGGTTGCGCCCTTGGCATCAGCAGCTGCGCTTTTGGTTTTGTCGATGCCGTCGGCCTTGGTAGCGCCGCCAGCCAGCAGGCCGTCAGCAGAAACGGCAGTTACACCTTTAATGCGCTTGGTGATTGCTACGGCGGTAGCTTTTTGCGAATCAGAGATCGCAACGGTCGAAGACAGGGAAACCACGCCTTTGTTGGTTTCAACCTTGATGTCCGAACCAGGAATGCCTTTTTCAGTCAGCAGGTCAGCTTTGACTTTGGTGGTGATCCAAGTATCCGAAGTGGATTCTTTAGCCTTGGTCACTTCACCAGCGGCCAGGGTCATTGGAGCTTGGGAAGTCTGAGCAAAGGCCACGTTAGCACCCATGGCCAGGGTCAGAGCGGTAGCAGCAGCGAAAGCGAACTTCTTCATACGAGTAACTCCTGTTTTATAAAAAGTCTGCAGCGTGTAAACCTTGATGCTGCAGCGTTAACAGGGTTGTTGCAGGCAGTGTGCCAAGTCCTGACACTCAATTAAATCCTTAAAAAACAACAAGTTACGGAAACAGCAAATTTTCGAAATCGTGCAAGTTGCATGAAGTCGATCGTGCCTGCATGCAAGTTGCGGCTTTTAGGATTTACTAAGCGCCTGATTTATCGGTACTTTCCCATGAACATAAAAAAAGGACTCCGAGGAGTCCTTCTTTTCAGCATGAGCCAGGGGTGATTAAACGCCCGAAGCCTTGGCTGCTGCTACATCCTTGATGGAGAGCTTGATACGGCCGCGGTTGTCCACGTCCAGTACCAACACTTCCACTTCCTGGCCTTCTTTCAGAATGTCGGTCACTTTCTCAACGCGAGCGTCACTCAGCATGGAGATGTGAACCAGACCGTCTTTGCCCGGCAGGATGTTGACGAATGCGCCGAAGTCGACGATGCGCTCAACCTTACCGACGTAGATCTTGCCGATCTCAGCTTCAGCGGTGATGCCCAGGACGCGCTGACGCGCAGCTTCTGCAGCTTCCTTGGTTTCGCCGAAGATCTTGATCGAGCCGTCGTCTTCGATGTCGATCGAAGCCTTGGTCTCTTCACAGATCGCACGAATGGTCGCGCCGCCTTTACCGATAACATCGCGGATTTTGTCGGTGTCGATTTTCATCGCGATCATGGTCGGAGCATTTTCCGACAGTTCGGTACGCGACTGACCAATGATCTGGTTCATCTGACCGAGGATGTTCAGGCGCGCTTCCAGGGCTTGGCCCAGGGCGATCTCCATGATTTCTTCGGTGATACCTTTGATCTTGATGTCCATCTGCAACGCGGTAACACCTTTAGCGGTACCGGCTACTTTGAAGTCCATGTCGCCCAAGTGGTCTTCGTCACCCAGGATGTCGGTCAGGATGGCGAACTTCTCGCCTTCTTTAACCAGGCCCATGGCGATACCGGCAACCGGCGCCTTCATCGGCACACCCGCGTCCATCAGAGCCAGGGAAGCACCGCAGACCGAAGCCATGGAGCTGGAACCGTTGGACTCGGTGATTTCCGACACCACACGAATGGTGTACGGGAACACGTCAGCAGCAGGCAGCATGGCCTGAACCGAACGACGGGCCAGACGGCCGTGACCGATTTCGCGACGACCAGCGCCACCCATGCGACCACACTCGCCCACCGAGAACGGCGGGAAGTTGTAGTGCAGCATGAACGGGTCTTTCTTCTCGCCTTCCAGGGTGTCCAGCAGCTGTGCGTCACGGGCAGTACCCAGGGTCGCAACGACCAGTGCCTGGGTTTCACCACGGGTGAACAGTGCCGAACCGTGAGTCTTCGGCAGAACGCCGACTTCGATGTTCAGCGGACGAACGGTGCGAGTGTCGCGGCCATCGATACGCGGCTTGCCGTTAACGATGTTTTCGCGAACGGTGCGGTATTCGATTTCACCGAACGCTGCTTTGACTTCGCTGGAAGAAGGCTGGCCTTCTTCGCCGGACAGCTTGGCAACAACCTGGTCCTTCAGCTCACCCAAGCGAGCGTAACGGTCGGCCTTGACGGTGATGGTGTAGGCGTCGGAGATCGCTGCGCCGAACTCGGAGCGGATAGCGCCCAGCAGTTCGGTGGCTTCGGCTTGCGGAGCCCAGGCCCAAGTAGGCTTGGCAGCTTCGGCAGCCAGTTCTTTCACAGCGTTGATCACAACCTGGAACTCGTCGTGAGCAAACAGTACGGCGCCCAGCATCTGGTCTTCGGTCAGCTCTTTGGCTTCCGATTCAACCATCAATACGGCTTCCGAAGTACCCGCAACGACCATGTCCAGGCTCGACGCTTTCAGCTGCTCGTAAGTCGGGTTCAGCAGGTAACCGGTGCTTTCGTGGAAAGCAACGCGGGCTGCGCCGATCGGGCCATCGAAAGGAATACCGGAGATGGCCAGGGCAGCCGAAGTACCGATCATCGCAGCGACGTCAGGATCGGTTTTCTTGCTGGTGGAAACGACGGTGCAGACAACCTGCACTTCGTTCATGAAGCCTTCTGGGAACAGCGGACGGATCGGACGGTCGATCAGTCGGGAAGTCAGGGTTTCTTTCTCGGAAGGACGGCCTTCGCGCTTGAAGAAACCGCCAGGGATCTTACCGGCAGCGTAAGTCTTTTCCTGGTAGTGAACAGAGAGAGGGAAGAAGCCTTTGCTTGGGTCGGCGTGCTTGGCGCCAACAACGGTCACCAATACGGTAACGTCGTCGTCAACGGTAACCAGCACTGCGCCGGAGGCTTGACGGGCGATACGGCCTGTCTCGAGGGTAACGGTCGACTGACCGAACTGGAATTTTTTGATAACCGGGTTCACGGTGTCCTACCTTCTTTGTGGCTCTTGGGGAACTTGTCTTCTTGCGAAATTCTTGGGCAATGTCGGGAATCGGCCCAACCCTTGTCCAGGGGTAAAACGTGTATCCAGATAAAACTTGAGGCTGGGAGCCTACCATGGGCCAGCGGGAATCCCACTGACACACGGCAGACAACCAACCTCTAGCGCAATCGCTGATTAGCGACGCAGACCCAGGCGACCGATCAGAGCCTGATAACGACCCAGATCCTTGCCTTTCAGGTAGTCCAGCAGCTTACGGCGCTGGTTTACCATGCGGATCAGACCACGACGGGAGTGGTGATCTTTACCGTTGGCCTTGAAGTGACCTTGCAGCTTGTTGATGTTGTGGGTCAGCAGTGCAACTTGCACTTCTGGCGAACCAGTGTCACCAACAGCTTGCTGATAGTCAGCTACGATTTGTGCTTTTTCTTGAACGTCGAGAGCCATGAGGCAATCCTTTTTTCAGGAAACCACCCAAAGGGCAGTTTCAACAGGCCAGGGACAAATCCCTGTATCTAAAAATGAGTGTTGACCATGCCTGTTAACAGCCACACTCGTTCGGTCATTCTGACCGAATCAGTCGACGCGGCGCGATGCGCCCGTCTTCGCTCACTTCACCGATACCGATAAAGCGACCGTTATGATCCTGTACCCGCACCATGCCGAACTTCGGGGCATCCGGGGCGCGTACCGGCTGGCCATTCAGCCAGTAGAACGCGCTGTGCTCCGAAAAGTGCAGCAATGGCCAATCCAGCAAACCGCTGTCCGATGGCATCAGGAAGCGATCAACTGCTTCGTTTCCGCCTTCAGCGTGTACCGCTTCCAACTCCTCCAGCGTGACCGTTTGGGCCAGGCTGAAAGGTCCGGCCTGAGTGCGTCGCAGCTCTGCAACGTACGCGCCGCAACCGAGTTGTTCACCAATATCTTCCACCAGGGTACGGATATAGGTGCCTTTGCTGCAGTCGACGGCCAGGCGTGCGGTGTCACCTTCACAGGCGAGTAATTCCAAGCGCGCAATAGTAACAGAACGCGGTTCGCGCTCCACTACTTCACCCGCACGTGCCAGCTTGTAAAGGGGCTGCCCATCACGCTTGAGGGCCGAGTACATCGGCGGTATCTGACTGATTTTCCCACGAAAAGCAGGTAAAGCCGCTTCGATATCAGCACGACCAACGGTCACGTCGCGAACCTGCAAAACATCACCTTCGGCGTCAGCCGTGGTGGTGGTCTTACCCAGTTGCATCAGGGTTTCGTAACCCTTGTCGGAGTCGAGCAGATATTGCGAGAACTTGGTGGCCTCGCCAAAGCACAACGGCAGTACGCCGGTGGCCAGGGGATCGAGGCTGCCGGTGTGTCCGGCTTTCTCGGCATTGAGCAACCAGCGGACCTTCTGCAACGCAGCATTGGAGGTAAAGCCAAGCGGCTTGTCGAGCAGGATGATGCCGCTGACGTTGCGACGGATACGTTTGACCTGAGCCACCGCTTACTCCTTGGCGTCTTCAGGTGTGGATGGGTGCTGACTGTCTTCCGCCACGGCGCGCTCGATCAGTGCCGACAGGTGCGCGCCACGCACGACGCTTTCGTCGTAGTGGAAGTGCAACTGGGGCACGCTGCGCAGCTTCATTTCGCGGGCTAACTGCATGCGCAGGAAACCTGCAGCAGCGTTGAGCACCTTGATGCTTTGTGCGATTTCTTCGGCACTGTCCTCACCCATCACGGTGATGAAGATCTTGGCGTGACCCACGTCACGGCTCACTTCAACGGCGGTGATAGTGACCAGGCCAACGCGCGGGTCTTTGACTTCGCGACGGATCAGTTGGGCCAGCTCGCGCTGCATCTGATCGCCGATACGCTGGGTACGGCTGTATTCTTTTGCCATGTCTTGTTACCTGTTACTGCCACACGGTGAAACCCATGGGGTCTGAAAGCGGCAAACGCCCGGCCTGACAAAAGCCAGACCGGGCGTTGCGTTTAGAGTCCGTACGCTTTGCGGGGCATTTGCATGCCCACACGCGGCGTGGCTCCGGAAGTGCGCGAGTTAGAGGCTGCGAGCAACCTGAACCTTCTCGTAGACTTCGATCTTGTCGCCAGCCTTGACGTCGTTGTAGCTCTTGACGCCGATACCGCATTCCATGCCGGCACGTACTTCAGAAGCGTCATCCTTGAAGCGGCGCAGGGATTCCAGCTCGCCTTCGAAGATAACGATGTCTTCACGCAGTACACGGATTGGACGGTTACGGTACACAGTACCTTCGATAACCATGCAACCGGCGATCGCGCCGAATTTCGGCGAGCGGAACACGTCACGTACTTCGGCGATACCCAGGATATTCTCCCGAACGTCGCTGCCAAGCATGCCGGTGAGGGCTTTCTTGACGTCTTCGATGATGTCGTAGATGACGTTGTAGTAACGCATGTCCAGGCCTTCCTGCTCGACAATCTTGCGAGCGCCAGCATCAGCACGCACGTTGAAGCCAAACAGTACAGCGTTGGAAGCCAGTGCCAGGTTGGCGTCGGACTCGGTGATACCACCGACACCGCCACCCACAACACGCACTTGCACTTCGTCGTTACCCAGGCCATTCAAGGCGCCGTTCAACGCTTCGAGGGAACCACGAACGTCAGATTTGAGGACGATATTAAGCGTCTTCTTCTCTGCCTGGCCCATGTTCTCGAAGATGTTTTCCAGCTTGCCGGCGTGAGCGCGAGCCAGTTTGACTTCGCGGAACTTGCCTTGGCGGAACAAAGCCACTTCACGGGCTTTCTTCTCGTCAGACAGCACGCTCATCTCGTCGCCAGCGTCCGGAGTACCGTCCAGGCCGAGGATCTCGACAGGGATGGAAGGACCGGCTTCCTTGATTGGCTTGCCGTTCTCGTCGAGCATGGCACGTACACGGCCATAGTTCGAACCGACCAGAACCATGTCGCCTTGACGCAGAGTACCGTCTTGAACCAATACGGTTGCAACCGGGCCACGACCTTTGTCGAGACGCGACTCAACCACAACACCACGACCTGGGGCCGATGGGGTTGCTTTCAGTTCAAGTACTTCAGCTTGCAGAAGGACAGCTTCGAGCAGTTCGTCCACGCCAGTACCGACTTTGGCCGAAACCGAAACGAACGGCGTATCACCGCCCCACTCTTCAGACGTCACGCCATGAACCGACAGTTCGCTACGGATGCGATCGAGATCGGCGCCCGGCTTGTCGATCTTGTTCACAGCAACAACCAGAGGAACACCAGCGGCTTTAGCATGCTGGACAGCTTCAATGGTCTGCGGCATCACGCCGTCGTCCGCTGCAACAACCAGGATCACGATGTCAGTCGCCTTGGCACCACGGGCACGCATTGCGGTAAACGCGGCGTGACCTGGGGTATCGAGGAAGGTGACCATGCCGCGCTCGGTTTCAACGTGGTACGCACCGATATGCTGGGTGATACCACCGGCTTCGCCAGCAGCTACCTTGGCACGACGGATGTAGTCGAGCAGCGAAGTCTTACCATGGTCAACGTGACCCATTACGGTCACGACTGGCGCACGGGAGAACGTCTCACCTTCAAACTTCAGGGACTCAGCCAGGGAGTCTTCCAGAGCGGTGTCGCTGACCAGGGTCACTTTGTGGCCCAGTTCTTCGGCTACCAGTTGAGCAGTTTCCTGATCAAGCACCTGGTTGATGGTCGCTGGAGTACCCAGTTTGAACATGAACTTGATGATTTCAGCAGCCTTGACCGACATCTGGTTGGCAAGATCGCCAACAGTGATGGTCTCGCCGATCTGCACATCACGCACGACAGGGCCGGTTGGGCTCTGGAAACCGTGGGCGTTGCGCTTCTTCAGCTTGGCCTTGCCACGACCACCACGACGGAAGCTATCGCTTTCTTCGTCGGTAGTACGTGGGGCAACGCGTGGAGCTGGCGCTTTCTCTTTGACCGAAGCACGATGCGGAGCGTTTTTACGCTCGCCATCGCCACCACCACCGCGACGATTGTTATCGTCGGCACGTGGTTTATCCGGACGACGAGGTTCGTCACGCTTGCGGGCATCAGCTGCAGGCGCTGGTGCTGCGGCTGCCGGAGCAGCCTCACGCACAGCCTCTACAGGAGCGCTAGGCGCGGCGACTGCTTCAGTGGAAGCAGTTTGCGCAGCAGCAGGCTGGCGACGCGCTTCTTCTTCGGCGCGACGCTTGGCTTCTTCTTCAGCCTTCTGACGTGCAGCATTTTCTACTGCGCGACGTTCATCCAGTTCGCGTTTGCGCTCGGCTTCAATTTCTTCCGGGCTGCGCTGTACGAAGACTTTCTTCTTGCGTACTTCAACGCTGATGCTCTTGCTACCCGCAACACGCAGGGTGCTGGTGGTTTTGCGCTGCAATGTAATCTTGCGCGGTTCTTCCACTTTCGCCTTGTGGCTGCTCTTCAAGTGAGTCAGCAAAGACTGCTTCTCACTATCGCTCACACCTTCATCGGCGGCGGTGTGCGGCAGACCTGCCTCACGCATCTGCTGCAACAGGCGCTCTACCGGTGTTTTGACCTCATCGGCCAGTTGTTTCACCGTGACTTGCGTCATGCACTTCTCTCCTCAGGCCGCGCCTAATTACTCGAACCAATGGGCTCGGGCGGCCATGATCAACTTGCCGGCACGATCATCGTCAATGCCGTCGATGTCGAGCAGATCGTCAATAGACTGCTCGGCCAGGTCTTCGCGGGTAATTACGCCGCGCACCGCCAGTTCCATCGCCAAATCCTTGTCCATACCCTCAAGCGAGAGCAGGTCTTCGGCCGGATGGGCGTCTGCCAGCTTTTCCTCAGTAGCGATGGCTTTAGTCAACAAACGATCCTTGGCCCGAGCGCGAAGCTCGTTGACGGTGTCTTCGTCAAAGCCGTCGATGTTGAGCATTTCTTCCAACGGTACGTAGGCAATCTCTTCCAGGCTGGTAAAGCCTTCATCTACCAGCACCTGCGCCAGGTCTTCGTCGACTTCCAACTCGTCGATGAAGTTGCGCAGGATGTCACCGGTTTCAGCTTGCTGCTTAGCCTGGATGTCCGATTCGGTCATCACGTTCAGGGTCCAGCCGGTCAATTGGCTGGCCAGACGCACGTTCTGACCACCACGACCAATGGCCTGAGCCAGATTGTCTGCGCCAACGGCGATGTCCATTGCATGGGCATCTTCGTCAACGATAATTGCCGCCACTTCAGCCGGCGACATGGCGTTGATCACGAACTGCGCCGGGTTATCGTCCCATAGGACGATGTCCACACGCTCACCGCCCAATTCGCCCGACACTGCCTGGACGCGCGAACCGCGCATACCGATGCAAGCGCCTTGCGGGTCGATGCGTTTATCCTTGGAACGGACCGCGATCTTGGCGCGCGAACCCGGGTCGCGGGACGCAGCCATGACTTCGATCAGGCCTTCGGCAATTTCCGGCACCTCGATACGGAACAGCTCAATCAGCATTTCCGGCGCGGTACGCGACAGGATCAACTGAGGGCCACGGTTCTCGGTGCGGATTTCCTTGAGCAGCGCACGCAAACGCACGCCGACACGGAAGGTTTCGCGAGAGATGATGTCTTCGCGGGCCAGCAACGCTTCGGCGTTATTGCCCAGGTCGACGATCACATTGTCGCGGGTAACTTTTTTCACGGTGCCGGAGATGATTTCACCCAGGCGCTCGCGATAGGCGTCAACGACTTGAGCGCGCTCGGCCTCACGAACCTTCTGCACGATGACCTGCTTGGCGGTCTGTGCAGCAATGCGGCCGAACTCGATGGATTCGATCTTTTCTTCGACGACATCACCGACCTGGGCGCCTGGGTGCGTTTCAGCAACCTTGCTTGGCCAGGTTTCAATCGCCGGATCATCAAGATCGGCTTCTTCGACAACCGTCCAGCGACGGAACGTCTCGTAGGCGCCGGTGTGGCGGTTGATTTCCACACGCAGATCAACTTCGTCTTCAAAACGCTTTTTGGTAGCAGTGGCCAGGGCCAGCTCCAACGCTTCAAAAATCACGTTTGCCGGTACGCCCTTTTCATTGGATACCGACTCAACAACCAGCAGTACTTCTTTGCTCATCGTACGCCTCGCCTTTCGCAAGCCATTGGATCCGCGGGATCCGCGTCTCAGTCAAAACTGGGAATAATGTTGGCCTTGTCGATCATATCGATCGGCAACAGGAATTCATGGTCTTCTACCTGCACCACGACATCCTGTTCTTCTACACCGCGCAGAAGGCCCTGAAAGTTGCGACGCCCTTCAAACGGGGATCGCAGCTTGATCTTCACTTGTTCACCGGCAAATTTTGCAAACTGCTCAATAGTGAACAGTGGGCGTTCCATGCCTGGCGAGGAAACTTCGAGGGTATATTCAACGGAGATAGGATCTTCAACATCCAGAACACCACTGATCTGACGGCTGACAATGGCACAATCGTCCACCAGCACACCGCCCTCTTTATCGATATAAACGCGCAACATTGAGTGGCGACCTTGAGCCGAAAACTCAATACCCCAGCATTCATAGCCTAGGGCCACGACCACCGGGGCCAACAAGGCCTGCAACTCTTCTAGCTTGCTCGACACCTGAACCCCCTCGTGCATGTATGTGCATGCTGTGCAAAATAAAAAAATGGGCGAAACGCCCATCCTTGAAACGCCGTCGAACAGCGGCGTTGAAAGTGTCCAGCTAACAAAAAGCCCCTTAAAAGGGGCTCCGCTAAAACTGGTTGCGGGGGCCGGATTTGAACCGACGACCTTCGGGTTATGAGCCCGACGAGCTACCAGACTGCTCCACCCCGCGACAAAGCTGGGGCGGAAGTATACGACCGATCCCTTACAGGGTCAATGTAACCTTCCACCTACAAGAAAGCCCGCAACAGCGGGCTCTCCTGATAATTGGTACCGAGAAGGGGACTCGAACCCCTACACCCTATGGGCACAACCACCTCAAGGTTGCGTGTCTACCAATTCCACCACCTCGGCAATACAGCGTTTACAACCCTTCTTACTTTTGCTCTTGAGCTGGAGGCACGTCAGTCGCTGGAGTAGCCGACTTTTGCTCTTGAAGCACCGGGACATCATCAGAAGCCGGTTTTGCCTTTGGTACTTCCAACACTGCTGGGTTTGGCAAACCTACTTGAGTCAGCACATGAGCTTTCTCTTTAGCAAAGTAACCTAACCCTAAGCTGGTTATGAAGAAACCGGCGGCAAGTATAGCAGTAAACTTACTAAGAAAGGTAGAGGAACCTTGGCTTCCGAACACAGTATTTGAAGCACCTGCACCGAAAGACGCACCAGCATCCGCACCTTTACCCTGTTGCAACAAAACCAGGGCAACTACGCCCAAGGCAGCCAACAGATGAAAAACGACTACGACTGTTTCCAGCATTTTTTCAGTTTCCCGCGGCGCGACAAATCGCACCGAACTCATCTGCATTCAGGGAAGCTCCACCAATGAGCCCCCCATCGATATCCGGCATGCCGAACAGTTCGACCGCATTGGCCGCCTTCACGCTGCCGCCGTATAGAAGCCGCACACCTTGTGCGACTTCAGAATTCTCTGCCGCTAACTGAGCGCGGATGGCTGCGTGCACATCCTGCGCCTGCTGCGGTGTAGCAGTCAGCCCGGTACCAATGGCCCAGACCGGCTCGTAAGCAATTACCGCTTTTGCGAACGCACCAACACCCAGCTCCTCGATGATGCTGCCAAGCTGACGCGAGACAACTTCAAGAGTTTTGCCCGATTCACGCTGCTCAAGGGTTTCCCCAATACACAACACCGGAATCAAGCCACAAGCCTGTGCCGCTGCGAACTTGCGATTGAGTGTCCCGTCACGCTCGCCCATCATCTGGCGGCGCTCGGAGTGCCCGACAAGCACATAGGAACAACCCGCATCAACCAGCTGACTCGGTGCAACTTCTCCGGTCAACGCACCTTGCATGGCTTCCACCGCAGAATTCTGCGCGCCGACCTGAATCGACTTACCTTTCAAGCCATCAACCACTTGGGTGATATGCAAGCAAGGCGGGAACACCGCGATATCAACTCCGCTAGGCAAGGCCAAGTGACGAAGGCCATTGATCAGCTCAGCGACACTGGCGCGGGTACCGTGCATCTTCCAGTTACCAGCTACCATAGTGCGACGCATGCTGTACCTCGTCGGTCAAAGTGGGCGCAGATGTTACCCAACCACATCACCACTGGCAAGCCGAATTCAGGCGCAAACTTCAGTTACCAGTTTTGCCAGGTCTTCGGCATGGCCGCGAACCTGTATTTCGTCGTCACCTTCTACCATAACGCGCACCAGAGGCTCTGTGCCGGACTTGCGCAGCAATACCCGTCCGCGACCAGCCATTGCCAACGTCGCGCGCTCGCAAGCCTCTTTCACAGCAGGATGCTCAATCGGGTTTTCCCCGCCTGCGAAACGCACGTTAAGCAATACCTGCGGGCACTTGCGTAAAGCCTGGCGCGCCTGAGCCAGGCTCTCTTCGCGGCGGCGCAAGGCCAATAGCACCTGCAACGCCGCAATAATCGCGTCACCGGTGGTCGTGTGCTGGAAGCACACCACGTGCCCGGAGTTCTCGCCACCTACCTGCCAGTTACGCTCCAGCAGCTCGGCGATCACATACCGGTCACCGACGTTGGCACGAACAAAAGGAATACCCAGGTCTGCCAACGCCAGCTCAAGCCCAAGGTTGCTCATCAGCGTACCGACGACACCGCCTTGCAGCTTGTTACGCTCATGCAGGTCGCGGGCAATGATGAACAACAGATCATCGCCATCGACCACGGCACCCGTGTGATCAACCATCAGCACGCGGTCGCCGTCACCGTCGAAGGCAATCCCGAGGTCGGCATGCTCGGCCAGGACAGCGGCCTGCAACTGCTCCATATGGGTGGAGCCGCAGTTTTCGTTGATGTTCAATCCGTTGGGCTGAGCCGACAGCACTGTCACGTCCGCCCCCAGCTCCTTGAATACGCTTGGCGCGACTTTGTAGGTCGCACCATGGGCGCAGTCGACAACAATCTTCAGGCCGGCAAAATTAGTGCTGGTTGGCACACTGCTTTTGCAGAACTCGATATAACGACCTGACGCGTCGTTGATTCGGGACACCTTGCCCAACTTACTGGACTCGACCACGGTCATCGGCGCATCCAACAATTCTTCGATCATCAGCTCAATCTCGTCCGGCAACTTGGTGCCCTGACCGGAAAAGAACTTGATGCCGTTGTCGTCATGTGGATTGTGCGAAGCACTGATCACAATACCGGCCTCAGCGTGAAAGGTACGCGTCAGGTATGCAATCGCCGGCGTCGGCATTGGCCCCAGCAACATTACATCGGCGCCTGCGGCGGATAAGCCGGCCTCAAGCGCTGATTCAAACATGTATCCCGAAATTCGGGTGTCCTTGCCCACCAGGATGCGGCACGCCCCCATGCTACGGAACGCCATACCCGCCGCCCATCCAAGCTTGAGCATGAAATCAGGAGTAATCGGAAACTCGCCGACCCGACCACGGATACCGTCGGTGCCAAAGTATTTTTTAGTCATAAGTGCTCCATCATTCTTATTCGGCTGATTCCACAGCTGCAATCATGCGTACCACATCCACGGTCTCAGCAACGTCATGCACGCGCAAGATGCGCGCACCCTTGGTCACCGCAAGCGCCGCCAGCGCAAGACCGCCGTACAACCGCTCACCCACCGGACGGCTCAATGCCAGCCCTATCATGCTCTTGCGCGAAACACCGACCAACAGGGGCCGACCAAGGGCATGCAAGGACTCCATGTGTTTGAACAAACTCAAATTGTGTTGCAGGGTCTTGGCGAAACCAAACCCCGGATCAAGGATGATCCTTTCCGGCGCAATACCTACCGCAGCGCATTGAGCAACACGCTCGGAGAGAAAACCACTCACCTCACCAACCAGGTCATCATAGTGCGGGTTGTCCTGCATATTGCCGGGCTCACCCAGCATATGCATCAAACACACCGGCAAACCGGTAGCTGCAGCTGCATCCAGAGCGCCGTCGCGCCGCAGGGACCGGACATCGTTGATCAAGCCGGCACCTAATCGAGCAGTCTCACGCATCACGGCAGGGGTGGAGGTATCAACCGAAATAATCACATCCAACTCTCGAGCGATGCGCTCGACAATCGGCGCCACGCGCTCCAACTCTTCCAGAGGAGAAACAACGCGAGCACCAGGCCGAGTCGATTCACCACCGACATCAATCAAGGTCGCGCCGGCCGCCACCATGGCTTCTGCGTGACGCAATGCAGCATCAAGCTGGCTGAAGCGGCCACCATCGGAAAAGGAGTCAGGGGTTACATTAAGAATACCCATAACATGTGTATGGGCCAAATCAAGAACCCGGTTGCCGCAAGGCAACCGGGGGGAGGACGAAACAAAAGTCATTTCAAACCTTAATGGTCAGCTGCCGGGCCACCGATCGGGGTTTCAGGGCGTTCGTTCTGAACCACAGGCGGGGTGCCCGAAGTACCCGAACCACCTTCCCAATCACGAGGTTCACGAGGTACCCGACCGGCCATAATGTCATCGATCTGGTCTGCATCGATCGTCTCGTACTTCATCAATGCATCAGCCATTGCATCAAGCTTGTCGCGATTATCGGTCAGGATCTGTTTGGCCGTGCCATAGCACTGGTCAATGATACTGCGCACCTCAGAGTCGATCAGCTTGGCTGTCTCACCGGAGAAACTGGCGTTTTGACCACCGCCGCCACGACCCAGGAATACTTCACCTTCTTCCTCGGCGTACATCAAAGGACCGAGTTTTTCCGACAAGCCCCACTTCGTCACCATGTTTCGCGCAATCTGGCTGGCACGCATGATGTCGTTGGAAGCCCCAGTGGTCACACCGTCGAAGCCCAGGGTCATCTCTTCAGCGATTCGACCGCCGTACAGCGAGCAAATCTGACTGATCAGCGCACGCTTGGAGAGGCTGTAACGATCCTCTTCCGGGAGGAACATGGTGACACCCAAGGCGCGACCACGAGGAATGATCGACACTTTATAAACTGGATCATGCTCAGGTACGACGCGCCCCACAATGGCGTGACCGGCTTCGTGATAAGCAGTGTTCTGCTTCTCTTTTTCGGACATGACCATGGATTTGCGCTCGGCACCCATCATGATCTTGTCTTTCGCCAGCTCAAACTCTTTCATTTCAACGATGCGCTTACCGGTACGGGCTGCAAACAGCGAAGCCTCGTTCACCAGGTTGGCCAAGTCAGCACCCGAGAACCCAGGGGTACCACGGGCAATCACAGCCGGTGCGACGTCGTCGCCCATCGGCACTTTGCGCATGTGCACTTTCAGGATTTGTTCGCGTCCACGGATATCTGGCAAGCCAACCACAACCTGACGGTCAAAACGACCTGGACGCAGCAGCGCAGGGTCCAGCACGTCCGGGCGGTTGGTTGCAGCGATGACGATAATGCCGTCATTCATCTCAAAACCATCCATCTCGACCAGCAACTGGTTGAGGGTCTGCTCACGTTCATCGTGACCGCCGCCCATGCCAGCACCACGATGCCGACCAACGGCGTCGATTTCATCGATGAAGATGATGCATGGCGCATGTTTCTTGGCCTGTTCGAACATGTCGCGGACGCGGCTCGCACCGACACCGACGAACATTTCAACAAAGTCAGAACCGGAAATGGTGAAGAACGGCACCTTGGCTTCGCCGGCAATCGCCTTAGCTAGCAACGTTTTACCGGTACCCGGAGGACCGACCATCAGCACGCCACGAGGAATACGCCCACCCAGTCGCTGGAATTTGCCCGGATCGCGCAAAAACTCAACCAACTCGCCGACTTCTTCCTTGGCTTCGTCGCAACCCGCCACGTCAGCCAGGGTCGTTTTCACTTGATCCTCAGAGAGCAGGCGAGCCTTGCTCTTGCCGAAGCTCATCGGCCCACCCTTGCCTCCCGCACCACCTTGCATCTGGCGCATGAAGAACATGAACACGGCGATAATCACCAAGATCGGGAAGCTGGCCACCAGGAGTTGAGTCCAGATGCTCTGCTGCTCAGGCTGCTTGCCTTCGACAACAACATGGTTATCCACCAAGTCGCCGATCAGACCGTTGTCCTGAATTGCCGGACGAATGGTCTTGAAGCTGTCGCCATCGTTGCGTTTGCCGGTGATCACGTAGCCATCAACCGCTACGCGCTCGACCTTGCCATCCTTAACTTGCTGGATGAAGTCGGAATAGTTGAGGGTCTGCGGCTCGTTAGGACTGGAGAAGTTGTTCATCACCGTCACGAGGACAGCCGCGATGATCAACCACAGGATCAGATTCTTTGCCATATCGTTCAATTAACTACCCTCTGAAGCAAGCTCCGCTACTGGCGCGCGCTTCGCATGATATTCACCGGCCTAACTTACTACATTACCTACAACTCTGGCAGGCGCCGTCTGTAACCCTTTGTGAAACTTTGACTACACAATATTCGTAAAGCTTCGTGACGAAAGCGATATAAAAAAACCTATCGCCCTCCTCGAATTTCTCAAAAACGCTCTTCACTCGCCGCGCCTTCGACGCCACGGAAGCCGCGACACAGCAGGTATTGCTCTCTGGACCTATCCCGAGAAGAGTCAGGCTTACGCGTCTGCACCTTATCGAACAACTTGCGAATGTTCTTGTGGTACTCGTCGAAACCTTCTCCCTGGAACACCTTCACCAGAAAATCACCACCGGGACGCAACACCCGACCTGCCAAATCCAGCGCCAATTCGCAAAGGAACATGGCGCGTGGCATATCAACGGCCGGTAATCCACTCATATTGGGGGCCATGTCGGAAATCACAAGGTCTACCTGCGAATTTCCCACAGCCTCAAGAATCTGGGCGAGCACCGCGTCCTGGGTAAAGTCTCCATGAACAAAGGTCACATCCGGAATGCTGTCCATTTCCAGAATGTCGGAAGCGATCAGGCGACCTTGCCCACCAATCAGACGACTGGTCACCTGGGACCAACCACCGGGGGCCGCGCCAAGATCGATAACGCTCATGCCTGGACGAATCAATTTGTCCTTGTCCTGGATCTCCAACAGCTTGTAGCTGGCCCGGGAACGATAGCCATCCTTCTGCGCCTTTTTGACGTAAGGATCGTTGAAATGCTCTTGCAGCCACTTAAGGCTAGTTTTGGAACGGGCCACGGGCCACCTCGAAAATAAAACGGGTCGTGATTAACTGGGCGGTCCCGGACTCGCTCGGGTAAACTGGCCGCCGCTTTTTACAAGATCAGACGCAGGGGTCAGATTATGCCGCTCACTCAAGAGCAGAAGAAACAGTACAAATCCATTGGCCACCATCTGAAACCAGTTCTGATTGTGGCAGACAACGGTTTGACTGAAGGTGTGTTAGCCGAACTTGAACGCGCATTGGGCGATCACGAACTGATCAAGATCAAGGTCAACATCCTTGACCGCGAAGCGCGCCTGGCCGCTATTGCAGAACTCTGCAAGGTGGGCAAGGCAGACCTGGTTCAGGTCATCGGCAAGATGGCGCTGCTGTATCGCAAGAACTTCAGCGTCAACAAGCAACTGTCGAACGTACACCGCTTCAAGTAATAAAAAGGGTCACGGGCGTGCTTCGCGCGCCCCGCCACTCCATCCCGGCGCCGGCTGTATAACCAGCACCAGGCCGGAAAACCCTAGCACAAGATAGCTGAACAACTGCCAGCGCAACGCTTCCGGCAACCACACATGCACAACGCAATACATTGCACACGCGTACAGCGCCATCAACAGCAGTTGGCCGCGAATATCCCGCCACAAACTCTCCAAGCCTTCAGCCCTGACCAGCACCAACACCTGAAGCGCTACGCACGCCGCCGCGAAACCCACCAGCAGCGCACTCAATAATCCATCGATCTCATCGATCAGCAACGGAGCCAGGCCAATCAGGCCCAGCGCCGGTAATACACCTATGTGCAACAACCACAGGCCGCCCACCCAAAGCATCTGGGAGAGCTGCCAAAGCATAGTGCCCGCGCGAAGCGGGCGCCGCCTTTCAGATGTGACGAACTTCAACAATCTCGTACTCGATCACGCCACCTGGGGTTTTTACAGACACCACGTCACCCTCTTCCTTGGCGATCAGGGCACGAGCCAGGGGTGAGCCGACGGAGATCTTGCCGAGCTTGAAGTCAGCCTCGTCCTCTCCCACGATGTGGTAGACCACGCTTTCGTCGGTCTCGACGTTGGCGATTTCCACGGTGGTGCCGAAAATCACCTTGCCGGTGTGCGGGATAGTCGTGACGTCGATGATCACCGCGTTCTGCATACGGCCTTCGATGTCACGGATCCGCGCCTCGACCATACCCTGCTGCTCGCGAGCAGCGTGGTATTCCGCGTTTTCCTTCAAATCACCCAGCTCGCGGGCCGTACCGATGTCCTGGCTCAGCTTTGGACGTACGACCTTGGTCAGATGGGCGTGCTCCTCTTCCAGGGCCTTGGCGCCCTGGACGGTCATTGGGTATTTGATCATGCCTTCAATCCTGCGTGTAGATCCTGCAAGCGACGCACGGTCTTTTCCGGACCGAACTTGAGCGCTTCGCAGATAGCTTCGCCAGCAGCAATGGTGGTGGTGCAGTAGATCTTGTGCTGCAAGGCATTACGGCGAATGGAGTAGGAATCCGCGATCGACTGGCGACCTTCGGTGGTGTTGATGATCAGTGTGACTTCGTCATTCTTGATCATGTCGACCACATGCGGACGGCCTTCCGTCACCTTGTTCACGCGGCGAACTTTCAAGCCAGCCGCCTCGATCAGCTTGGCGGTCCCGGCAGTCGCCACGACTTCAAAGCCCAAGTTGATCAGATCACGTGCCACGCCTGCAACCAACGGCTTGTCATCATCGCGCACGCTGATAAACGCAGTACCGCCGGTCGGCAGCACTTCGCTGGCGCCCATTTGCGCCTTGGCGAACGCTTCACCGAAGGTATCGCCCACGCCCATCACTTCACCGGTGGACTTCATCTCTGGGCCCAGGATCGGGTCCACACCAGGGAATTTGGCGAATGGGAACACAGCCTCTTTCACACTGTAGAAGTTCGGAATGATTTCCTTGGTGAAGCCAATTTCCTTCAGGGTCTTACCGGCCATCACACGAGCAGCGATCATCGCCAGGGACACACCGATACACTTGGAAACAAACGGCACGGTACGCGAAGCACGCGGGTTGACTTCGATGACGTAGATGTCTTCGCCTTGCAGCGCCAACTGTACGTTCATCAGGCCAACCACGCCCAACTCCAGGGCCATTTTCTTGACCTGTTCGCGCATCTCATCCTGGATGTGCGCCGGCAGCGAATACGGCGGCAGCGAGCACGCGGAGTCACCAGAGTGAACGCCCGCCTGTTCGATGTGCTGCATGATTGCGCCGATGACCACGTCGGTACCGTCGCAAACCGCATCCACGTCCATCTCGATGGCGCAGTTGAGGAAGTGGTCCAGCAGCACCGGGCTGTCGTTGGACACTTTCACCGCATCACGCAGGTAACGCTTGAGCTCTTCTTCTTCGTAGACGATTTCCATCGCCCGGCCGCCCAGCACGTAGGACGGACGCACCACCAACGGGTAGCCGATCTTGCTGGCCGCACGGATGGCTTCGTCTTCGCTGCGCACGGTGGCGTTTGGCGGCTGACGCAGGTTCAGGCGCTCAACCATTTGCTGGAAGCGCTCACGGTCTTCGGCACGGTCGATGGCGTCAGGGCTGGTGCCGATAATTGGTACGCCAGCGGCTTCCAGGGCACGTGCCAGTTTCAGCGGGGTTTGGCCGCCATACTGGACGATCACGCCTTTTGGCTTCTCGACGCGGCAGATTTCCAGCACGTCTTCCAGCGTTACCGGCTCGAAGTACAGACGGTCGGAAGTGTCGTAGTCAGTGGAAACAGTTTCCGGGTTGCAGTTGACCATGATGGTCTCGTACCCGTCTTCGCGAAGCGCAAGGGCGGCGTGTACGCAGCAATAGTCAAATTCGATGCCCTGGCCAATACGGTTAGGACCACCGCCCAGGATGATAATCTTGTCGCGGCCCGACGGTGCGGCTTCGCACTCTTCCTCGTAGGTGGAGTACAGGTACGCAGTGTCGGTGGCGAACTCGGCGGCGCAGGTGTCAACGCGCTTGTAGACCGGGAAGATATCCAGCTTGTGGCGATGCGTGCGCAGGTTCTTCTCGGTCACACCCAGCAGCTTGGCCAGGCGCTGGTCGGAGAAGCCCTTGCGCTTGAGGCGGAACATCAGGTCGCGGTCGATAGACGACAGACCGAGGGTCTTGACCTTCTCTTCTTCCTTGATCAGATCTTCGATCTGCACCAGGAACCACGGATCGATCATGTTCATGCCGAAGATGTCTTCAACGGTCATGCCGGCACGGAAAGCATCGGCTACGTACCAGATGCGCTCGGCGCCCGGCACGGTCAGCTCGCGCTTGAGAACGCTCATGCTTTCCGGGTTGCTCAGGTCAAGCTTCTCGTCCAGACCGCAAACACCCACTTCCAGGCCACGCAGGGCTTTCTGCAGGGATTCCTGGAAGGTCCGGCCGATAGCCATGACTTCACCGACCGACTTCATCTGAGTGGTCAGGCGCGCATCGGCTTTCGGGAATTTCTCGAAAGCAAAGCGTGGCAACTTGGTCACGACGTAGTCGATGGACGGCTCGAAAGACGCCGGCGTAGCGCCGCCCGTGATTTCGTTTTGCAGTTCGTCCAAGGTGTAACCGATGGCCAGCTTGGCGGCGATACGTGCAATCGGGAAGCCGGTAGCTTTCGATGCCAGCGCCGAAGAACGCGATACACGCGGGTTCATCTCGATCACGACCATGCGGCCTGTGTTCGGGCAGATGCCGAACTGAACGTTGGAACCACCGGTTTCAACGCCGATCTCACGCAATACCGCCAACGAGGCGTTACGCATGATCTGGTATTCCTTGTCCGTCAGGGTCTGTGCCGGAGCAACGGTGATCGAGTCGCCAGTGTGGACACCCATCGGGTCGAAGTTTTCGATGGAGCAGACGATGATGCAGTTGTCCTTTTTATCGCGGACAACCTCCATTTCATACTCTTTCCAGCCGATCAGGGATTCGTCGATCAGCAGCTCTTTAGTCGGCGACAGATCCAGGCCACGCGCGCAGATTTCTTCGAACTCTTCACGGTTGTAAGCAATGCCACCACCGGTGCCGCCCATGGTGAAGGACGGACGGATAATGCACGGGAAGCCCAGCTTTTCGAGAACTGCGTTGGCCTCCTCCATGCTGTGGGCGATACCGGAGCGCGGGCAGTCAAGGCCGATGGACTTCATGGCCTTGTCGAAGCGCGAACGGTCTTCAGCCTTGTCGATGGTGTCAGCGTTGGCGCCGATCATCTCTACGCCAAATTTTTCCAGGACGCCTTCGCGCTCCAGGTCCAAGGCGCAGTTCAGTGCAGTCTGGCCGCCCATGGTCGGCAGCAGTGCGTCTGGGCGCTCTTTCTCGATGATCTTGGCAACCGTCTGCCACTTGATCGGCTCGATGTAGGTGGCGTCAGCCATGTCCGGATCGGTCATGATGGTGGCCGGGTTAGAGTTCACCAGGATGACGCGGTAACCCTCTTCGCGCAGGGCTTTACAGGCCTGGGCGCCGGAGTAGTCGAATTCGCAGGCCTGGCCGATCACAATCGGGCCAGCGCCGAGAATCAGGATGCTTTTTATGTCTGTACGTTTTGGCATGGGTTTGTCACTCAAATCCGCAGGTCAGTCGGCAAGCCGTCTTGAACAATCTTCGAAGAGCCTGCGGGGGCCACCAATGCAGGGGCCGCCCGCAGGCCGCTCAGTCAGCGTCGCTTGGCCATCTCATTGATGAAACGGTCGAACAGCGGCGCTACGTCGTTCGGGCCCGGGCTTGCTTCAGGGTGGCCCTGGAAGCTGAACGCGCTCTTGTCAGTACGCTCGATGCCTTGCAGGGAACCGTCGAACAACGACTTGTGAATCGCGCGGACATTGCTCGGCAAGGTCGCTTCATCCACCGCAAAACCGTGGTTCTGGCTGGTGATCATCACAACGCCCGTGTCCAGATCTTGCACAGGATGGTTGGCACCATGATGGCCATGACCCATTTTCAGGGTCTTGGCGCCGGAGGCCAGCGCCAGCAGTTGGTGACCGAGGCAGATACCAAATACCGGAATCTCGGTTTCCAGCACTTCCTTGATAGCCTGGATGGCGTAGTCACAAGGCTCAGGATCACCCGGGCCGTTGGACAGGAACACACCGTCAGGTTGCAGGGCCAGCACATCGCAGGCAGGTGTTTGCGCCGGCACCACGGTTACGCGGCAACCACGCTCGACCAGCATGCGCAGGATGTTGTACTTGACGCCGTAGTCGTATGCGACCACGTGATAGGGCAGGTCAGCCGCTTCGATAGTCTCGTGGCTGTCGGTCTTCAAGTCCCAGACCGTGGAGCGCCACTCGTACTGTTCCTTGGTGCTGACAACTTTCGCCAGGTCCATGCCTTTCAGGCCAGGGAAGCCTTGGGCTGCAGCAATCGCCGCGGCTTCGGAAATATTGTCACCGACCATGATGCAGCCGTTCTGCGAGCCCTTTTCACGCAGGATGCGAGTCAGGCGGCGCGTATCGATACCGGCGATCGCCACAACGTTGTTGGCTTTCAGGTAATCGGACAGCGACATTGTGTTACGCCAGTTGCTGGCAACCAGTGGCAGATCACGAATGACCAGACCTGCCGACCAGACACGATCAGACTCGACGTCTTCCGGCGTAGTACCGGTGTTGCCGATGTGCGGATAGGTCAGGGTAACGATCTGTTGGGCGTAGGAAGGATCGGTAAGGATTTCCTGATAGCCGGTCATGGCGGTGTTAAACACCACCTCTCCAACGGTCTGACCGTCGGCTCCAATGGCTTCGCCGCGAAAAATGCTGCCATCAGCAAGGGCGAGTATGGCTGGCTTAGTCAAGAAGACCTCCCGTAAATAAAGCCTGAAAGGGCGATCGCAGGTTGTAAAAAAGCGGAGTGACGTATGGACACGTCACCCCGCTTCTTCACTGAATTATTCTGCGCGCTTTTAGTGGACACACTAAAGCTGTAGCTTACAGAAAAAGGCTTTTTTGGTCCACCGCTAATGAGCCTTAAAGGCAGGAGAATGCGACAGGGCGTCGCTTAGCGGGTAAAAACGGGGCCTTAGGATAATCCTGAGGCCCTGTTTTAGCTACTGATTAGTGCAGATCCAACACATCGCGCATGTCGTACAGACCAGGCTCGCGACCTTCTAACCAGAGCGCTGCACGCACCGCACCCTTGGCGAATGTCATGCGACTGGAAGCCTTGTGAGTAATTTCCAGGCGCTCGCCCTCGGTAGCGAACAATACCGTGTGATCGCCTACGACATCACCGCCACGGACGGTCGCAAAACCAATGGTGTCACGCGCACGCGCACCGGTATGCCCTTCGCGACCGTAAACCGCCACCTTGGACAGATCACGCCCCAGCGCATCAGCAATAGCTTCACCCATGCGCAGCGCCGTCCCCGACGGAGCATCGATCTTGTGGCGGTGATGAGTCTCGATAATCTCGATATCCGCCTCATCCCCCAGCACGCGCGCCGCCATATCCAACAACTTGAGCGACAGGTTCACGCCAACGCTGAAGTTGGCAGCGAAGACGACAGGAATATCCTTACCCGCCTCGACCAGCAACTGCTTCTGCTCAGCAGTCAAACCCGTGGTACCGATCACCATCGCCTTGCCCGCCTTGCGGCAGAACGCGAGGTTTTTCAGCATCACCTCCGGCAGGGTGAAGTCGATCAACACATCGAATTCGTCAGCAACCTGCTCCAGATTGCCGGACAACGAAACACCGATACGCCCCAGCGAAGCCAACTCACCAGCATCCGCACCGATCAACGTGCTGCCGGGACGCACAATCGCAGCAGTCAGCCCAGAGGCCGGGGAACGCTGCTGCACCGCTTCGACCAGCGTCTTGCCCATGCGCCCGGCAGCGCCCATTACGGCTATACGTCGCATATTCACTTCCTTACAGGTCACCGAAGAAACGTTTCACGCCTTCGAAGAAGCCAGTGGTTTTCGGCGAATGGGTGTCATCCCCCTCCAGTGAACTGCGGAACTCCTCAAGCAGCTCACGCTGACGACGACCCAGATTGACCGGGGTCTCCACCGCAACGCGACACATCAGGTCGCCAGCACCGCCACCGCGCACCGGAGCTACGCCTTTGCCACGGATACGGAACTGCTTGCCGGTCTGCGTCCCCTCAGGGATCTTGAGCTTCACTCGACCGTCGAGAGTAGGGATCTCCAACTCGCCACCCAAGGCAGCATCGACAAAACTGATCGGCACTTCACAGAACAGGTGCTTGCCGTCGCGCTGGAAGATCGAGTGCTCGCGCACATTGATCACCACGTACAGGTCGCCAGTTGGACCACCCTGAGTACCGGCCTCTCCCTCACCCGACAGACGAATACGGTCTCCGGTGTCCACGCCCGCCGGCACTTTCACCGCCAAGGTCTTGTACTCTTCGACGCGACCTTCGCCGTGGCAGGAGTCGCACGGATCGGAAATGATCTTGCCCTGCCCATGGCAACGTGGACAGGTCTGCTGCACGGAGAAGAAACCCTGCTGCATACGGACCTGACCGATACCGCCGCACGTCGGGCAAGTAATCGGCGAGGAGCCTTTCTTGGCCCCCGAACCATCACACGGTTTGCAGTTAACCAGCGTCGGCACGCGAATATTGACGCTGGTGCCGCGCACAGCTTCTTCCAGGTTCAGCTCCAGGGTGTAACGCAGGTCGCTGCCACGCTGGGCACCACCACGCTGACCACCCCGACCACCACCAAAGAAGTCACTGAATACATCACCGAAAATATCGGAGAAGTTCTGACCACCAAAACCGGCACCGCCGCCACCCATGCTCGGATCGACACCGGCATGTCCATACTGGTCGTAGGCCGCACGCTTGTTGGGATCAGACAGACATTCGTAGGCCTCGTTGGCCTCTTTGAACATCTCTTCGGATTCTTTGCTATCCGGATTACGGTCCGGGTGGTGCTTCATTGCCAGGCGACGGTAAGCCTTTTTCAGGTCCGCCTCGCTGGAGCCGCGCTCCACACCCAATACTTCGTAATAGTCACGCTTTGCCATAAGTCTTTGCACTCTTAAGGACGTTCAGCCAGACCCTCCTGAGCCCGACCAAACTCGTTGAGCCCCAATACAGGCCCGGACCCAACTCACGTCAATTCAACGATCCTGGTCATTACTACTTTTTAGCCAGGGACCCGGCCAAAAACGCGGTATTTATTGCTCGGAAAGCAGGAGCATCCCCGATCACACCGCCAACATCCGAACGCTGTCGCATGCTGTAAAAATTCGCATACCCCAGACACGCCAACGCGGGAGCAAGCTCCCGCGCGGCGACATCCTACCAGTCACCGCTTGATAGCGGTCAACCGGGCGACCAACTTACTTCTTGTCTGTAACTTCTTCGAACTCGGCATCGACAACATCGTCTTTAGCTTCAGGCTCTGCCTTTTGAGCAGCACCGTCAGCTGGCTGAGCCTGTTCGGCGTACATTTTTTGAGCCACTGGCGCGGAGACTTTCGACAGCTCTTCAACCTTGGCTTCAATAGCAGCCTTGTCGTCGCCCTTAACAGCGGCTTCGAGGGCAACCACAGCAGCTTCGATTGCAGCCTTCTCTTCAGCGGTCACTTTCTCGCCAGCATCAGCGATCATTTTGCGCGTCGAGTGAACCAGTGCGTCGCCCTGGTTACGGGCACCTGCCAACTCTTCGAACTTCTTGTCAGCTTCAGCATTGGTTTCAGCATCACGAATCATCTGTTGAATTTCTTCATCAGACAGACCAGAGTTGGCCTTGATGGTGATCTTCTGCTCTTTACCGGTAGCCTTGTCTTTCGCACCTACGTGCAGAATGCCGTTGGCGTCGATGTCGAAGGTCACTTCAATTTGTGGCACGCCACGTGGCGCTGGCGGAATCTCAGCCAGGTCGAACTTGCCCAGGGACTTGTTCTGAGCAGCCTGTTTGCGCTCACCTTGCAGCACGTGAATAGTTACAGCGCCCTGGTTGTCATCAGCAGTCGAGAACACTTGGGATTTCTTGGTAGGAATCGTGGTGTTTTTCTCGATCAGCGCAGTCATCACGCCACCCATGGTTTCGATACCCAGGGTCAGCGGGCTTACGTCCAGCAGCAACACGTCTTTCACGTCACCGGCCAATACCGCACCCTGGATGGCAGCACCCATGGCAACAGCTTCGTCCGGGTTCACGTCTTTACGTGCTTCTTTACCGAAGAACTCGGTGACCAACTTCTGAACCAGCGGCATACGGGTCTGACCGCCTACCAGGATCACGTCGTTGATCGCACCAACATCGATCCCGGAGTCTTTCAATGCAATGCGGCAAGGCTCGATAGTGCGCTGAACCAGGTCTTCAACCAGCGCTTCCAACTTGGCGCGAGAGATCTTCACGTTCAAGTGCTTAGGACCGGTAGCGTCTGCAGTGATGTACGGCAGGTTAACGTCAGTCGACTGAGCAGAAGACAGCTCGATCTTGGCTTTTTCAGCGGCTTCTTTCAGGCGCTGCATCGCCAGCGGATCACCCTTGAGGTTCATGCCGCTTTCTTTCTTGAATTCGTCAACGAGGTAGTCGATAAGACGAATGTCAAAGTCTTCACCACCCAGGAAGGTGTCGCCGTTAGTGGCCAACACTTCGAACTGGTGCTCGCCGTCTACTTCGGCAATCTCGATCACGGAAACGTCAAACGTACCGCCACCCAGGTCATAAACGATCACGGTGTGATCGCCTTTAGCCTTGTCCATACCGTAAGCCAGAGCAGCTGCGGTCGGTTCGTTGATGATACGTTTTACGTCCAGGCCCGCGATGCGGCCGGCGTCTTTGGTCGCCTGGCGCTGGCTGTCGTTGAAGTAGGCCGGAACGGTGATCACCGCTTCAGTCACTGTCTCACCCAGGTAATCTTCGGCAGTCTTCTTCATCTTTTTCAAGATTTCAGCCGAGATTTGCGGTGGCGACATTTTCTGGCCATTTACTTCAACCCAGGCGTCACCGTTGTCAGCCTTGGCGATTTTGTAAGGGACCATCTTGATGTCTTTCTGTACGACTTCTTCGTCGAACTTACGACCGATCAGGCGCTTCACCGCGTACAGGGTGTTATGCGGATTGGTCACAGCCTGACGCTTGGCCGACTGACCAACGAGGATTTCACCATCGTTGGCGTAAGCGATGATCGACGGCGTGGTACGCGCGCCTTCGGCGTTTTCGATTACTTTTGCAACGCCGTTTTCCAGCACGGAGACGCAGGAGTTGGTGGTCCCCAGGTCAATACCGATAATTTTGCCCATGATTTACTCTCCCGAAACTTGAATTGGGTTGCCGCAGCAGTGGTGGCTAACTGCGGTAGCACTTAAACGCTTGACTTATAGATGGGGGCCTTGCGGCGAATTTCAAGCCTGCTCATCAATAGAAGGTGCAACGGGTGCAGGAGCCTTGCTCACCACCACCATTGCCGGGCGCAGCAGGCGACCATTGAGCTGGTAGCCCTTCTGGAACACTTTCAACACACTATTGGGCTCAAGATCATGGCTTTCTTGCATGGCCATGGCCTGATGATGCTCAGCGCTAAACGGTTCGCCGCCTTGCGGATCAATGGCTTCGAGCTGATAACGCTTCAGGGTGTCCTGAAACATTTTCAGGGTCAGTTCGATCCCTTCGCGCATCGGACGGATGTTTTCATCATCCGGGTTGGACAACTCAAGGCCGCGCTCCAGACTGTCAATGATTGGCAGCAGGTCACCGGCGAATTTCTCCAGCCCGAACTTGTGAGCTTTTTCTACATCCTGCTCGGCACGGCGGCGGACGTTCTGCAGATCGGCGGCAACACGCAAAGACTGATCCTGCGCAGCGGCCAACTGCTCTTCGAGCACTTGCACACGAGTTGCCAGTTCATCACCGACAGCCGAATTGGCGTCTGGAGTTTGCGTATCCTGCGTCTGTTCGTCAGCCATAGATTTCTCCTTTCAAAATCATGCGCGAGCTCAACTCGCGCTTCTGTTCCGGTATATGGGGCCACAATTTCAAGGTTCAAGGGCGCAAGGGTTACCAAAAGTCTTTCGACTGCCCCAGATCAGTTTCCATACCGACATGCTCCTTTGCACTAAAAAACCTGGGTAACCAAGCAATTTGAGCTAAGCATCGGGATTGTCAGCCCAGATCAAAACACTGTATAAATAACCAGACCTAAAGCCTGGGAGCGGCCGTCATGCTCGTGCACCTGTCTGTACATAACTACGCCATCGTTGAACATCTGGATCTCGAACTGGATCGCGGGATGAGCGTAATCACAGGCGAAACCGGCGCCGGCAAGTCGATCATGCTCGACGCGCTGGGCCTGACCCTGGGCGACCGCGCCGACAGTGGCGTGGTGCGCCCCGGTGCGGACAAGGCCGATATTCTGGCCACTTTCGACCTCGCGGACATCCCCGAAGCCGAAGCCTGGCTGGCCGAGCGCGACCTTAATAATGACGGCCCGTGCATCCTGCGCCGAGTCATCACCACCGAGGGTCGCTCGCGCGGCTATATCAACGGCACGCCCTGCCCCTTAGGCGACCTGAAGGCCCTGGGTGAACTGCTGATCGACATCCATAGCCAGCATGAACACCAGTCCCTGCTCAAAACCGACACCCCTCGCCGCCTGCTCGACGAATACGCTGGCGCCACCGACCTTGCCCGGCAAGTACAACTTGCCGCCCAGCGCTGGCGCCAGACCCGACAGGAGCTGGAGCGACTTTCCAACTCCGGTGATGAGCAACGCGCTCGCCATCAATTGCTCAGCTATCAGCTTGAAGAGCTGGAAAGCCTGGGGCTTGGCGAAAACGAGCTGGAACAACTGGAACAGGAACACAAGAACCTCACCAACGCCGAAACCCTGCTGGGTATCTGCCGCCAAGTGGTGGAGCAATGCAGCGAGAGCGATTCCGGCAATGTGCTCAATGCGCTCACGGCCAGCCTCAACCGACTGTCCAGCGTTAACAGCGCCTCAGGCTCACTGAGTGAAGCCACCACGCTGCTGACCAGTGCGCAAATCCAGGTAGAAGAAGCAGTAGGTGAACTCAACCGCTTTCTGGATCATTTCGATGCCGACCCGGCGCGGCTGCAGGAAATAGAAGAGCGCCTCGACACCATCTATACCTTGGCACGCAAACATCGAATCCAGCCCACCGAAGTGGCAACAATGCAGCAGAAGCTGCTGGATGAAATCGAGACCCTGAACGCGAATGACGAATCCATTGAGCGACTCGGCGAAGAGCTAGGCGCTTTTGCCCGCCACTATCAGGAGAAGGCCCGCGAACTGAGTGACCTGCGCCAACAGGCAGCCACCAGCCTGGCTGGCGCCGTTGAGCAGGAAATTCAGCGCCTGGGCATGCCGGGCGGACGCTTCACCATCGAGTTGCGTACCAACACCAGCAATGAGCTGCAACCCCACGGCCTGGAGCAGGTAGAGCTACTGGTCAGCGCCAATCCAGGGCAACCGCTCAAGGCACTGGCAAAAGTGGCGTCGGGTGGTGAGCTGTCACGAATCAGCTTGGCGATCCAAGTGATTACCGCGCAAACCTCCCGGGTACCGACACTGGTGTTCGACGAAGTGGACGTAGGTATCGGCGGGCCCACCGCAGAAATTGTTGGTCAGTTACTGCGCCGCCTGGGAGAGCGGGGCCAGGTGCTGACCGTCACGCACTTGCCGCAAGTGGCGGCCCAAGGGCATCAACATTTGTTTGTACACAAGGTCAGAGGCAGTGATGCGACACATACAGCCGTATCCAAACTGAACAAGTCGGAACGCGTGGAAGAAGTGGCGCGGATGCTAGGCGGTATCGACTTGACCAAAGAGTCTTTGGCACACGCGAAGAAAATGGTAGTAGCCACCAAGGCTTGAGCCGAACTTTTCCTTATTATAGAAAGCACGAAGGCGACCCTAGGGTCGCCTTCGATCGTTTCGCAGAGCAATTCTGCGTCGTTTTTACTTTTTCTTACGGATGTACAACACAAGATTGTGGTCGACCAAATCGAATCCATGCTCCTCAGCAATCTCATGCTGGAGCTTTTCGATTGCCGGGCTGGTGAACTCGATAACCTCATTGGTATCCAGGTCAACCATGTGATCGTGATGACCACCGTCAGCCAATTCGAACACTGCATGACCGCCGTCGAAATTATGACGAACCACCAGCCCTGCGGCTTCAAACTGGGTCAGTACACGGTAAACCGTGGCCAGGCCGACGTCCTCGTTAGACTCCATCAGCGCCTTGTAAACATCCTCGGCACTCATGTGACGCTGCTCAGCAGAATCGAGCATTTGTAGAATCTTGACTCGTGGCAGAGTCACTTTAAGACCGGCTTTGCGTAGTTCGCTATTTTCAACCATGGTTAGCTTTCTCGCGGATGCTGCTTCGCAGCTTCTCTTAATACGGGTATGATCGGCGTTTACGTTGTCCCAGCCAAGATAGTGGAAGTCGCCCACCGATGCAAAACACCAAGCTCTTGCTAACCAGTTTCACCTTTGTGGGACTGCTCGCACTCGCCGGTTGTTCATTCCCCGGGGTTTACAAAATCGACATCCAGCAGGGCAATGTCGTCACGCAGGACATGATAGACCAGTTACGCCCGGGAATGACCCGACGGCAAGTACGGTTTATTATGGGCAACCCCCTGCTGACCGACACTTTCCACGCCGATCGCTGGGATTATCTCTACAGCCTGCAGCCTGGTGGCGGTGAACGCCAACAGGAGCGTGTCAGCGTCATTTTTAATGGCAATGACCAGCTCGTCAGCCTGTCCGGTGACTTCATGCCAGGCGTAAGCCGCGATGAAGCACTGCTGGGCAACGGCAATGGCGCTAACGTGACTGCGCCAGCGCAGGAAAGCGAGAAGCCGAAGTCCGAAGTACCGGCTAAACCAGGCTCCTTGCTCGACAAGATCCAGAAAGACGTCGACGGTGTGGAAACCGTTCCAGTCCCGACGCCTCAACCTCTGGACACCAGCCCGCAGTAATATTGCGGCACCCACAAAAAGCCCGGCATGCCGGGCTTTTTGTTACCTGCCGTTTAACCAACTGATGGATTCTACAGTTTGCCCAGCGCCGCCTTGGCTTTGGCTGCTCGCAGCCTGCGCACTTCTTTAGGGTCGACCAGCAATGGCCGATAGATCTCAATGCGATCGCCCGATTGCACGGGGCGCACGTCAGCATCCGTGGCAACCTTACCGAATACCCCTAAAAGACATTCAACCAGATCCAGCTCAGGAAACTGCGCAGCCATTCCTGACACTTGCACTGCCGCGCGCAAACTGGTTCCCGAAGCCACCGTCAACGCCAGCAACACCTGACGATCCTCGGCGGCATATACCACCTCAATCTCAACCATGCAGTTGCTTGGCTCGCTGGCAGAATGCATCAACCAGGGTATTGGTCGCCTGATTGAACAACGGCCCCAATGTCGCCCGCACAATCGGCCCGGCGTAATCAAACGACAGGTCCAGACTGATCTTGCAGGCCTTGTCCGTCAGCGCCTTGAATACCCATACGCCATGCAACTGGGTAAACGGCCCTTCCTGCAGATTCATTTCAATGGACTTGCCGGGCACCAGCACATTACGCGTAACAAAGTGCTGACTAAGCCCGCCTTTCGCCACCCCAACACTGGCCACCATATGGTCATCACTGCTTTCCAGCACCTCGGCAGTTGAACACCAAGGCAGGAATTCCGGGTAACGCGCCACGTCGTTGACCAGGTCATAGAGCGCCTGCGCCGGATAGGGCAGCAGGGCCGAACGTTGAATATGCGTCGTCATGTGTGCGTGATTTCCACAGCTGAGCGGCAAACATCGCGAAATAACAGCCCGATCCGCGAGAGAAAATAACCAAAGTACTTCCCGCATTGTCCGGGATTCGACCAACACGCTCAAGCACGCAGGTTGACCGTAGCCGACACGCTCGCAACTCCCTATAATGCCGCCCCTATGGCTAAACAAAAGAAACAACCCACAGGGACCATCGCGCAAAATAAAAAAGCGCGACACGATTACTTCATCGAACATCGGTTCGAGGCTGGTCTGGTCCTGGCCGGCTGGGAAGTAAAGAGTCTGCGTGCCAGCAAGTTGCAACTGGTCGACAGCTACGTATTGCTCAAGGATGGCGAGGCATGGCTGCTCGGCAGCCATATCACCCCGCTGACAACCGCGAGCACCCACGTAATTGCCGACCCGGTGCGCACACGCAAACTGCTGCTCAATGCCCGCGAACTGGAAAAACTCGCCGCAGCCGTACAGCAGAAAGGCTACGCCTGCATCTGCCTGTCCTGGTATTGGAGCAAGCATCTGGTCAAGTGTGAGATCGCACTGGGCAAGGGCAAGAAGGAATACGATAAGCGAGATACTGAGCGCGAACGCGATTCCAACCGCGAATTGCATCGCGCCGTGCGCAACAAGGGCAAGGAAGAATAATCCTTGTAACGTTGTAGCCTTGGGACTTTCCCAGGCTACATCCCCTTGCGCCGCTCCGCACGCGCCACGCGCTGAACTTCCTGGCGCACTTCCTCCAACACTTCCTGTACGTACTCCAAGTGACGTGTAGAGACCTCTCGCGCCAACTCGGCTCGCCCCTCGATAATCGCCAGGTACAGTTCCCGGTGCTGGCTGATCAGCATGTCGCGGGTCTCCGTCCGCTGCTGATACATGCCACCGATATTGGTCACCACGTTACGCTTGAGCAGGTCGAACAAGCCACGGATGGTGTGCAGCAACACCGCGTTATGACTGGCCTCCGCAATAGCCAGGTGGAACCTTGCATCAGCAGCGCCCTCCTCGACCCGGCTCACTTCATCAACACGGGTATAGCAATCCTGCAGCGCGTCGAATGCAGCGGTCAGTCGTTCACGGTCGACCTCAGTCGCTCGCAATGCCGCGTAATAAGCACAAGATGCTTCCAGGGTCTGGCGAAACTCCAGCAAATCGCGCTGAGCCTCGGGATTGTTTTCCAACAGGTGCAACAGCGGATCGCTGAACGTCGAGCCCAGTGACTCAGCAACATAATTGCCTCCGCCCTGACGACTCACCAACAAGCCCTTAGCCGCCAGTTTCTGAATCGCCTCCCGCAATGACGGACGCGACACGCCAAACTGCTCAGCCAAAGCGCGCTCCGCCGGCAAGCGCTCACCCGACTTCAGCGTGCCCTCAAGGATCATCCCCTCAAGCTGCTCGACAATATCGTCAGACAAACGGCGCTGACGCACCTGATCAAACCCCATAACTCGCTCTCCACCATCCCGACCACTCGCCGGGCCCTCTATTCTGGCCTATCGCCGCCCTTCCAGCACCTATCAGAACTGCTTCGATTGACCCGATCAGACCACCTCGCCTGCCGAGCTACGACCAAAGTTTCGCAAGCGGCAAATTGACACATCCCCCCGAAGGCTTTTAACCTAGCCTCCAGCGATTGTAAATTGGTATTACCAATTATCCAAATCGACTAAGAAGTGCCTGACCAACAACAATTAGGGGCCACCCCATATGCAAACCTGGCAACAGCTCTACAGCCCTCTCGGCAGCCTCGGCCTGTCCGCATTGGCCGCCGTTATTCCGATCGTGTTCTTCTTCCTGGCCCTGGCCGTGTTTCGCCTCAAAGGCCACGTGGCCGGCAGCATCACCCTGGCATTATCGATACTGGTGGCGATCTTTGCCTTTCACATGCCAGTGGATATGGCGCTGGCCGCCGCCGGTTACGGTTTTGCCTATGGCCTGTGGCCTATTGCCTGGATCATTGTCGCGGCGGTGTTTCTCTACAAACTCACCGTTAAGAGCGGCCAATTCGAGATCATCCGCAGCTCCGTCCTGTCGATCACCGATGACCAACGCCTGCAAGTGCTGCTGATCGGTTTCTGCTTCGGCGCATTCCTGGAAGGTGCTGCCGGTTTCGGTGCGCCCGTGGCGATTACCGCCGCGCTGCTGGTAGGCCTGGGTTTCAACCCACTGTACGCGGCCGGCCTGTGCCTGATTGCCAACACCGCGCCCGTCGCCTTCGGTGCCCTGGGGATTCCAATCATCGTTGCAGGGCAAGTGACTGGTATCGATGCCTTCAAGATCGGCGCCATGACGGGTCGCCAGCTGCCGTTGCTGTCGCTGTTCGTGCCGTTCTGGCTGGTATTCATGATGGATGGCCTGCGTGGCGTTCGTGAAACGTGGCCGGCTGCGCTGGTCGCGGGCCTGAGCTTTGCCATCACCCAATACTTCACTTCCAACTTCATCGGTCCGGAACTGCCGGATATCACCTCGGCCCTGGCCAGCCTGATTTCCCTGACGTTGTTCCTTAAAGTCTGGCAACCCAAGCGCACCGCGGGCGCACAGATTGCCGGCGCCACATCCGGCGTAGCAATTACCGCCAGTGCAGGCGGTTTCGGTCTGCCACGCAGCACGGTCGTCTCGCCTTACAGCCTGGGGCAGATCTTCAAGGCTTGGTCACCCTTCCTGATCCTCACCGTGCTGGTCACCATCTGGACCCTCAAACCCTTCAAGGCAATGTTCGCCGCTGGCGGCTCGATGTACAGCTGGGTATTCAACTTCGCGATCCCGCACCTGGATCAAATGGTGATCAAGGTTGCACCAATCGTGACCAACCCGACTGCAATTCCGGCGATATTCAAGCTGGACCCGATCTCAGCGACCGGCACCGCGATTTTCTTCTCCGCACTGATCTCGATGCTGGTACTGAAGATCAATACCAAGATTGGTCTTACCACTTTGAAAGAGACCTTCTACGAACTACGCTGGCCGATCCTGTCCATCGGCATGGTGCTGGCATTCGCTTTCGTCACCAATTACTCCGGCATGTCTTCGACCATGGCGCTGGTGTTGGCCGGCACTGGCGCAGCCTTCCCGTTCTTCTCGCCTTTCCTCGGCTGGCTGGGAGTGTTCCTGACAGGCTCCGACACTTCGTCCAACGCCCTGTTCAGCTCGCTGCAAGCCACAACGGCGCACCAGATCGGCGTCAACGACACGCTGCTGGTAGCGGCAAATACCAGCGGCGGCGTGACCGGCAAAATGATCTCGCCGCAATCGATCGCTGTGGCCTGCGCGGCGACCGGACTGGTGGGCAAAGAATCCGATCTGTTCCGCTTCACCCTCAAGCACAGCCTATTCTTCGCCACGATCGTCGGGCTGATCACCCTGGCCCAGGCTTACTGGTTTACCGGCATGCTGGTGCACTAAAGCCACAAGCAATAGGGTAAAAACCGACGCCGGGCGGTAACCTCGGCGTCAGTTTTGCGTAATCGTGTCAACACGGCGCCCAGGGGGTGCTGATCCTGGAGGACCAATGAGTCTGCCTGCCGCTTTCCTTGCTGACGTCGCACAGCTGATCCCAAAAAGTCGGCGCTTCGACGATCCACTTTCCACCCTCGCATTCGGCACCGACGCCAGCTTTTACCGATTGGTCCCACAACTGGTGATCCGTGTGGAGTCGGAAGACGAAGTGGTTGCGCTGCTGCAACTGGCCCAGCGTGAACGCGTGCCGGTGACGTTCCGCGCAGCCGGCACCAGCCTTTCCGGGCAAGCGATAAGCGACTCAGTGCTGATTGTGCTGGGGGACAATTGGAACGGCCGTGAGATTCGCGGGCAAGGTACGCAGATCCGCCTGCAACCCGGCGTGATCGGCGCACAGGCTAACGCCTGGCTGGCGCCATTCGGGCGCAAGATCGGCCCCGACCCGGCGTCGATCAATGCCTGCAAGATCGGCGGAATCGTCGCCAACAACGCCAGCGGCATGTGCTGCGGTACGGCGCAGAACACCTACCACACCCTGGCCGGAATTCGTCTGGTTCTGGCTGATGGCAGTCGCCTCGATACAGAAGACTCAACCAGCGTTACGGCGTTTCGTGAACAGCACGGCGCACTGCTCGAGCGCCTGGCGACACTCGGCCGTGAGACGCGGGCAAACGCCGAATTGGCAGCAAAAATACGCCACAAATACCGCCTGAAAAATACCACCGGCCTGTCACTCAACGCCCTGGTAGATTTTGATGATCCGCTGGACATCCTCAGCCATTTATTGGTGGGCTCCGAGGGCACCCTGGGATTTATCAGCGCAGTCACCTACGACACCGTGATCGATCACCCCAACAAGGCGTCGGCGTTGATTGTGTTTCCAGACGTGGAGACCTGCTGTAACGCGGTCACCGTCCTGAAAACCCAACCGGTATCGGCCGTGGAACTGCTGGACCGGCGCAGCATGCGCTCGGTGCAGAACAAGCCGGGCATGCCCGCATTCGTACAGCACTTATCAGAAAATGCCTGCGCGCTGCTGATTGAATCCCGCGCAGCATCGCCGTCGTTGCTACACGAACAATTGGCGCTGATCATGGCGTCGCTGGCCGGTTTCCCAGTGGAGAAACAGGTCGACTTCACCGAAGACCCGGTGGAAAACGCTCGCCTGTGGACAATCCGCAAGGACACCTTCCCTGCCGTAGGTGCTGTACGCAAAACCGGCACCACGGTAATCATCGAAGACGTCACCTTCCCGGTCGAGCAACTGGCGATTGGCGTGAACCGTTTGATCGAACTGTTCGACAAACATCACTACGACGAAGCCATCCTTTTCGGACATGCCCTGGAAGGTAATCTGCACTTTGTGTTCACCCAAGGCTTCAACAGTGCGCAAGAAGTCACACGCTATCAAGCGTTCATGGATGACGTCGCGCAATTGGTCGCCGTGGAGTTCGGCGGCTCACTGAAAGCCGAGCACGGCACCGGCCGCAATATGGCACCGTTCGTCGAGCTGGAATGGGGCAGCGATGCCTATCAACTGATGTGGCAACTTAAACGCCTGCTCGATCCCAACGGCATCCTCAACCCGGACGTGGTGCTCAGCGAAGACCCGCAGATTCACCTCAAACACCTCAAACCGCTGCCGGCGGCCGACGAGCTTGTGGATAAGTGCATTGAGTGTGGTTTCTGTGAACCGGTATGCCCCTCGAAAGGCCTGACGTTGAGCCCGCGCCAACGCATCGTGATCTGGCGAGATATACAGGCAAAAAAACATGCCGGCGTCGACACCACCGAACTGGAAGCGGCCTACCACTATCAGGGCATCGACACGTGCGCCGCTACTGGCCTATGTGCCCAGCGTTGCCCAGTAGGAATCAACACCGGCGACCTCGTGAAAAAACTGCGAAGCCGCGACGCCGGCCGTACGAAAACCGCCGAATGGCTGGCCACCCATTTCGCCACGGCACTGCAAGGTGCGCGCTTTACCCTACATGTCGCCAATGGCGCACGCATGTTGCTGGGCGCTCCTCGCCTGGCGAAGCTGTCAGCTACCGTGACCAAGCTGTCCAAGGGACAGATCCCACAGTGGACCAACGCCATGCCACAACCGGAAAAAGCCATTCGCTTCAGCCCGGCCGTGACGGATGAGCGGCCACGGGTGGTCTACCTGGCGGCTTGTGTCTCACGCGCCATGGGGCCAGCGGCCGGTGACAAAGAGCAGATGTCACTGTACGAAAAAACCCAAGGCCTGCTGGAAAAAGCCGGTTACCAAGTCGTGTTTCCCGATGATCAGGACAGCTTGTGCTGCGGCCAGCCTTTCGCGTCCAAAGGCTACGCCGAACAGGCAGAACACAAACGCCAGGAGCTGATCGGTGCCCTGCTCCATGCCAGCCGTGGCGGCCTGGACCCGATCTATTGCGACACCAGCCCCTGCACCCTGCGCCTGGTGCAAGACCTCGGCGAAACGCGCCTGGACCTTTACGACCCTGTACGCTTCATCCGTACGCACCTGATGGACCGTCTCGATTTCACACCGCAAGAGGCGCCGATCGCCGTACACGTCACCTGCAGCACCCAACACCTGGGGGAAAGCCAGGCGCTGATCGACCTGGCCCGCCGTTGCGCCAAGACCGTGGTAATACCGGAAGGCATCCACTGCTGCGGATTTGCCGGCGACAAAGGTTTCACCACGCCGGAACTCAACGCCCACTCGCTGCGCTCCCTCAAGGATGCAGTGCAAGACTGCAGCGAAGGCATCTCCACCAGCCGCACCTGCGAGATCGGCCTGAGCCAGCACGGCGGCATCGATTACCACGGATTGGTGTACCTCGTGGATCGCGTGACCCAGGCCCGCGCGCATTAATCCCGCAAAAAAACAGAACCCCTGCGCGCCGGCGTAGTCATCTGCATAGGCCTCGACAAACGAGGCTCATCAGTGATGTCGCTGGCAGCCCTTGAACGCCAGCAGCGTCGAGCCCTTTGCGCAAGGAGATACCCTATGAAGCGTTCCGCTCTTGCTGGCTTGTTCATTACCGCTGCGATGTTGGCCTCCCCTGTTTTTGCGGCGGGCGAGCCCGACCTGTGCAAGATCAACCTGGACAAAATCAACAACGGTAAAGCGCTGCTCGCCACCGATTCCAGTGGCAAAAGTGGCGAAATCGACACAGCCGTCTCCCAGGCCAAGGCCGCCCACGCCGCCGGCGATGACAAGAAGTGCATCGAGATCACCTCCAAGGCCCTGCAAGACCTGCAGAACATGGACAAAGGCGGCCAATAAGCGCAGGGCCAACCTTCGGGTTGGCCTTCCGTAACCGTTTGGCGTACACTGCACAGGCTTGTCACTCACTATGAAACAACGAGTTACAAGCACGGGGCCGTTTAGGATTCGACGCCGGTCGCGAAACTTTAGGTGCATGCCGAGTTGGTAACAGAACTCGTAAATCCACTGTTGCAACTTCTTATAGTTGCCAATGACGAAAAGCCAAGCTGGGAAACCGCTATCGCTGCGTAAGCAGCCTTAGATCCTGAGCTTCTGGTACCTTCGGGTCCAGCAATCACCAGGGGATGTCTGTAAACCCAAAGTGATTGTCATATAGAACAGAATCGCCGTGCAGTACGTTGTGGACGAAGCGGCTAAAACTTACACAACTCGCCCAAAGCACCCTGCCCTTCGGGTCGCTGAGGGTTAACTTAATAGAAACGGCTACGCATGTAGTACCGACAGCGGAGTACTGGCGGACGGGGGTTCAAATCCCCCCGGCTCCACCATTTCATCATCTAAAGACGTCCACGGACGTCTTTTTTTGTGCCTGAAATCCAGTAAATACGGGGCTTTCAGCGCCATCAGGATCCGTCAGCGTCCATAGACATCCATGCAGACGTGTATTCCAAGTGGTATTCCAAGCTCTCAGCTGGTAATTTTTGGAATACATAAACAGCATTGGAATACACCATGTGCGCTCAAGCCACGCGCCTTTCAGACATGAAAGTCAAAGCCGCCAAGCCTAAGGAAAAGGACTACACACTCACGGATGGCAATGGCCTTCAGATGCGAGTGAGAATCAATGGCTCGAGACTATGGAATTTCAACTACATTCATCCTGTGACCAAAAAACGGATCAACATGGGACTAGGTACCTTTCCCGAAGTAAGCTTGGCTCAAGCACGCAAGCGAACCGTTGAGGCGAGGGAGCTCGTCGCTCAGGGGCTGGACCCGAAAGAGCAGCGCGATGCGGAGCGGCAAGCGAAAAAAGCAGCCACAGAACACACTTTCGAAAACGTGACAACAGCGTGGTTTGAGCTCAAAAAAGATTCAGTCACCCCAGCTTATGCCGAAGACATTTGGCGCTCGCTTACGCTGCACATTTTCCCAGACCTCGGCACCACACCGATCTCAGCCGTCACCGCCCCGAAGGTCATCAATTTACTCAGACCCCTTGAAACCAAAGGCAGCCTCGAAACCGTTAAACGGCTGACACAGCGACTCAACGAGGTAATGACCTATGGGGTCAATTCGGGACTGATTCATGCAAACCCGCTCAGCGGGATTCGTTCCGTCTTCAAAAAGCCCAAGAAGAAAAACATGGCGGCGCTCCCGCCCGATGAGCTGAAAGAGCTCATGGTGGCAATCGCCAATGCCAGTATAAAAAGGACAACTCGCTGCCTAATCGAATGGCAGCTCAACACCATGACCCGACCAGCAGAGGCAGCTACCACCCGCTGGGCTGACATCGACATCGAGAAGAAGATCTGGACGATTCCAGCTGAGCGCATGAAGAAACGCCGCATACACATCGTGCCGTTAACAGGCCAGGCTCTAGCCCTGCTTGAAGCAATCAAGCCCTACAGCGGACATCGGGAGTACGTGTTCCCTGCGGACCGTAATCCTCGAACCCACTGCAACAGCCAGACCGCCAACATGGCGCTAAAGCGTATGGGCTTTGAAGGGCGCTTAGTCAGCCATGGGATGCGCTCAATGGCTAGCACCATCCTCAACGAGCACGGTTGGGATCCTGAGTTGATTGAGGTAGCGCTCGCCCACGTCGACAAGGACGAGGTTCGCAGCGCCTACAACCGAGCAGATTACATCGAACGCAGGCGCCCGATGATGGCATGGTGGAGCGAGCACATTCAGGAAGCAGCGAGCGGGAACCTGTCGGTGTCAGCACTCAATCAGAATCATGACCGCAAAGTCGTTTCGATACGGTAACAATAGACAGCTTTCGACTTACAGCAGCCGGTAGAGGCTGCTATAAAACCAGGGGGCGACATTAGGAGTCGAAAAGCTTGGTATCGAGCTACTGTCGCTCAGCTATGGAAAAACGCCGCCTTCTCTTCACAGGAAAGCGGCGTTTTTGTGGCCTCCAGGCTGGCTGGAGGCTTCAGACAGTCTGAAGCCAAGGCTAAAGTGAGCGGCATCAGTCATCGACAGGGCGTTGATTACAAATCGGACTTTATCCGGCGCTTGACGAAGTGACCATAGACCTCAAACTCAAATTCAATCTTCGGCTTTGACTCGGAATCCTTGGGTCGAGGGGGAGACGAGAGAGACTCTCGGGTTTTATAAGTTTTCCTGTCATTGCGTATAACACGCATCAGAATTTCCTCAGAAACCTCTTGATAGCAGCAGTGGTCAATCCACCACATGACTCTTTTACCTTAGACCATTTACCTGTAGTAGTCTTCTTTTGAGCGACGGACGTGCCAGCTCCGTCGACCTCCAGCAGGTATTCGTGGGTTGGCGTGACTTTATGCCAGCGACGGACACCGTTGAGACTCTCATACACCCAATCGAGCGTGTTGTCGTCTATCTGGGCCAATTCGTTCGCGACATCTAGTGCCGACTGATATCTCTGGGCGCGGTCGACCTTTAGGCATTTTTCCACTATTGATTTCAGGCGCGACGGGATGTGCTCAAGAGACAATCGCCGTGGAAAAGCTTCAGCCAGAATCGCGTTTCTGAACTCGTCAAAAGAACCAAAAGCTGCAATCTGAGAATTGAAATCAGCTTCACCGATAATCAGTCTATAGATTGTCAGCCCCAGCTGATAAATATCATACTGGCTTGTGAACTCGGCGTCTGTAAAATACTCAGGTGCCATATGTTTGGTGTACATTTGAGCGGGGGTCGCCGTGTAGTCTAACCCCATTGCTTTAGCAAGCCCAAAATCGGAAACTAAGGCCTCCAGCCTATCTGAAAGCAAGATATTGTCCGGCTTTATATCAAAATGGATTAAGCCCTTCGAGTGGATATTATGCAGACCAGAGCAAATCTGAATAGAGAACCTAACAACTTCCCTTACGGTAAGGGACTTGTTCTTTGCAAAGTCCTTTAAAGAACCATTCTTATAATAAGGCAGTGCTAGGTAAATATTTTTTTCACACGCGCAGGCGTACTGAATTTGAACAACATGCGCATGTGCAGCTTTGTACAGAGATCTAGACTCCGCGAAGAACGCGTCGCTATCCTGAAATTTATCCCGAGCCATTTCTTTAATTACTAACTCGGCATCCAAATATTTATCATGCGCGATGTAAGCCTTGGAATTTTTACCATCCTGGCCAATCTCCTTCGTGTACTCGAACTCGACTTGCGCACGATTATAAATACCGTACATATCAAGCCCCCATTGCGCAGAGAGTTGCTTCGCGCTCAGTTTTAGACAAGTCACCCCAGTTTTCAAAGCCTTCGAAGCTTGCATCACCATCAACCAAAGGTTTGAACTGATTTCGTTCGACTCCAACTCTTGATGCAATACTTGAGATCTGGCCTACGTAGTAACTTCTTACATTACTACTCGCGAATGCTTCTTGGATAACACCCTCAATCTGAACACGCTCAATAGAAATACTCTGCGCCGTGGGTTCAAGAATTCGGATGCCCGCCTCGGAAATCTCGTACTCCCGAAGCACATCGAGCAAATTGAGCCGAATATGCTTGAGCTGTTCAGGCACCCCAAGTGATTTAGGAATACATATTTTTCCGATATTCACTACTTCGTCTCGCTCGGAATCAAACACACAATAAACGACTTCAGTAGGTGACGCTCGCACTCCGATCTTCACAATATTAATTCCCTTCAATTTTCTAGCCGATAGTTTCCGCTTAACGCGTTCCAATATGGGTACGGCGGACAGAGCCCCTTCGTATTTATCAGAAATTTTAGAAACAGACCAGTTCACGTAGTACAAATTGCCCAAAATCGATGAGTAATTCGCTCCCTGAATCGCTCTTAGTTTCTTAAGGACAATGATCGGATGCTTTCGCTTGCCTCCAAGTTTGACGGTTCGATACAGCTATTCGATTCAAAAAAATCTCAGCCCTACATAACCACCTTGACTACACCACCAAGGAGGTTTACCCATGTCATTGAAGTGTCCTCGCTGTCATTCCCCCAAAGTCGCTTCTTTCCATCACGCCATGAAAGTCGGCGCGGCCATCGGCACCGTGGGTGGTGCTGCGCGCGGTGTCAGTGCCGCACTGGCTGGAGGCCAAACGGGTGCGCTTATTGGCTCTATCGCCGGGCCTGTCGGCATCACGCTCGGCTCCGTATCTGGTGCCATCCTCGGCGGCCTGGCCGGTGGGGTTGGTGGTTGTGCGCTCGGCGCGCAGCTGGGTGATACGCTCGACCGTCACGTATTGGCCCACAACCTCTGCCTGCTCTGCGGTCATCGCTTCAACCTGCCGGCCTGACCTGGCCGTACGACCTATTTCTATCCATATCGTCCGGCCGGTGCTGCGCTATGCGCGGCGCTTTATGCCGGCGTGCACCTAAAGGAATCTCAACCATGGCTCATTTCGTCGAAACAATGGCCTACGCTGGAGCAGCCCCGTGGCATGGCCTGGGCAATCAGCTTACCCAGAAACAACCCATCGAGGTCTGGCAGCGCGAAGCCAGCATGGACTGGAAAATCCAGGAAAGCCCCGTGCATTTCAAGTCGGATGCCGTCGGCCATCTGGGCGCTATCCACTCGTTCCCCGAACAGAAGGTGCTGTTCCGCTCGGACACCAAGGCCCCGCTATCGGTGGTCTCCAATCGGTATCACACCGTGCAGCCTCGGGAAGTTTTGGAGTTCTACCGAGACCTGACCGAGGTCTCTGGCTACGAGCTGGAAACAGCCGGTGTGCTCAAGGGTGGACGCAAGTTCTGGGCGCTCGCGCGTACTGGGCAAGGTGCAGCGCTCAAGGGTAACGACCAAGTGAATGGCTACCTGCTGTTGGCAACTTCCTGCGACGGCACCCTGGCCACCACAGCAACGCCGACCACTGTTCGCGTAGTCTGCAACAACACCCTGACCATCGCCTTGGACGGCACCAGCCGGGCGATCAAGGTGCCGCACAACACGCGCTTTGATCCGAATGCAGTGAAGAAGCAACTCGGCATCGCCGTCTCGCAATGGGATGACTTTATGTACCGCATGCGTGCGCTGGCCGAACGCAAAGTGCAGTGGCATGAAGCGCTGGGCTTCTTTATGAACGTGTTGTGCGAGACCAATCCGACCGGCGCACTGCCGGAGGTTCTGCCCAACGAGCGTGCCCTGCGCAAGGTCCAGGAACTGTACGAGGGTCGTGGTCGGGGCAGTCAGCTCGACTCGGCACGTGGCACCGTATGGGGCCTGCTCAATGCCGTGACCGAGTTTGTCGATCACGAGCGCCGCGCCCGCAGTAACGAGTACCGCATGGACTCGGCCTGGTTCGGCCAGGGCGCGCAGATCAAGCAACGTGCCCTGGACACCGCTCTGCAACTGGGCGCCTGACTGATCTGGTCAAGTAATCTTGGACACCGATTAAGGTTCACGCCGCCAACCTTTCCTCCGCAATTGGCGACCGATAGTCGTTGTAGCTGTGA